>DLGP01000127.1:3800-4544 GCA_002482765.1 Alphaproteobacteria bacterium UBA7691
TTTGTCTGCCCTTATCACCAATGGACCTACAAGCTGAACGGCGATCTGGCCGGGCTGCCCTTCCGCCATGGCGCCAAGCAGAGCGATGGCAGCGTGCATGGCGGCATGCCGGCGGATTTTGACCTGAAACAGCATGGCCTGACGAAATTGCAGGTGGCGCGTTATGGCGGCCTGATCTTTGCCAGCTTTGATGCTGCCGTGCCGGGTTTTGCCGATTATATCGGCCCCGAGGTGATGCCCTGGCTGGACCGCATCTTTCAGGGCCGCACACTCACAATACTGGGCGTCAATCGCCAGCGCATTCCGGGCAACTGGAAGCTGATGATGGAGAATATCAAGGACCCCTATCATCCTGGCCTGCTGCATACCTGGTTTGTCACTTTCGGCCTGTGGCGTGCCGACCAGCGTTCACGCATGGTGATGGATGCCGAGGGCCGCCATGCGGTGATGATCTCGCAGCGTAATCAGGGCGGCGCCGGCAGCGTCACCGAGGGCGTCACCAGCTTCAAGGCCGATATGGTGTTGCAGGATGCGCGCCTGCTGGATGTGGTGCCGGAGCCATGGTGGAACGGGCCGAGTGTCACCATGATCACGCTGTTTCCCAGCCTGATCATCCAGCAGCAGGTTAATTCGCTCTCCACCCGCCATATCACCCCGGCTGGGCCGGACAGCTTCGATTTCACCTGGACACATTTCGGCTTCAGCGATGATAGCGCGGAAATGACGCAGCGCCGGCTGCGCCAG
>DLGP01000127.1:4555-7626 GCA_002482765.1 Alphaproteobacteria bacterium UBA7691
CAATCTGTTCGGCCCGGCCGGCTTTGTTTCCGCCGATGATGGCGAGGTGATTGAATTCAGCCAGGCCGGCTTTGCGCAGAAAGGCGATGCAGGCGCCACCATATGCGAACTCGATGGCCGCGATGTGGCGCCCACCGAGCATATGGTGACCGAAACCCTGATTCGCGGCATGTATGGCTATTGGCGCCGGGAGTTGGGCCTGTGACACCGGAAGCATTGCTGCTGCAAGCCGAAATCAACAGCTTCAACGCCGATTATGCCGCCGCGCTGGATGCCGCGGATTTTGCCCGCTGGCCGGAATATTTTGAGCCCGAGGGGCTGTATCGCGTGATCGGGCGCGAGAATTATGATGCCGGCCTGCCGCTCTGCCTGATGCAACTGGAAGGCCAGGGCATGATGCGCGACCGGGTTTATGGCATCAGCAACACGCTGTTCCATGCGCCGTATTTCCAGCGCCATGTGATCGGCGTGGCGCGGCTGCTGGGTGATGGCGCTGATGGCTGCATCGCCGCCGAGGCGAGTTATGCCGTGTTTCGCACCCGGCCGGGTTCCAACATGGCCGGCGGCGGCGTTTCGGAGGTGTTCAATGTTGGCCGCTACAGCGACCAGTTCCGGCGTCAGGGTGATGGCCGGCTGCTGCTGGTGCGGCGTGATTGTGTGTTTGACAGCGAAATGATCCTGAATTCACTGATCTACCCGATCTAGCGCCTGCTCTAGCGTTCAGGGCGCCATCCGGCTAATCTCCGCCCGGTTTTCAACCCCGAGGGGGCAGTATGTCGGGCGGCGCCATGCCAGACGGTTCAGGGCTAGGGCTAACCAGCTTAGCCGGCATTCGTATATCAGAGCAGGCACACCGTATCCGCCTGCTGGTGATTGCCAATAGTCTGGATGTGGGCGGCACCGAGCGGCATCTGCTGCAAATCCTGCCCGGCCTCAATCCGCAGCGTTTTGAGGTGAAGCTTTTGCTGCTGCGCCGTGGCGGCGCGTTGGAGCCGCCGATGGCCGCAGCCGGCGTCACGCTGCATGGCGGGCCATTCCGGCGCTTTCCGCTGCGTCCGCTCTGGGGCTTTCTCAATGCCACACGGCTGATCCGTCAATGGCAGCCTGATCTGGTGCATTGTTTTCTGCCGGAAGCCTATCTGGTGGGCGGCGGCGCCGCTTGGCTTGCCGGCAGCGGCCCGTGTCTGATGAGCCGGCGCAGCCTCAATGATTATCAGTCGAAGCATCGCTTGGCCGGCTGGCTGGAGCGCCGGTTGCACCGGCGCATGGCGTTGCTGCTGGGCAATGCCGAAGCCGTGGCGCAGCAATTGATTGATGAAGGTATGCCGCCAGGGCGTGTTGGCATCATCCATAACGGTGTGAACCTTGCGGCACCGAGCCGGGCGCGGGGTGACTTGCGGCAAGCGCTTGGTATTGGCGAGAATACGCTGGTTTTCCTGCTGGCTGCGAATTTGATTCCCTATAAGGGCCATGCCGATTTGATTGAGGCGCTGGCCTTGGCGGCGCCGCATCTGCCGGCAGATCATGTTGTGCTCTGTGCCGGTGCTGACCGTCAGGGCTGGGGTGCCGGTTTGCGCGCTTTGGCCAAAGCGCATGGCGTGGCCGACCAGCTGCGCTGGCTTGGCCAGATCGAGCGGCCGGAAGATATGGCGGCTTTGCTCGGCTGTGCCGATGCGGGGCTGCTTTGTTCACATGAAGAAGGTTTTGCCAATGCAATCCTGGAAGGCATGGCGGCGGGCTTGCCGATGCTGGTGACTAATGTTGGCGGCAATGCCGAAGCCGTTGGGGAGACCGGTTTGGTGGTGCCGCCGCGCGATCCTGCGACGCTGGCGCGGGGCCTGGCCAGGCTGGCCGATCCGGTGCAGCGGGCGGCTCTGGGCGAGGCCGCACGGCAGCGGGCGCAGCACTGCTTTTCACTCGCCGCCTGTTTGCGGCAATATGAGGGGCTCTATACCGATTTGGCTGCCGGCATGACGCCGGAGGTGGCGGTGGCACGGTTGCGGCAGGGGTCTACATGATGGTTTCAGGCGGAGATGGAATGCGGCGAATTCTGGTGACCGGCGGCGCCGGTTATATTGGCGCCCATATCTGCAAGGCGCTGGCCGGCCAAGGTTATCAGCCTGTGGTGCTGGATGATCTGTCGCATGGCCATCGCGATGCCGTGCGTTGGGGGCCGCTGCATGTCGGTGATATTCTTGATGGCGCGGCACTGGATCGGGTTTTTGTCGAAGCACCGATTGCCGGCGTGATCCATCTTGCCGGCAAGATCAGCGTGGCAGAATCATCAGAGCGGCCAGATATTTATTATCAAACCAATGTGGAAGGTAGCCTTGCGCTGTTTCGCGCCATGCTGCGCCATGGTGTACGCCGCGTGATTTTTTCCAGCTCGGCGGCAATCTATGGTGCTACCGAGGCTGGACGCTTGACCGAGGAGGCGGCACCGGCGCCGCAGAACCCCTATGGCCGCAGCAAGTTGTTCGTGGAATATATGCTGCGCGACATGGCGGCGGCGTGTGGCTTGGCTTCAATCAGTCTGCGTTATTTCAATGCTGCCGGCGCCGATCCTGCGGGGGAGCTTGGTGAGCGGCACAACCCCGAAACACACTTGATTCCACTTGCCATCGAAGCTGCTTTGGGCCGCCGGCCGGATATAAAACTGTTTGGCAGCGATTTTGCTACACCGGACGGCACCTGCATCCGTGATTATGTGCATGTCACCGATCTGGCTGAGGCGCATGTTCGGGCCTTGGAGATTCTACCCGAAACGGCGTCTGCCGAGGCGGTGAATATCGGCAATGGTCAGGGCTATAGCGTGCGCGAAGTGCTACAAGCGGTGGCTCATGCGGTCGGCCGGGATTTTCCCGTGGCGATGATGCCGCGACGGAGCGGCGATGTTGCCCGGTTGGTTGCTGATGTTGAAAAGGCGCGGCGGCTACTGGATTTCCAGCCCCGCCACTCCGATCTTGCCACTATCATCAGCACGGCTTATCGCTGGCACTCACGGGGGGTGAGTGGCTATCCTCCTTGGGCTTGACGACTCATTTAGTCTTTTTCGCCTTGGTCTGGTCGCA
>DLGP01000056.1:0-100599 GCA_002482765.1 Alphaproteobacteria bacterium UBA7691
CCGGCGGCGCTTCTTGAAGATGATCAGCTTTTCGCCCCGGGTGCGACCGATCACCTCTGCGGTGACCTTGGCGCCTTCCACCAGCGGCTTGCCGATCTTGGTGGCGCCATCGCCGCCCACGGCCAGCACCTGGTCGAATTCGATGGTGGCACCGGCCTCACCGGCGACCAGCTCGACTTCGAGCACGTCGCCCGCCGCCACCTTATACTGTTTCCCGCCGGTCTTGATCACTGCGAACATCTTGCCAAATCCATGTGAAAAGGCGACGCGCTGAGCCCAGCCGCCACCTGAAATTCCAAGGTGGCGCACTATAGCCGCCGCAAACCCCCTGTCAACCCCGGATTCGGCACAGGCACAACTTAGTCGTCAACGCCATACCAGCGCCGCAAATTGTAACCAAATTTTCGCTAAACCCTTGTGGTGCAATCTGCTAAGTCGGGCGGCATGACCCCATCCCGTCCCCGCCGCCGGCTGCTGATCATCTACAACCCCACGGCCGGGCGGCGTAAACGGGCGCGGCTGGAAGCCTATCTCGACCTGCTGGAAGAGGCCGGCTGCGCGGTGGAATATCGCCCGACCAGCAAACGCGGCGATGCCGAAGCCTTTGCCGCCGATGCCCTGGCCGAGCGCTATGACGCGGTGGTGGCAGCCGGCGGCGACGGCACCATTGCCGAAGTGGCAAACGGCCTGCCGATTGAAGGCGCCGCACCCTTAGGCATTTTTCCGCTGGGCACCGCCAATGTGCTGNNGCTGGCGGCCGAGATCGGCCTGCCCCTGCGCCCGGCTGCTGTGGTGCAGGCCGTGCTGCATGGCCCGGCCCGGCCGATTTTCCCCGGCTTTGTGAATGACCGGCTGTTCACCATCATGGCCGGCATCGGCTTTGATGCCCATGTGGTGGCCAGCCTGCCGCCCGGCCTGAAACGCGCTCTGGGCAAGGGCGCCTATGTGCTGCAATCCTTGCGCCGGCTGCTGGATTGGCATGGGCCGCGCTACCGGCTCTGCATCGACGGCGCCTGGCATGAGGCCGCCTCGGCGGTGATCGCCAAGGGGCATTATTATGGCGGGCGTTTCATCTGCTGCCCCGATGCACGGCTGGAGGCGGCGGATTTCCAGATTTGCCTGTTCCGGCTGGGCGGCCGCTGGGGCGTGGCGCGCGCCTTGCTGGCGCTGCCGCTTGGCCTGCTGCACAAATTGCCGGAAATCCAGTTGCTGCGCGGGCGCGAGGTGGTGATCGAGGCTACCAGCATGCCAGTACCCGTGCAGGCCGAACCGGTGCAGGCTGATGGCGACATGGCCGGGCAATTGCCGGCGCGGCTGCATGTTGCCACACGGCCATTGCAGTTGATCAGGCCGCGATAGCGGCCAGTTCACGCAGCATTATCGGCTTGAACGCTGCCACCATCGCGCCGCCTTCCGCCATGCCCACGGCGATCCCCACCCGCACGGTGGCGCAGAGCAGATACATCAGCAGGAAACAGCGCCGTTCCAGCAGCGCCTGATCCGCCATCGGGTCGGCCAGTGCGGGATAAAGCCTTCGCAGGGTGGCGGCCAGCCGCGCCGCATGCCAGCGGCCATCTTCCGTATCCATATCCTGCAACGCCTTGTCGGATTGGGTGCCGGACCAGATATCGCGCATCGCCGGCTCGGCCTGAAACATCGCGTAATAACCATCCAGCAGGCGCAGCATGGCATCGGCCAGTTCGTCGGGTGCCTGCACCGCATCCAGTTCGGTGGCGGTGCAGGCGCGGCCGGCGGCATTGTAATGCTCGGCCAGGGCGCGGATCAGCGCCGCCTTGTCTGGGAAATACTGATACAGCGAGCCAATCGACACACCGGCCTGCTGCGCCACGTCGCTCATGCGCAGCTGGTCGCTGCCGCTGGCGGCAATCAACTGCGTGGCAACAGCCAGCAATTTCTCCACCCGCTCGCGGCTGCGGCGCTGGCTGGGCTGGCGGCCGGCCGGCTGGTTCATAGACCCTCCAAAGAAAATATGAGGAATACTCATTTATGGCTTGCCAAACATAATACGAGGCTTTATCACTTTTCACAAATATGAGGATTGCTCATATTTAATGGAAAGGAACCCAACCATGACCCTGCCATCACCCCAGCCCGATGCCCCGATTCTGCTGCTTGGCGCCAGCGGCAAGACCGGGCGCCGCATTGCCGCCCGGCTGACCGCCCGGGCTGTGCCATTTCGCGCCGCCGGGCGCAGCAGCCAGCCGGCTTTTGACTGGCAGAAGCCAGTTAGCTGGCCGGCTGCTTTTCAGGGTTGCCGCGCCGCCTATATCGCCTATGCCCCCGATCTGGCAGCGCCCGGCGGCATCGACACCATCGGCGCCTTTGCCGCCGCCGCCGCTGCCGCCGGCTTGCAGCATCTGGTGCTGCTATCGGGGCGCGGCGAGGTTGAAGCCGAAGCCTGCGAGGCGCTGGTGCAGCAGGCCGGCCCGGCCTGGACCATCCTGCGCGCCAGTTGGTTCATGCAGAATTTCAGCGAGGAATTCCTGGCCGATGGCATCCAGGCCGGTGCGGTGCATCTGCCGCTGGGCGCGGTGCCCGAGCCGTTCATCGATGCCGATGATATCGCCGAGGTGGCGGTGGCGGCGCTGACCGATCCGGCGCGCCATGCCGGCCAGCTTTATGAACTGACCGGGCCGGCATTGCTCAGTTTTGCCGAGGCGACGCAGCGTATCGGCACTGCCCTGGGCCGGCCGCTGCCTTATATCCAGGTGCCGATGGAGGCTTATTTCGCGGCCATGGCCGAGCAGGGCGTGGCGCCAGGCTATATCGCCCTGCTGCGCTACCTGTTCACCACCGTGCTGGATGGCCGCAATGCAAGCCTGGGCGATGGGGTGCAGCGGGCGCTCGGCCGGCCGCCACGCAGCTTTGATGCTTTTGCCCAGGCAGCGGCGGCCGGCGGCGCCTGGGGGTGAGCCTCAGCGCGTAAGCGCGACTGGCAGAGGACGGTAACGCGCCCGCGCGCCGCGCTCGATGGCGGCGGCATGCAGGCGCTCAACACCCAGTTCATGGCGCAGCATTTCCAGCCAACGCAATTCGGTCTGCTCGGCATTGCCATCCACCGCCACGATGTCGCAGGCCAGGGCATAGGCGGTTTCCACCAGATCCTTGGGCAAGGCTTCCTTGACCAGGCCAAGCGCGGCGGCGATGCCATCCTCGTCATCCAGCAGGGCGACACAATCGCCGGTTGCCACCCGCATCGCATCCTGGCCATAACCGCGAAATACCGGCAGGCTGCGCACCGCAAAGGAAATGGTTTCCAGTTCGGAATCCTTGATCCGGCCATCGGCCACGGCGGCAATCACCATGGCGTAAATCATTGCGGCTTGGGGCGAAATCGTGGTCATTGGCTCTCCTTGCGAGGCCGGAACTATGCAAGCCATGCCGGCTGCGGGCAAGGCCCAGGCACGGCGCCATGCGATGGCTTGCATCGCGCTGTGACCGGCGACACTCTGCGGCTCTTTTGGAGAAACCTAGCCATGCCCAGCCCGGCCCCTAATCTGTTCAAACGCGCCGCCCTTGCCGCCTTGCTGCTTTTTCTTGCCATAAGCGCGCTATTTGCCGGCCTGATCGGGCTTGGCACCAGCGCACCGCCGCCGCCGCTGGCCAGCATTCTTGAGCCGGCGATTGCCCAGGCCCGCGCCCAGCAGGCTGCCTTGCCGCCGCTGTTGCACCTCACCACCCGGGATGGCAGCAAGCTGGCCTATCGCCGCTATGCCGGCCGCGATGATGCCGCGCTGATCCTGATTCACGGCTCCACCGGCAGCGCCGAAGGCATGCATGCTATGGCGCAAGTTCTGAATGCCGGCGGCGGACCGACAATCTATGCCCTGGACATGCGCGGCCATGGCCAGAGCGGCCGGCTTGGCGATATCGATTTCATCGGCCAGATGGAACAGGATTTGGCCGACCTGCTGCAAATCCTGCCGCCACAGGCCAAGCTGGGCCTGATCGGCTTCTCGGCCGGCGGTGGCTTTGCCCTGCGCGTGGCCGGCACCGACCTGGGCCAGCGCTTTGAGCGCATCCTGCTGCTGGCGCCGATGCTGCACCCGCAATCGCCCACTTATCGGCAGAATGGCGGCGGCTGGGCCACCGCACATCTGCCGCGCCTGATCGCCCTGGCGGTGCTGGATAATGCCGGCCTGCGGTTTTTCCAGCATCTGCCGGTGCTGGCCTTTGCGCGCCAGGACAGCGCCGGCCGGCCCTACACCTATTCCTTCCGGCTCTGGGCCAATTTCAAGGCGCATGAGGATTATGCCGCCGATTACCGGCGCCAGGCCCGCGCCCCCATCGTGCTGATCGGTGAGAATGACGAATTGTTCAATGCCGCCGCCTATGAACCCGAATTGAAGGCCATCCGGCCTGACGCCCAGGTGCGCATCGTGCCGGGCGTGAACCATATCGGCCTCAGCCTCAGCCCCGCCGGCATAACCGCTATCCAGGCTGAATTGCGGGATTTCTGACCGCAGCCTGCATGGTTTGCAGGAAGGTGGCGGTTTCGCGCACGGCATCGGCAATGCCGAGCCGGCGCACTTCCACACTGCTTGGGAAGGCCGAAAGCAGGCGGCTGGGCAATTGCGCATCCAGCACCACAAACACGCCGTAATCATCGGCACGGCGCAGCAGCCGGCCAAAAGCCTGTTTCAGCTTCAGCCGGGTGAGCAGGTCGTCATAGGCCTGATTGCCAAATGCCGCCCGGCGCGCCTTGTGCAGCAGATCCGGGCGTGGCCAGGGCACGCGGTCAAACGCCACCAGGCGCAAGGCGGCGCCCGGCACATCCACACCATCGCGCATCGCATCGGTGCCGAGCAGGCAGGAATGTTCCTCGGCGCGGAAAATATCCACCAGCGTGGCATTATCCAGCGGATCAACATGCTGGGCATAGAGCGCCAGGCCCTGTTCGGCCAGCGGCCTGATGATACGTTTCTGCACTGCGCGCAGGCGGAAGATGGCGGTGAACAGGCCCAGGCCGCCGCCGCCTGAGGCGAGGAAAAGTTCACGATAAGCCGCCGCCACCTGGTTCATGTCGTCGCGCCGCACATCGGTGACAACAAAAACCCGCGTGCGGGCGGCATAATCAAACGGCGATGGAAAACTGGCACGCCGCGCCGGCTGCGGCAGGTGGCGCGCGCCGGAGCGGATTTCGGCGCTGAGCCAGCTCTGTTCCGGCGCCGCATCGCTCAAACCGGGATTAAGATCGCGCAGCGTGGCCGAGGTGATCGCCACACCATGCGCCGGCTTCAGCACCGCCTCGGCAAACGGCCGCATCGGATCGAGCCAGTGGCGATAAAGCCCCAGATCAACATCGCGGCCATCCTCACGGTCCAGCGCGAACCAATCGACAAATTCCGGCCCGGTACCGGTTTCCAGGCTTTTCAGCATTGCCGCCCAGGCTTCCAGGGTCAGCTTGCGGCGGCCGAGGCCACGCAGGGCACCTTCCAGCCGGCCACGGGTGGCGCTATCCAGCTCGGCGGTTTCATCCTCCAGCTTGGCCGCCAGCGCCTTGGTCAGCGCCGCCATCGGCTGGATCATGTGGCCAAGCGCGCCGGCATAGCTGGCAGCGGCTTCAAGCAAGGCCGGCGCCGGCTCGCGGGTGGGGCATTCCAGGCCATAGGGGCTATCCGGCACCGGGCTGCGCGCCAGGATCTGCAACCGCGCCTGCAACAGAAAACGCTCGCCGGCGCCGAGCGGGGCGCCTTCCTGCAAACGCTGCACCCAACCTTCGCCGGGCAGGGCGCGGGCGCCTTCGGTGAGCGCATCCAGTGCGGCGCGGGCGGCATCATCGCCATTAACCAGATCGCCGATGCGGTTGCCGATGCCACGCGCGCGGCTGCGCCGGGCGCCTTCCGGGCCACGCAGCCAGCGGCGCAATTCCATGCCTTCCTGGCCGCTGAGATGCGCCGCGAAGGCGCCATCGGCGGCCTCGAACAGATGATGGCCTTCATCAAACACATAACGCAGCGGCCGGGTGGCATCGTCATCCGAGCCGATGGCGGCCTGGATCATCACCAAAGCATGATTGGCGATCACCATATCGGCGCGGCGGGCGCGGCGCAGGCTGCGTTCGATGAAACATTTGCGATAATGCGGACAGGCGGCATGGATACATTCGCCACGCTGATCGGTCAGCCCGAGCGTGCGGCCACGGCCATGCAGATCAATCAGCCAGGCGGGGAAATCGCCGCCGGCAATATCGCCGTCGCGCGTGGCCTGCACCCAGCGCGCCACCAGGCCAAGCGCAATGATATCGGCCGGCCGTGCCGCTGCCGACTGGCTCGCATCATCCAGATTGAGCAGGCAGAGATAATTTTCGCGGCCCTTGCGCAGCACCACCTTGGCCGCCTTGTCGCCGGCATTGGGATAGAGCCGGTCAAGTTCGCGGTCGAGCTGGCGTTGCAGGTTTTTGGTATAGGTGGAGAGCCATACTGTGCCGCCATTTTTCTCGGCCCAGACCGAAGCCGGGGCGATATAGCCCAGCGTCTTGCCGATGCCGGTGCCGGCTTCGCTCAGCACCATCTCGGGCATGCCCAATTCGGCGCGCGGCGCAAAGGCCTGGGCGGTGGTGGCGGCATAATCGGCCTGGGCCTCGCGCAATTCGGCCCGCTCGCCAAGCAGCCGGCGCAGCCTTTCGCGCGCCTCGGCCGGCGAGACACTTTGGGTATCGGGCGGCGGCGGCGGGGCAAAATCCGACCATTCCGGCAATTCGCTCCATACATCCAGGCCGAGCCGCGTCGGCACCGGCTCCGGCACCAGGGCTTCCATCACATAGCCGGCCCAGGGCCAGGCGGCGCGCTGCATGGTGGCGGCAATCCGCATGGCGCGGCGCTGCCGGTTGGGATCAAGCCGGCCCAGCTCCGCCAGCAGGCCACTTGCCGCCAGGCGCAGGGCCGGGGCCAAGGCCATTGCATCGGCCGGCACCGCATGGTCCAGCGCTTCCAGCAGGCCGCGCGCGGTGGGCAGGCAGAACCGCGCCGGCCGTACAAAGGCAAACAAATCCAGCAGATCAAGCGCCGGAAACGGATTGAGGCCAAGCCGCGCCGCCGTGGCACGGCCATGGATCAGCAAAGGCGGCACGGCGCGGGCACGGCGCCCGGCGGCTTCGGCATCCAGCCGTTCCGGCGGCGGCGCAGCCAGGGCGGCGGCGGCACCATCCTGCCAGATCGCCCCGGCGCCTTCGGCCACCAAAGCCGGCAACCGCGCCAGAGCCGGCGATAAGCTCATTGCGAGGCCCCGCCGAGCAGCGCGCTCATTGCGAGGCCCAGACGATGCGATGCATCCAGGCGATTTCGGTGGCATCCAGGCTGCGTTCACCCTGGGCCGGATCAAATGCCGCCAGTTCCACCCGGGTCAGGGTCTTGCGTAGCAATTGCCGGCACAGCATTTCGCCATTCAGCCGGCGCAGCACCACGCGGTCATTGCGCCGGGTGGGCGCGCGCGGCGACAGGATCAGCAATGTGCCATCGCGATAGACCGGCATCAGGCTGTCGCCGCCAACTTCCAGGGCATAGGCCTGATCGTCGTTGACATCGGGGAACGGCACCCGTTCCCAGCCGCTTTGAATCTGCGGCAGGCCGGCTTCATCAAACAGCCCGCCCTGGCCGGCCTGGGCCAGATTGAGCATCGGGATACGGAAAGCCGAGCCGCGCAGGCCGCTGGCATCCACCAGCACTTCCATGAAATCGCCGATCGAGGCACCGGTGGCCTCGATCACCTTGGCGATGCTTTCGGTGGATGGCCAGCGCTGGCGGCCATCGGCGGCTTCGCGTTTGCTGCGGTTGAAGGTGGTGGGATCCAGCCCGGCTTTGCGTGCCAGGCCGGAAGCGGTCAGACCGTAGCGGTCGGCCAAGCCATCAATGGCGGCCCAGATGGCTTTATGGGTGAGCATGGGAAGATTGTCATACATTTCTCCGTTTCTGGCTAGCGTGATATGCGCCAAAAATGGGAATTGACAGCGTTATACTTACGAATACGATTATATGTATCCCTATTAAACGCAGTATGTTCCATTTCGTACCAATCGCCCCACTGTAGCTGGAGAACATTTCCATGCATTTACAATCGGCCCTGCAATTTGTGGTTTGCGAACAACAGCAACAATCCATTACTGGCAGTATTCCGGCAAAAGCCGGCGCCATCACCGGCTGGGCCGTGATCGGCTTTGCTGAACAAACCCGGATTTGGTGGCTGCGCGGCCTGAAACCCGGTTTCCGGCATTGTTTCGCCTATCGCTGGCACCCGCAGGGCTGGCTGCTGCTTGATCCGCTGTCACATCATCTGTGGCTCGACCTGCTGCCCTGCCAGCATGGCGCGGCGGCGCCGGAAGCGGCGCTGGAACTGGCCGCCGCCCTGCGTCTGGGCGGTTACATGGCCCTGGCCGTGCCGATCCGGCAGCCGCCGCCGCGCCTGGCGCCACCCTTGCCGCTTTCCTGTGTGGAAGTGGTGAAACGCCTGCTTGGCCTGCAAAGCTGGCAGATAAGTACACCATGGCAACTTTTCTGCGAACTGAGGAAAATTTCCCTTGACGATAGCATAATTCTGGCTTATTCCTTATTTCAACAGGAACAAAAGGCGTATATGTATCGCCACAAGCGAGCGCCCTGGGCCTGGTCCGCTGTTTTACGCCGGCTGGTTGCCGGTCTTATACCTCGGAGGCAGAGCATGGGTGGCATCTTCAGCAGTTCGGCACCGGCACCGCTGGCCGTGCCGCCCAGCCCGACGGCAGACCCAACTGAGGCCGCGGCCCGCGAAGCGCGTGAACGCCGCCGCCGCGCCCAGGGCGAAACCATCGCCACCTCGTATCGCGGTGTTGAACTGGGCGCTGCGGCACCGGCCGGGCTGTTCACCCGCAAGACCCTGCTGGGTGAGTGACCATGCTGCCAAGCCATTCAACCGAGCCCACAATTGCTGAAAAAGTGCAGGCTCTGCGCCAGCGCCATGCCGCCGCCAAGGCCGCCCGCAATTTGTGGGAAAGCCGCTGGCAGGAATGTTATGCCTTTGCCCTGCCCCTGGCCGCCGGCAATTCAGGAACAAACCAGGTAAATAGCGCCGAGGCGCTGTATGACGGCACCGCCGCCGATGCGGTGGAGCAGCTTGCCGCCAGTCTGCTGGCGCAATTGACCCCGCCCTGGTCGCGCTGGTTTGCGTTTCAGCCCGGCAGCGACATGGCCCCGGCGCAGCACGGCCAGGCTGCCAGCCTGCTGGATGATGCCGCGCGCCGCGCCCAGGGCCATTTTGACCGTTCGAATTTCATTGTTGAGATTCACCAATGTTATCTCGACCTGATCACCGCCGGCACTGCCTGCCTGGCGGTGGAGGAAGCGGTTTTGGGCGAACCGAGCGCCTTGCGCTTTGCCGCCGTGCCGCTGCTGGATGTGGTGCTGGAGGAAGGCGGCACCGGCCGGCTCGACAGCGTGTTCCGCCGCCGCCAGATGAAGCGGGCGCAGTTGCTGGCGCGTTTCCCGGCCGCCGCCAGCTTGCCGGCGCTGCAACAGCGTAATACGGGCGATACTGACATGCCGGCTTTTGCCGTGCTGGAAGCCGTGTTGCCGCAGCCGGCACAGCAGGGCGGCGGTTATGCCTATACCGCCCTGCTGGATGATGACACGGCCATCGGCGCCGATGCGCTGCTGGCCGAGGGCCGCTTCGCCCGCTCGCCCTATATCGCCTTCCGCTGGCTCAAGGCGCCGGGCGAGGCTTATGGCCGCTCGCCGGTGATGAAGGCCTTGCCGGATATCAAAACCGCCAACAAGGTGGTGGAACTGGTGCTGAAAAATGCCTCCATCGCCGTTACCGGCATCTGGCAGGCGGATGATGATGGTGTGCTCAACCCGGCCAATATCAAGCTGCTGCCCGGCGCCATCATCCCCAAGGCGGTCGGCTCCTCGGGCCTGACCCCGCTGGCCGCGCCGGGCCGCTTCGACATCTCGCAACTGGTGCTGGACGATCTGCGCGCCCGCATCCGCCATGCCCTGCTGGCCGACCGGCTGGATCAGGTGGCCGGGCCGAAAATGAGCGCCACCGAAGTGCTGGAACGCGCCGCCGAGATGGCCCGCCTGCTCGGCGCCAGCTTTGGCCGTTTGCAGGGTGAATTGCTGACGCCGTTGCTGGATCGGGTGGTGGATATCCTGCAACGGCGCGGCGAATTGCCCGGCTTTGCCCTGGATGGGCGCGATGTGGCGCTGGCCTATCAATCGCCGCTGGCCCGCTTGCAGGCCCAGGCCGATGTGCAAAGCACGCTGTTATGGCTGGAACAGGTCAAGGCGCTGGGGCCGGCAGCGGCCGGTGTGCTGGATGCCCCGGCGGTGGCGCGCTGGCTGGGCCGCTGCCTGGGCGTGCCGGGGGAATTCCTGCTCGAAGCCGGCGAGCTGCCGGCGGATGTTCCGCTTACCTCTCAACAGAACATTTCATGATCTATCAGGAAGGAAAGCCAAAAGCCATGACCGCCAATCTGCTTGATGCCGCCCCGGAATCCAGTGCCGAAACAGGCGCCGAAACCGCTGCCGCGCTGGACATCCCGGCCAAGTTCCGCGATCCGGAAACCGGCGCATTGCAGCCCGACAAGCTGCTGAAATCCTATCTGGCGCTGGAAAAGCGCATGGCCCGCATGGTGGCCTTGCCCGGCGACGATGCCGACGAGACGGCGCGGCGCGGCTTTTTTCGCGCTCTCGGCGTGCCGGAAACGCCCGATGCCTACCAGATCGAATTGCGCCATCCGCAGGTGCGGCTTGACCCGGCCGTGAATGCCCGGCTGCATCAGGCCGGCTTCACCCCGGCCCAGGCCCAGCTGGTCTATGACCTGGCCTGCGATCATGTGATGCCGCAACTGGAACAATTTGCCGGCGACGTGGCGGCAAGCCGCGAGCGCGAGCAGCTGGAGGCGCATTTCGGCGGCCCGGCGCGGTTCCGCGAAACCGCCCGGGCGCTGGATGCCTGGGGCCGCGCCAATCTGCCGCCCACGGTATTCGATGCCCTGGCCGGCACCGCCCAGGGGGTGCTGGCTTTGCAAGCCATGATGCAGAACCGCGAACCCGGCCTGGGCGGCAATGGCGGCGGCGGCAAGGCCGGCCTGCCGAGCGAAGCCGAATTGGCGAAACTGATGCGCGACCCGCGCTACTGGAAGCATCGCGACCCCGAAATCCTCGCACAAGTGACCGAAGGGTTCCGGAGGCTTTATCCGGGCTGATCGCGTGCTGCCCGGCGCGGTGTGGCCCACCCCTGCCGCGCCGGGTTTCTGCTTTTTCAGGCGACAACCCGAAGGGGCCGCCGCATCCCAAGCCATCCCGACTGGTGCGATGCCCGGGCCGCCCTGCGGCTGCCTGGATAACGCCGCCCGGTTCCTCGCATCCCCCATATTTGAGGAACAGCCACCATGGCCCCCACCATTGAACCGAGTTTTGTGCGTCAATTCGAGCAGGATGTGCATGCCGCCTATCAGCGGCTCGGCTCCAAGCTGCGCCCCACCGTGCGGTCCAAATCCGACATCAAGGGCAGTTCCACCACCTTCCAGAAAGTGGGCAAGGGCAGCGCCAGCACCAAGGCCCGGCATGGCAAGGTGCCGGTGATGAATGTGGACCATGCCAGCGTGGAATGCCTGTTGCAGGATTATTATGCCGGCGAATGGCTTGATGCGCTGGACGAGCTGAAGGTGGGCCATAACGAACGCCAGGTGATCGTGAATGCCGGCGCCTATGCGCTGGGCCGCAAGACCGATGAACTGATCATCAAGGCGCTGGATGCCTCGGGCAACTTTGCCGGCGGCACCGGCGACGGCCTGACCAAGGCCAAGATCCTGACCGCGTTTGAATTGCTCGGCAGCGCCGATGTGCCGGATGACGGCCAGCGCACCGCCGTGATCGGCTGGCGGCAATGGAGCCAGTTGCTCGACATCCCGGAATTCGCCGATGCGGATTATGTCGGCGATGAAGACCTGCCGTGGAAGGGCGCCCAGGCCAAACATTGGCTCGGCACGTTGTGGATCGCCCATAGCGGCCTCACCTTGTCGGGCAACCTGCGGCTCTGCCACTGGTTCCACAAGACCGCCATCGGCCATGCCTCGGGCAAGGATGTGGCCGCCGACATCACCTGGCATGGCGACCGCGCCGCCTTGTTCATCAACAACATGATGAGCCAGGGCGCCGTGCTGATCGACGGCAGCGGCGTGGTGACGCTGCGCTGCCTCGAAAGCTGATCCCGCACCCCATCCAAAACAGGAGATGCAAGCATGGCTTATCAGGCCAAGAATCTCAGTGTCATCGGTTATGCCAACGGCTTCACCTTGTGGCATTACACCACGCCCGACGCGGCGGCCGCCGTGGATAGCGGCGGCTATTTCAACACCGCCGCCGACATGCTGCGGGTGGGCGATTTCATCTTCGCCAATTGCGCCACCGCCGGCAGCCCGGCGCATGGCATCTTCGTGGTGGCATCAAATGCCGGCGGCGCCGTTGACCTTGCCGACCTGACGCCGTTTGGCGGCACCGACACCGACTGACCCGCGATACGCCGGCCGGCCCCGCGCCTTCTGGGCGGCGTGGGGCCGGTGCGGTGCGGCCGCGCGCGGCCCGGGGTGTTCCGGCCCTCCCCCTCCTGCCACCGGAACACCCCGTTTCGCTGCCTAATCCCACAAAGGAGACAATCATGGCACTCAACGCCGTTCAGCTTTGCAGCCGCGCCCTGGTGGGCCTGGGCGCCCGTGCCATTCCGGGCTTTGACGATGGCAGTGTGGAAGCCGAGGTGGCGCGCCATGTCTACGGCCCGGCCCGCGATGCACTGCTTTCCGCGCATCCCTGGCGTTTCGCCACCGGCCAGGCCGCCCTGCCGCGCCTGCTGGCGGCGCCGCGCGCCGATTTTGCCCATGCCTTCCAGTTGCCGGCGGATTTTCTGCGCGCGCTTTCGGCCGGCAGCGACAGCCGTGGCCGTGGCGTCAGCTACCGCATTGTGGCCGGCACCTTGCAGGCCGATGCCGAGGCTTTGACCCTGACCTACATCTTCCGGCCCGACGAAGCCGGCTTCCCGCCGTTTTTTGACCAGGCTTTGGCTTCCCGGCTGGCGGCGGAATTCTGCCTGCCGCTGACCGAAAGCAGCAGCCGCGCCGACCTGCTGTTCAAACGCGCCGACGAGGAATTCCGCCGCGCCAAGGCAATCGACAGCCAGCAGGGCGAACCCGGCCGGATCGAGGATTTCACCCTCACCCAGGCGCGCCGCTGATGCCCCGCCTGCGCAGCACCAAAAACAACTTCACCGCCGGCGAGATCGCGCCCGAATTGTTTGGCCGCGCCGACCTGACCGCCTATGCCAATGGCGCGGCCAAATTGCGCAATGTGCTGATCCGCCCGACCGGCGGGGTGACGCGGCGCCCTGGCCTGCGCCATATCACGCTGCTGCATGGCGTGGCGCCGGATGCCGTGCGGCTGATCGGCTTCAGTTTCAATGTGGAGCAGAGCTATCTGCTGGTGCTGGGCGATGGCCTGCTGCGGGTATTCCGCAACGGCGCCGAGACCACCAGCCTGGCGACGCCCTGGAACGCGGCGCAACTGGCGCAACTGAGCTGGGTGCAGAGCGCCGACACGCTGTTTTTCTGCCACCCGGATTTGCCGCCGCAGCGGCTGACCCGCACATCGCATAGCGACTGGCAGTTGACCAGCTTCAGCTTCAAGGCCGATCCGGCCAGCGGCGTGCTGCATATTCCCGGTTTCAAATTCGCCGCCGGCAATGTCACCCTGCAAGCCTCGGGCACCAGCGGCACGGTGACGCTGACCGCCTCGGCGCCGGTATTTGATGCCGCGCATCTCGGCAGCCGCTTCCGGCTCAAGCGCAAGCAGGTGGAGATCACCGCCATCACTTCGGCACTTTCCGCCACCGCGCTGGTGAAGCAGACGCTGACCGATACGGCAGCGACCGAGGATTGGGAGGAACCGGCCTTTTCCAGCCGGCGCGGCTGGCCGGTGGCGGTGACGCTGTTTCAGGAACGCCTGATCTTTGCCGGCGCACGCGACCTGCCCAACCGGGTCTGGATGTCAAAAACCAGCGACCTGACCAATTTCGATCTCGGCACGGCCCTGGACGATGAAAGCATCGAATTCTCGCTGCTGGCCGACCAGGTGGATGCGATCCGCGCCGTGGTGGCCGGGCGCCATCTGCAAATCTTCACCGCCGGCGCCGAGTGGATGGTGAGCGGCGAGCCGCTGACCCCGACCCGGCTGCGCGCCGAACGCCAGACCCGCATCGGCAGCCTGCTGGAACGCAGCATCGCGCCGCGTGTGGTGGATGGCGCCACGCTGTTTCTGGCGCGTGACGGCACGGGGCTGCGGCAATTCCTCTATGCCGATACCGAGCAGGCCTACAGCGCCGATGATGTGGCGCTGGTGGCGCCGCATCTGTTCAACGGCCCGCGCGGTCTGGATTACGATCCGCGCCGCCGCCTGATCCTGATCCCGATGCAGGATGGCAGCCTGACAGTGCAGACCAGTTTCCGCGCCCAGCAGATCCTGGCCTGGACCCGGCTGGAAACCCAGGGCGCCTTCCGCGCCGTGGCGGTGGTGGAGGATGTGGTTTATGCCGCCGTGCAGCGCGGTGAAACGCTGGCGCTAGAATGTTTTGACGATGCCTGCCACAGCGATGCCTGCCTGCTGGGCGAAGCCGAGACACCGCGCCGCAACTGGAGCGGCCTGGCGCATCTGGCAGGCGGCATGGTGCGGGTGCGCGGCGATGGCATGGATTATGGCCTGTATCCGGTGCAGGACGGCGCCCTCACCCTGGCCCATGCGGCAAGCCAAGTCGAGATCGGGCTGCCATTCAGCCACAATATCGAACCGCTGCCGGCCGAATTCGGCGGAGATAGCAGCGCCCAGGCCGGGCCGCTGCGGCTGATCCGCGCCGTGTTCCGGCTGCAACAGACCGGCGCGCTGGTGGTGGATTGTGGCCAGGGTTTGCGGCCGCAGAGTTTCAGCCAATTCGGCGCCGCGCTGGATGCGGCGCCGCCGCTATTCAGCGGCGACCGCGCCTTGCGTGGCCTGGGCTGGGTGCGCGGCCTGGATCGGCCGCTCTGGCGCATCGAACAGGATATGCCGCAGCCCTTCACCCTGCTTTCCGTGACCACCGACCTGAAAGGAGCCGATTGATGGCCGCCTATATCCCGCTGGCAATTGCTGCCGCTTCTGCCGCCAGCAGCATGGCGCAGCAGAATGCCCAGACCAAGGCGCAGAACGGCGCCCTGGCGCAGAACCAGGCCGATGCCGCGCGCGACTACCAGGCCGCCGAGCGTGAACGCCAGCAGCGCCTGGCGCGCAGCCAGGCGGCGCAGCGCGCCAGCTTTGCCGCCTCAGGCGTCAGCGCCGATGGTTCCGGTGCGGCAGCCCTGACCAACCTGCTGGCGGAGAGCGAAGCCGAGCGCGACCAGTTGCTGCAAGCCTATCAGAGCCAGGTCAGCAGCCTGGCCGCTGCCGGCCGGGTGAATCTGCTGCGCCAGCGCCAGCAATGGCTGAATAGCGGCCGGTCGCTGGCCGGCAGCGCGTTTTCCGCATTCAGCCAATAGGGGGCGGCATGACCGACCTGATCGTCAGCGCGGCAACACCGCGCCAGCAATATCTGGCCGATGGCGTGGAACGCGCCTATGGCTTTCCGTTTCCGCTGCTGGATGCCAACGACCTGCTGGTCTGGCTGAACGACCAGCCGAGCCCGCTGGCCTACAGCGTCAGCGGCCTCAATCAATCGGCCGGCGGCAGCATCCTGTTTGCCAGCCCGCCGCAAGCCGGCTGCCGCATCACCCTGGCGCGGCGCATGGCGATCAAGCGCGAGACGGATTTTGTTGAAGGCGGCGCCTTCCACGCCCGGGCGCTGAACGAGGAACTGGATCGCCTGACCCTGCTGATCCAGCAGGTGGACGAAGCCAGCCAGCGCGCCTTGCAGGCCATCCCCAGCGACGCGCCCGCCGGCCTGAATTTGCCGCTGCGGGACGACCGCGCCGGCAAGTTTCTGGGCTTTGATGCCGATGGCGCGCCGCAGGCCAGCCTGCTCAATCCGGCCGGCATAACCCTGGCCTTGCAGCAGATCACCGCGCTGCTGGCGCAGGCCGAGGCAGCGGCGGCGCTGGCGCAGCAGCAGGCACAGGATCTGGAAACCAAGCTGCAAGTGCTGGCCTGGCAGCAGCAGGTTTTGCAGCGCCAGCACCCGGCCAGCCCCGGCCTGGCCGCCAGCCAGCACGCACCCAATTGGGCCAATCTCAAAAGCTGAAGGACAAGCCATGATCTACCCATCGCTGAATTACGACGCCCGGCTGTATCTGAATGATGCCAATGGCAAACCCGCGCCAGCCAGTTTCAGCCGCGCCGGCAATGCCGGCTTGTGCAACGCCATCGGCCTGCTGGCAACCGCAGCCGCAGGCGCACTGCGCCATGATTACGCTGCCGATGGCCGTTATCTCGGCTGGCTGATCGAAGAGCAGCGCAGCAATCTGGCACTGCACTCGGCGGCGGCCGACAATGCGGCCTGGACCAAGATCAATACGACGATCACGGCCAATGCCAGCGTGGCGCCTGATGGCACGCTGGCCGCTGACAAGATCGTCGAGGCCAGCGACGTGGCGCAGAGCCATAGCTTGACCCAGGCCATCGTTTTCACGGCGGCGACCTATTGCCTCTCGGTTTACCTCAAGGCGGCGGGGCGTAATGCGGCGATGGTGCAACTGGATAGCGCCACGCCAAGCAACGCCTTTTTCGATCTCTCGGCCGGCACGGTCGGCTATATCGGCAGCGCGTTGGCTTCGGCATCGATCACGGCTTGTGGCAATGGCTGGTATCGTTGCGCCGTGGTGGGCGCCACGGCGGCCGCAACACGCAGTGTGCGTATCGCGCCATCGAGCGGCACCGCGCATGGCAGCGAAATCTACAACGGCGACGGCAGCAGCGGCATCCATGCCTGGGGCGCGCAGGTTGAACTGGGCAGCTTCCCGAGCAGCTACATCGCCACAACCGGCGCAACGGTGACGCGGGCGGGCGACCTGTTCAGCCTGGCCACCAGCGCTTTTCCATTCAATCCGAGTGAAGGCAGCCTGCTGGTGCATTTCGACGTGGCCGCGCTGGGCCTGCTGAGCGGCATTGCCCGACTGCACAATGCCAGCTTTGGCGGCATCGCGCTCTATCGCGGCACCGGCAACCTGATCGCGCTGGATCTCAACGATGGCACACCGCGCGGCAATGTGGCCGGCAGCCAACCGCTGGCAGCGGGCGAAATGGTGCGGGTGGCGGCGGCGTGGCAACAGGGCGATGGCGCGCTGTGCATCAATGGCGGCGCGGTGGCAACTTTTGCCCCCAGCGCCATCCCGGCCGGGCTTGATACGCTGGAATTGGGCGGCGGCAATTGGGGCACCGCACCGCTGGGCGGCCATCTGCGCCATGCTGCGTATTTCCCCCGCCGCCTCGGCAATGCCGAGCTGCAAGACCTCACCCGCCTGTAAAGGAGCGCCCGATGCAAGACCTCTATATCCGTGCCGCCAGTGAAGCCGAAGCCAAGGCGGCGCTGCCGGCTTTTGTCGATGCCGCCGGCAACTGGCGGCTGACCACGGCACAATGGGCGTTTGATCCGCTGGGCGCCCTGGTTGATCAGCCGGCGGTGTTCGAGGGCATGCTTGTGGTGAGCGAAGCCACCTGGCTGCCGGGCTGGCATGCCAATCTGCGTTTGCTGGACGATGCCCTGCTGCCGCTGTTGCAGGCCAGCACATTGCTGATCGACACGCCGGCCAGCCCAAGCCGTCTCTGGGCCTGAAGCCGATGCGGCCAGGCCAGGCAGCCCATCTTGAAGCAACCCGGCAGGCCCTGCGCCTGGCCGCCATCGCGCAGCAGCGCGCCAGCCAGTTGCTGGATGTCTATCAGCAATTGGCCTGCCCGCCGGCAGAGCCATCCGATGATCGCGCCATCACCCAGCGCCAGGCTGCGGCCAAGGCGGTGCTGAGCCATTACCTGATGCTGCAACGGCTGCTGCCGGTGCCGCCGCCACCCGGTGAACCGGAAGCTGCCGCGCCGCAGATCGATGCCGCCACGCTGGCAAACATGCTGCACGATGCCCGGCGCCATGCCGAATCCGGGGCCGATGACGATACCAAGCAAAAGGAGAGCTGTGATGCCGCCGGATAACGCGATCCTGCCCGACACGCTGGCGCAGGATATCCGCCTGGTAGATTTTGTGCTGCTGTGGAACCAGCGCCAGAATCTGTCCTGCCCGGTGCTGCATCTCAGCATCCTGGACTGGCTGGAACAGAGCTGGCATGCCGGCGACAGCGAATTGCTGCTGCTGGTGTTTCGCGATGCCGGCAAGAGCACGTTGGTGGGGCTGTTCTGCGCCTGGCTTTTGCTGCGCCAGCCGCATCTGCGCATCCTGGTGCTGGCTGCCGAACAGGCCCTGGCGCGCAAGCTGGTGCGTAACGTGAAACGCATCATCGAACGCCACCCGCTCACCGCCGGGCTGAAGCCGAAGCGGCGCGAGCAATGGGCCGCCGACCTGTTCACCGTGAACCGCAACATCGAATTGCGTGATCCCTCCATGCTGGCGCGCGGCCTGGGCGGCAATATCACCGGCAGCCGCGCCGATGTGGTGATCTGTGATGATGTGGAAGTGCCGGCCAATGCCGGCAGCGCCGCCGGGCGCGAGGAATTGCGCCAGCGCCTGCTGGAAATCGACTATGTGCTGGTGCCCACCGGCATGCAGCTTTATATCGGCACGCCGCATAGTTATTACAGCATCTATGCCACCCAGCCGCGCCAGGAGGTTGGCGAGCAAGCGGCGTTTCTGGATGGCTTCAAGCGGCTGGAATTGCCGATCCTGGATGAACAGGGCCAGAGCCGCTGGCCGGAACGGTTTCCGCTGGCGCGGATCGAGCGTATCCGGCGCCGCAGCGGCCCGGCCAAATTCGCCAGCCAGATGCTGCTGCAACCGACCAGCAGCCAGGAAGGCCGGCTCGATCCCGGCCTGCTGCGCAGCTATGGCGATGAGCTGGACATCCGCGAGGCCGGCGGCCGGCTGGTGCTGAGCCTGGCCGGGCGGCGGCTGGTTTCCGCCAGCGCCTTCTGGGACCCGGCCTATGGCACCCCCAGGGTTAAGCAGGCCGGCAATGGCGATGGCAGCGTGGTGGCGGCCTTGTTCAGCGATGCCGAGAGCCGGTTTTACCTGCATCGCATCGCCTATCTGACCCACAACCCGGCGCGGCTGGCCGAGCAGGATGCGGCGAGCCAGCTTTGCGACCAGGTGGCGGTTTTCCTGCGCGATCTGCATCTGCCCGGTATCCGGGTGGAGACAAACGGGCTGGGCAAATTCCTGCCCGGCCTGCTGCGGCATGCCCTGGCCCGTATCGGCCATGGCGCCGCCGTGGTGGAACAGGTTTCGCGCCAGGCCAAGCAGGCGCGTATCCTGGCCGCCTTTGATGCCCCGCTGGCAGCCGGCATGCTGCATGCGCATGATACTGTGCTGGCCTCGCCGCTGATCACCGAAATGCGCGAATGGCGCCCCGGTAATGGCAGCGCCCGCGATGACGGGCTGGATGCCGTGGCCGGCTGCCTGCTGGCCGAGCCGGTGCGGCTGACCCAGGCGCCGCCGACAGCGCGGCGCGACTGGCGCCCAGGTGCCGGCCAGAGCAAGGCACGCGCCGATTTTGATCCGTTCAAAGCCTGAGCGATGGAGAGAACCATGAGCATGCCGCTTCCCGTGGATATGGCCTGGTGGCTGACGGCGGTGGAACTGCCGGCCCTGGCCGGCCTGTTCTGGCTGCACCAGCGCCAGCGCGACCAGACCGAACGCGCCCTGGAAAGCCTGAGCCGCGATAGTCATGGCGCGATCCAGGCGGCCCGCTCGGCTTTGGCCGATTACAAGCTGGAAGTGGCGCAGACCTACGCCTCGCTGGGTGCGCTGAAAGATGTGGAAACCCGCCTGACCGAACATCTGCTGCGCATCGAGGCCAAGCTGGATCAGGCATCGAAACAGGTGGTTTCGCGCTATTAACCGCCCGGCAAATCGGCTAAACAGGCGCCATGAGCACGATCTATCATATGGCCGCCAGCGCCGACTGGCAGGGTGCCGAGCAGAGCGGCGAATATGCCGGTTCGGCCGACGACCTGCGCGACGGTTTCATCCACTTTTCCACCACCGCGCAGGTAATGGAATCCGCCGCCAAGCATCGCCAGGGCCGCAGCGACCTGCTGCTGCTTTATGTTGCCGCCGATGCCTTGGGCGATGCCCTGCGCTGGGAAGCTGCGCGCGGCGGGCAGTTGTTTCCGCATCTTTATGGCCGGCTGCGGCCGGAGCAGGTCTATCGCATCGAGAAACTGCCGCTCGGCGCTGATGGCCGGCATGTTTTCCCGCCGCTTGACTGAAGCCGGCGCAGGCAACGGTTTCATCCGCGACCCGCATTGGGATACGGCGCGGCTATCCTATGCCATCCAGGCACCGGCGCCCGGGCCGGTGCAGGCCGCCTTCGAGGCCATGCGCGACCGGATTGAGGCCATGGCGCCGGCCGGCAGTTTCTGGCGCGCCCCGGCCGAGCGGCTGCATGTTTCAGTGCATATCCTGGCCAATGCACGGCATGACTATGACAAGGATGCCTATTGGGCTGTGGCCGAGGCTGCCGCGCTGGCCGAGCTTGAGCAGATCGAGCGCCGGGCTTTCACCTGGCATTTTGACCGCCTGATCGCGGCCCCCTTGGGCGTGATCGCCGCCGCCAGCCCCGATCCGCGTCTGGCCGCCTTGCGCCACCGCCTGATCGCACGCTTGCCGCCGCCGCCCGTGCCGCATGAGCCGCCCTATCCGCTGGTGCATTGCACGCTGTTGCGCTATGCCGATCCAGTGGCCCTGCCGGCCGATTTCGCCGCCCGCGTGGCCAGCTTGCCCTGTGACATGGATTGGCGCGTGCTGCGGCTGGATTTGCTGCGCAACGAGCGCTATCCCTCGCTGCATCCCCGCCTTGTGCAAACCTTCACGCTGGAGCCGGCATGAGCCTCTACAAAACCCTGGCCTGGCCTTTGCTGCGCCACCTGGATGCCGAACAGGCGCACCGCCTGAGCCTCGACCTGCTGAAATGCCTGCCACTGCCGCCAGCCCCACAGCCGGACCCGATCCTGCGCTGCCGCCTGGCCGGGATCGAGCTGCCCAGCCCGGTGGGCCTGGCTGCCGGCTTTGACAAGAATGCCGAAGTGCCCGATGCCATGCTGCGGCTCGGCTTCGGCTTTGTTGAGATCGGCGGGGTGACACCGCGCGCCCAGCCGGGCAATCCGAAGCCGCGGGTTTTCCGCCTGGAAGCCGACCGCGCCGTGATCAACCGCATGGGCTTCAACAATGCCGGCCTGGATGCCGCCGTGGCGCGGCTGGCAGCACGGCCGCGCCGGGCGGATGGCAAGACCCACGGCATCATCGGCGCCAATCTCGGCGCCAACAAGGACAGCGCCGACCGCCCGGGCGATTATGCCCTGGGTTATGCCGCGCTGGCGCCGCTGGTGGATTTCTGCGTTGTCAATGTCTCCTCGCCCAACACGCCGGGCCTGCGCAACCTGCAAGGCCGCGAGGAATTATCGAGCCTGCTCGACCGCCTGGCGCCGTTGCGCGCCGCCCGGCCGAAGCCGCTTTTTGTGAAAATCGCCCCCGATCTGGCGGAAGCCGATCTTGACGACATCGCCGAACTGGCGCTGGCGCATAAGCTGGATGGCCTGATCGCCACCAACACCACCATCTCCAGGCCAAGCAGCCTGCAAAGCCCGCACAAGGCCGAGACCGGCGGGCTTTCCGGCGCGCCGCTATTTGAGCCATCAACCGCCGTTTTGCGCCAGCTTTATGCCCGGCTTGGTGGCCGCATCGCCTTGATCGGGGTGGGCGGCATCGCCAGCGGCGCCCAGGCCTATGCCAAGATCCGCGCCGGCGCCAATGCCGTGCAGCTTTATTCCGCCCTGGTCTATGAAGGCCCCGGCCTGGCCCGCCGCATCGCCACCGAGCTGGCCGCGCTGCTGAAACAGGACGGCTTCAAATCGGTCAGCGACGCGGTTGGCGTGGCGGCGCGCTGAGCCGGAGCGCGCCGGCCCGCTTGCCGGGCCGGGCCGCCGTTGCGCCCATGCCCTCGGCCAACAATGTGGCGGTCAACGTATTCAGGCTGACGCCCTCACGCTCGGCGCGCTGCGCCAGCCTGCGGTGCAGCGAGCGCGGCACGCGCACGCGCCACTGCCCGGAATAGGCTGTATCGTTGCTGGGATCGGGGATGCTATCGCCGAATTCTCGCGCCGTGGCCAGCCATGCCTTGATTGCATCGCGGGCATCGCGCAGGGCGGCTTCCGGGCTGGCACCATCGCCGTGGCACCCCGGCAAATCCGGCACGCTTGCCAGCCAGCCACCACCATCGGCACCGCTCAGCCGTTCCAGCCGGATCGGATAATCCGGTGCAGGCAAAGCCGAAGCAGCCTCAGCGAGCGGGGTTTTGCGCTTCAATGCCATCGATCAGCCGTACAAAAAGTTTCACATAGATCGGCTTGATCGGGCGTTTTGCCGGAACAGTCAGCATGGCGCCGCCAGGATGACGAAACGCTGCCCGGCTGGCGCCAGACCAGACCATGTGCCTCGGCCACTGATTGCAGTTGTTCGATGCGCCAATCCTGAGGATTACGGCGCATCGCTTCAAGCAGTTTGGCGGCCTTGGCCATAGCTTAGTATGGTACCGTATCCGGTACCATACAAGAGGCTTTCAGCCGCCCCCCTGCACCTCAGGCGTTCTTCACCGGGTGGCGCAGCAGGCCGACACCGCTGATTTCCACTTCGGCCACATCGCCATCCTTCATCCACAGCGGCGGGGTGCGCTTGGCGCCGACACCGCCCGGGGTGCCGGTGGCGATCACATCGCCCGGCTTCAGCGGCAGCCAGGTGGTGACATATTTGATGATCTTGCGGATGTTGAAGGTCATCAGATCGGTGCCGGATTTCTGCACGCTCACGCCGTTGAGCCGAGTTTCCAGGCTGAGCGCCTGCGGATCGGGGATTTCATCGGCGGTGACCATCCAGGGGCCGAAGCCGCCGGTGGCGGGGAAATTCTTGCCCGGGGTGAACTGGCTGGTATGGTTCTGCCAGTCGCGGATCGAGCCATCCATGTAGCAGCTATAGCCGGCGATCAGCGACCAGGCATCGTCTTCCGAGACCTTGAAGCCTTCCTTGCCGATGATGATGGCCAGTTCGCCTTCATAATCGAAGCGTTCGGATTCCTGCGGGCGCAGCAGCGGCTTGCCATGCGCCACCTGGCTTTCCGGAAAACGCACAAAGCAGGTGGGGTGGCCCGGCGGCTCGCGGCCCATTTCGCGGCGATGCTCGTCGTAATTCACGCCGATGCAGAGAATCTTGCCCGGATTGGGCACCACCGGCAGCAGATCAAGGCTTTCCACCGCGCCGAGCTTGGGCGCCGCCGCAGCGGCTTCGCCCAGTTTGGCCAGGGCGCCGCCCTTCAGCACCGCCACCAGATCGGGATAGGTGGCGCCGAGCACGGCGCCGACATCAGCCACCTTGCCATCCGCGCCGACCACGCCATACGAGGCCTTGCCATTCGCCGTAAAACTAACCACCTTCATCGCGCTGCTCCCGAGGTAACGGTCTGGTTCTTTCACCAAAACCAATACGCCCGCCCCCGGAGCCGCGCAAGTCCCGCCCCGCCGCCCATCCAGCCCGCTGATCCAGCCAGCCCGTTCAGGCCATTATCACCATGCCGCTCTTGTTTCCGCCGCCGCAACGCCAAGCCGGCCAGCCCCGCCGTTTTGCCGCCGAACTTCTGGCCCGGCTATGGCCGCAAAGCCGCCCCGACCTGCGCGCCCGCGTGGTGCTCGCGCTGCTCTTCCTGCTCTGCGCCAAGCTGGTCAATGTGACGGTGCCTTACCTGTTCAAACGCTCGGTGGATGAACTGGATATCGCCAAGAATGATGGCCAGGTGGCGCTGGCGGCGGTGCTGGGCCTGGTGCTGGCCTATGGCCTGGCGCGGGTTGGCGCCCAGGCTTTTGGCGAAGCACGCGATGCGATCTTCGCCAAGGTGGCGCAATCGGCGATCCGCAGCCTGGCGCTGGATGTGTTCAACCATATCCATGCCCTCAGCCTGCGTTTCCATCTGGAACGCCAGACCGGCGGCCTGAGCCGGGTGATCGAACGCGGCACCAAGGGCATCCAGTTTGTGCTGCAATTCATGACCTTCAACATCGTGCCGACCATCGTGGAAATCGCCCTGGTGGGCGGCATTCTATGGGTGCTGTATGGCTGGCAATTCACCACCATCACGGTGGGCGCCATCGCCGCCTATATCGTGTTCACCCTGCTTTTCACCGAATGGCGCACCAAATACCGCCGCCAGATGAATGACGAGGACCAGCGCGCCAACACCCGCGCGGTGGACAGCCTGCTGAATTACGAGACGGTGAAATATTTCACCAACGAGGCGCATGAAGCCCGCCGCTTTGACGAAGCCCTGAGCCGCTACGAGCGCGCCGCGGTGAAAAGCCAGGTATCGCTGGCGGCGCTTAATCTGGGCCAGGGCGCGATCATTGCCGTGGGCCTGATCGGCGTGATGGCGCTGGCCGCCCATGGTGTGCGCGATGGCAGCATGACCTTGGGCGATTTTGTCATGGTCAATGCCTATCTGATCCAGCTTTACATGCCGTTGAATTTCCTCGGTTTCGCCTATCGCGAGATCAAGCAGGGGCTGGTGGATATGGAAGCCATGTTCACCTTGCTGGATGTGCCGGCCGAAGTGGTGGACCGGCCCGATGCCCAGCCGCTTACGCCCCGGGACGGCGCCGGCGAGGTGGAGTTCGAGGCGGTCGATTTTGCCTATGATCCGCGCCGGCCGATTTTGCAGGGGGTGAGCTTTCGCATCGCGCCGGGCCGCAAGCTGGCGGTGGTGGGCGCCTCGGGCGCCGGCAAGAGTACACTCTCGCGCCTGTTATTCCGCTTTTATGACGTGAGCGGCGGCCGCATCCTGATTGATGGCCAGGATATCCGCAAGGTAACCCAGCTCAGTGTGCGCCAGGCCATCGGCATCGTGCCGCAGGATACCGTGCTGTTCAACGACAGCATCGCCTACAATATCGGCTATGGCCGGCCCAGCGCCAGCGAGGCGGAAATCCGCGAAGCGGCGCGCCAGGCGCAGCTTGAACCGCTGATCGAGCGGCTGCCCGATGGTTATCAGACCATGGTGGGCGAACGCGGCCTGAAACTTTCAGGCGGCGAGAAACAGCGCGTTGCCATCGCCCGCGCCCTGCTCAAGCAGCCGCGTGTGATGGTGTTCGACGAAGCCACTTCGGCGCTGGATACCCATACCGAACGCGAAATCCAGCAGGCGCTGGGCAATGCCGCCGAGGGCCTCACCACCCTGGTGATTGCGCATCGCCTGTCCACCGTGGTGGATGCCGATGAGATCATCGTGCTGGAACAGGGCCGCGTGGCGGAACGAGGCCGGCATGAGCAATTGCTGGCCGCCAATGGCCTTTATGCCAAGCTATGGCACCGCCAGCAGGAAGCCGCCGAGGCGGAAAACCGCCTGCAAGCCGTGGCCGGCAGCGTGACGACATAATGGTTGTATTTTTAAATAATAATCCTTCAATAGTATAGATTGACTATCCATATAAATCTCATTATTGGTGTTATCATGATGATAATAAACCAATAATGAGGAAAAATGCCCATCATCGGCACCAATGGCAACGACACACTGTATGGCACCAGCGCTTCGGAGGAGATCAACGGTCTCGATGGCAATGATCTAATCATCCTCGACCAGAGTATTTCGGGCATCGATACCATCAATGGCGGCACCGGCATCGACACCATAGATTTTTCAGGGCAATCGGTGGAGATCATCGTCAATCTGGACCAAAGCCCCTACGGCATAACCAATTACTTCGACCACATATATGATGTGGAGAATGTGACCGGCACCGCCTTTGACGACAAGGTGCTGGGCAGCGCGGCAGCCAACCTGATCAGCGGCGGCGACGGCGCTGACGATCTGGACGGCAATGGCGGCGACGACACTCTGCTGGGTGGCGATGGCGACGATCTGCTGACCGGCAATAACGGCAACGACATCCTTTCCGGCGGCGGGGGCACCGATACGGCTTATTATCTTGGCAAAAGCGCCGATTTCGACATCAGCATTACTGGCGGCACCATCACCATCACCGATCTGGTCGGCACCGAAGGCATCGACACGCTGACCGGCATCGAATACCTGAAATTCGCCGACAAGACGATTGCCGTCTCGTCATTGCTGGTGCCGCCCGATGCGGTTAATGACGGCCCGATCTCGGTCTATACCGGCGGTCTGAACACCATTGCGGCGGCCACCCTGCTGGCCAATGACAGCGACGCCAATGGTGATGCCCTGAGCATCACCGCCGTGGGCAGCGCCAGCAACGGTACCGTGACGCTGGATGGCAATGGCGACGTGATCTTCACCGCCAAGGCCGGCTATACCGGCAGCGCCTCCTTCACCTACACGATCAGCGACGGCAATGGCGGCTTCGATACAGCAACGGTGACACTGACGGTGGGTCGCAACCCGATTGACGGTACAGGCAGTGGCGAAACCATCACCGGCACGACCTTCGATGATCATATCCGCGGCTTTGCCGGCAACGACACGATCAATGCGCTGGATGGCGATGACCTTATCGAAGGCGGTGCTGGCGCCGATACTATTAATGGCGGCGCCGGCATCGACTATGTTTCCTATGCTGCTTCCAGCACCGGCGTGAAGGTGAATCTTGCCACCAACAGCAACACCCTGGGCGATGCAGCCGGCGATATGCTTTACAATGTGGAAGGTCTAGTTGGCTCGGCTTACAACGACACACTGACCGGCGACGCGAACGACAACTTTTTTATATACAGTGGCGGCATTGACACAATCGAAGCTGGCTCAGGGTTTGACCAAGCGGATTTCAGCACCGTTGTCTTGCCCAGCAGCTTCACTATGATGCGCTTTAACGATAACGGCTATTTCTATTTCCAGAACGAATATACCAATACCACAAGCAACCAGGGCAAGGTCGGCGGCATCGAGTGGCTGCGCGGCAGTGATTGGCGAGACTATTTTTCTGGCCCTGGCAGCCTGAATACAGTCCGCACCTACGAGGGCGGCGGCGGTGCCGACATCTTCGATGGCAATTACGCCTCGGTGACATTGCTCTACACCAGTTCCAATGCCGGCGTCTCCGTCAATCTCACAACTGGCGCCGCCTCTGGCGGCCATGCCCAGGGCGACGTCTTTCTCGGCACTACCATTGACCCTATGAACGGCAAAGCGGTCACGCTAGAAGGCGCCACCCATCTCGGCGGTTCAGCCCATGCCGATACACTCATCGGCAATGCCGAAGACAACAAGCTCTGGGGCCTGGATGGCAGCGACGCCATTGATGGTGCAGACGGTAACGACACCATTTATGCCGGGGCTGGGGCCGATACGGTCAGCGGCGGTGCCGGGCATGATATTCTGGATTATAGTACCAGCACCGTGGCGATGCAGATCAACCTCGGCAGCAATGTTCATACCGGCGGCGAAGCTGATGGAGACAACATCAGCGGCATAGAAGAAGTAGTGGCCGGATCGGGTAACGATACGCTGGCTGGGGATGACAAGAATAACGTGCTGGAAGGCGGCGCGGGTGCCGACACCATCAATGGCGGCGCTGGCATTGATCTGGTCTCGTATCTTGGTTCGTCCGCGGCGGTGAATATCAATCTCGCTACCGGCAGCTACAGTGGCGGCCATGCGGCTGGAGATAGCTATGCCAATATCGAGGGTGTGATCGGCTCGGCCTTAAATGACACCCTGACCGGCGATGGCAGCGACAATGTCCTGGAGGGCGCTGGCGGCGCCGACACCATCAGCGGCGGCGGCGGCACTGATTATGCGTCCTACAGTAAGTCAGCCGTGGCCGTGAATGTTAATTTGACCACCGGCAGTCATAGTGGCGGCGATGCTGTCGGCGATGTGTTATCAGGCATTGAAGGTTTGATTGGCTCAGCCTTCAATGACACACTGACTGGCGATGGTGGCAATAATTTTTTCAGATATAGCGGCGGAAGAGACACCTTCAACGGCGCTGGCGGCTTCGACACCATTGATTTCAGCGATGTGGCGCTGTCCGCCGACCACACTATGATGCGCATCTATGACAATGGATATTTCTATTTCGAGAATGAAATCACTAATACCACCAGCAACCAAGGCGGTATTGCCAACATCGAATCGATCCGTGGCAGTGAGTGGCGGGACTATATTTACGGCCCGATCAGCGTCGGCATAACGCGCACCTATGAAGGTGGTGGGGGGGCCGATATCTTCGATACAAATTATGGCATCGTAACCCTGGCCTATACCAGTTCTGATGCCAGTGTCTCAGTCAATCTTGCAACTGGCGCCGCCTCTGGCGGCCACGCAGAGGGCGATCAATTCCTCGGCAATATCCTCGACCCGCGTACCGGCAAGGCAGCCACGCTAGAAGGTGCCACCCATCTGAGCGGCTCAAAATTCGCTGACCTGCTGTGGGGCGACAGCAAGGCCAACAACCTATTTGGCTATGATGGCGATGATACAATCGAGGGCGGTGTAGGCAGTGACACCATCAACGGCGGCGCCGGCATTGATCTTGTTTCCTATTCTGGCTCGACTACGGGCGTGACCATCAATCTGGCCACCAACAGCCATAGCGGCGGCGACGCGGCCGGCGACACGATTTCCAATATCGAAGGCGTCATCGGCTCGGCCCATGCCGACACGATCACCGGCAATACCGGCGACAATTTCCTGGCCGGCGGCATCAGCAACGACATACTGACCGGCGGCAATGGCAGCGACATCTACTTCTTCAACCGCGCCGACGGACTGGATCAGGTATTGCAGGCCAGCATCTCCGATGCCGCCACCACAACAGACGAAATCCGCTTCGGCAGCGGCATCGACCATGATCAGCTCTGGTTCCGGCAATCTGGCAACGACCTGCTCATCAATGTGATTGGCGAAGTCGCCAGTCAGGTAACGGTAAAGAACTGGTACAGTGATACCAGTCGGCAGGTTGACAAGATTTCCGTAGCCGGCGGTACTGAAAGTCTGTTAGCTGCCGATGTGCAGGCATTGGTTACAGCAATGGCAAGCTGGTCTGTGCCACCAGCAGGCCAGACTGAATTGACCACTGCACAACATACCGCGCTCGATACTCTGCTGGCAGCAAGCTGGAATTGATGCTAGGGCTGCCGCAACATCGGCATTAAGGCTTTCAGCCGGGGCTTAATGCCGATACAATGTCGCACTGCATTCAAGACAGTGAGGCTTGCTCAGTATGGACACGATCCGTTCGGTTCTGGTGCCGATCCACCGCGAGGGCTGGAAGTTCATCGCGCTGTTCGCCCTGGTGACCCTGATCCTGTTTGCCATCGCCGTGCCGCTCGGCTGGCTTGGCGTGGTGCTGACCGCCTGGTGCGCCTATTTCTTCCGCGACCCGCCGCGTGTGACGCCGATCCGCCAGCCCGGCCCGGATGGCAAGGCGCCGGCCACATTGCTGATTGCGCCGGCCGATGGTGTGGTGCAGATGATCGAACGCGCCGTGCCGCCCGAGGAATTGGGCATGGGCAATGATGCGCGGCTGCGCATCTCGATCTTCATGAACGTGTTCAATGTGCATGTGAACCGCTCGCCGGTGGATGCCACGGTTTCGGCCCTGGCCTATCGCCCGGGCAAGTTCCTCAATGCCGCGCTCGACAAGGCTTCGACCGATAATGAGCGCCAGTCGATGAAGCTGACGCTGGCCGGCGGCAAGGAAGTGGCCGTGGTGCAGATTGCCGGCCTGGTGGCGCGCCGCATCCTGTGCGAAGCCCGCGAAGGCCAGCAGCTCAAGGCCGGCGAGCGCTTTGGCCTGATCCGCTTCGGCAGCCGGGTGGACGTGTATCTGGATGACGGCATGGTGCCGCTGGTGGTGGTGGGGCAGAATACCATCGCCGGCGAAACCGTGATTGCCGAGGATGACAGCGCAGAGGCGGCGCGCGGCGGCGAAATCCGCTGAACGCCATCTGAACCCGCACCCTTTCGCAGCCCCGGATCCATTCACCAGCCAGGGAGCCTTCGCCATGCTGATCAAGCCGCCGCAGCGCCTGCGCAAGCTGCCGCTCAACATGCTGGCGCCGAATATCCTGACCATCTGCGCGCTGTGTTCGGGGCTGACCTCGATTCGCTTCGCCATTGCCGGGCAGTGGAAATTCGCCGTGGCGGCGATTGCCGTGGCGGCCCTGTTCGACATGCTGGATGGCCGCGTGGCGCGGCTGCTCAAGGGCGCCAGCCGGTTCGGCGCCGAACTCGATTCACTCTCCGACTTCCTCTGCTTCGGCGTGGCACCGGTGATGGTGCTGTATTTCTGGACCCTGCACGATCTCGGCAATGGCAATCCGGGCTGGCTGGTGGTGCTGGCCTTCGCCACCTGCACCGCTTTGCGCCTGGCGCGCTTCAACACCGCGCTGGAAGATACCAGCAAGCCGGTCTGGACCGGCAGTTTCTTCACCGGCATCCCGTCGCCGGCCGGCGCCGGCCTGGCGCTGCTGTTCATGATCCTGAGCCTGGAAATTGATTCGGCGCTGTTCCGCTCGCCGCTGCTGAATGCGGTCTGGGCGCTGGGTATCGGCTTCCTGATGATCAGCAAGGTGCCGACCTATTCTTTCAAGCGGGTGCGGGTGAAGCGCGAGGCGGTGCTGCCGGTGCTGCTCGGGGTTGGCCTGCTGGCGGCTTTGCTGATGAACGAGCCCTGGTATAGCCTGGCGCTGCTGGAAATCGCCTATATCATCTCGATCCCGTTCAGCGCCCGGGCGCATGCCCGGCTCAAGCGCGGTGATCCGGCGCCAAGCGAAGCCGCCAGCACAGAAGCCGGCGCAGCGGATGAAGCTGCTGCCGCAGCGCCCGCTGCCACGCCCGGTGATGCCGAGCCGCCGCCGCGCCAGATTCATTGATCGACGCCCGGCCTGTCAGTGCCGGGTGGGACCGCCGCGCTGTTTTTCCTGTTCCAGCTTTTCGCGCAGCTTGGCGGCAAAGGCGCCGCCATCATTGCGCTGCGCCAGGAACAGTTCCACACTGAGCATGGCGCGCTCGTTATCCGTGGTGGGCGGCCCCTTGCGGGCGATTTTTTCCGCCAGTTTCAATAATTTGGGGTCCAGCCGGGCGCGGATGCTGCGGATCAGCCAGGCCAGTTCGGCGCGCGGGTCTTCCGCCCGCCGGGCTGGCCGAGCCACCGCCGGACTTGGATTTTTTGCCTTGTTTTCCGGAACAAACAGCTTGTTCATCAGGCGCTGCAAAGCGCCCGGGGCGGCTGGAGGGGCGGGTTTTTTCGGCGGTGTGGCCATGGCGGCAGCCTCTCGCTTTCCGCGCCCGGGCGCAACCATCTTGTTGCCCTGTCATCTTTTCTTGCCCTAGCGTCAAATAGGGATACAATCTTCCGTATGAGCCTGATCGTGCAAGCAGCAGGATTGCTTCCTACGGTGGCGCAATCGCCCAACCAGGTGCAATCCAACCAGGGACCGGCCGCCTTGCAGGCGGCGACCGGGGTGGCGGCGCTTGGCGTGCGCACCGATACCCGCATGGCAGCGGCTGCCTCAGGCAATTCCGGCGGCTCGGCCGGCACGCGCGGCGACAAGGGCCGCAATGCCGATAACAACGCCAATGCCACCGAATCGCGCACCGATGCGCAGCGCGCCCGCCCGCGCCCACGCGGCATGGGGCGCCACGCCGACGTTACGGTCTGAATTCCCGCCGGATTGCGCTGCAATCTGTGCGATAATTCAGCTGTGGATAAACTTTGTTAACCACGAATCAGCCAAGCTCGCGCCCATGAACGACCTTGTGGGGGATCAGAGTATGTCGGTGCGTATCAGGCACTTGCGGGCGATTCTTGCGTCCATCAATGAACAATTGCAGCAGGACAACCTGCGCCCGGAAGCGCGTGACTACCTGCGCCAGACCGCCGATTCCTGCCGCGCCACCATCCGCGAACTGGCGCTGAAACTCTGATTCCGGCTTGACGCTTGGCCCTTCCTGTACAATTTATTGTACAGGAAGAAGGAGCAGGCCATGGGTGTGATCAGCTATACTCAGGCGCGGCAGAATCTTGCCGAACTGATGCAGAAGGTTTGCGACGAGCGGGCGCCAACCATCATCACGCGGCGCAACGGCGCCCCGGTGGTGATGCTGTCGCTGGAGGAATATGAAGGGCTGGAAGCCACACTGCATCTGCTTTCCAGCCCGAAGAATGCCGAACGCCTACGTGAATCGATTGCACAGCTTGAAGCCGGTCAGTTTGTGACTTACACGCTGCCGGACCCAAAGCCAGAGTAATGCTGGTAATCTTCTCGCCGCATGCCTGGGCAGAGTTTCGCCAATTGCAGACCGAAGCGCCAGAACTGGCGCTCAAACTTGGCCTATTGATTGACGATATTCGCCGCCATCCCTTTCAGGGCCTGGGCAAGCCGGAACCTTTGCGCCATGACCTGAAAGGCTGGTGGTCGCGCCGCATCATGTCAAAAAACCGGCTGGTCTATCGCGTGGTTGGCAGCGGCAGCGAACAGCGCGTTGAAATCGCGTTATGCCGCTACCATTACGGCTGAGACTCAGCCCTCGCCGCCATTCAGATCGGCCGGGTTGGGCATGCCGAGCGCGTGGAAACCGCTATCAACATGCACAATCTCGCCGGTGACGCCGGCGCCGAGATCGGAGAGCAGGAACAAGGCCGAGCCGCCGACTTCCTCCAGCGAGGCATTGCGGCGCAGCGGACTATGCTGGGCGGTGAATTTGAACGTGGCGCGGGCCGAGCCGATGGCCGAGCCGGCAAGGGTGCGCATCGGACCCGGCGACACGGCATTGACGCGGATATTCTGCGGGCCGAGATCCACCGCCAGATAGCGCACGCTGGCTTCCAGCGCAGCCTTGGCCACACCCATCACATTGTAATTCGGCATCACCCGGGTGGAGCCTTCATAGGTCAGCGTGATCAGCGCGCCGCCCTGGCTCATATGCGGCACGGCCAGCCGCGCCACTTCGGTGAAGGAATAGCAGGAAATCAGCATCGAGCGGCTGAAATTGCTGCGCGTGGTGTTGAGATAGCGGCCCTTCAGCTCTTCCTTGTCGGAATAGGCGATGGCATGCACGACAAAATCAAGCTGGCCGCCCAATGCGGCGGCGGCGCCATCAATCGCCGCCTTCAGGCTGGCTTCATCCTCAACATCGCACGGCACCACCGCCTTGGCCTGCACACTATCGGCCAGTGGCTTGACGCGGCGTTCAAAAGCCTCGCCCTGATAGGTGAAGGCCAGTTCGGCGCCATGTGCCGCCAGCATCTTGGCGATGCCCCAGGCAATCGAATGGTCGTTGGCGACGCCCATGATCAGGCCGCGCTTGCCGGCCATCAGGCCGCGTGTTTCCGTCATGGCGTTATTTTCTTCAATGATATGGTTTGAGCGATCAGGCGTCGTAGCGCTGGAACAATAACGTGGCGTTGGTGCCGCCGAAGCCGAAGGAATTCGACATCACGCGGTTCAGCGTCACATTATCGCGCCGCTCGCGCACAATGGGAAAACCTTCCGCGCCGGGGTCGAGATTTTCGATGTTGGCCGAAGCGGCGATGAAATCATGCTGCATCATCAGCAGCGCATAGATGGCTTCCTGCACACCGGCCGCGCCGAGCGAATGCCCGGTCAGCGACTTGGTGGAGGAAATCGCCGGCACCATGTCGCCAAACACTTCGCGGATCGCGTTCAGTTCGGTGATATCGCCGGCCGGTGTGGAGGTGCCATGGGTGTTGATATAATCCACCGGGGCATTATGGCCGCGCCGACCGGTATCCATGTTGGCCTCGTTCAGCGCCAGCTGCATGCAGCGCTTTGCGCCTTCGCCCGAGGGCGCCACCATGTCGGCGCCATCCGAAGTGGCGCCATAACCAACCAGTTCGGCATAGATCTTGGCGCCGCGAGCCTTGGCATGTTCCAGTTCTTCCAGCACCACCAGACCGCCGCCGCCGGCAATGACAAAGCCGTCACGATCCTTGTCATAGGCGCGCGAGGCCCGCTCCGGGGTGGCATTGTAGCTCGACGACATCGCCGGCATGGCATCAAACAGGTTGGACAAGGCCCAATCCAGTTCCTCGCCGCCGCCGGCAAACATGATGTCCTGCTTGCCGAACTGGATCAGTTCGGCGGCATTGCCGATGCAATGCGCCGAGGTGGAGCAGGCCGAGGAGATCGAATAGCTCAGGCCCTTGATCTTGAACGCGGTGGACAGCACCGCCGAGCAGGTGCTGGACATGGCGCGCGGCACCATGAACGGGCCGATCCGCTTCGGGCCGCCCTTTTCCCGCGTGATATCGGCGGCCTGGATCAGGTTGCGGGTGGAGGGGCCGCCGGAACCGACGATCAGACCGGTGCGCGGATTGACGATATCGGCTTCTTCCAGGCCGCTATCGGCCAGGGCCTGTTCCATGGCGAGATAGGCATAGGCGGCGCCATCGCCCATGAAGCGCTTCTGGCGCCGGTCGATGGCGGCTTCCAGGTCGATCTTCACCGGGGCATAAACCTGGCTGCGGAAGCCGAGTTTGGCATATTCCTCGGAAAACTGGATGCCGGAACGGCCTAGTTTGAGGCTTTCCGTCACCTCGGCGACATTGTTGCCGATCGAGGAGGCGATACCGATTCCGGTGACGACGACACGGCGCATGTTCAGGCTCCCGCGCTGGCGGCCATGCCGGCCGGAAACACGCCGACCCGCATGTCCTTGCATTCATAGGCAAGTTTGCCGTCGATATACATGCAGCCATCGGCCACGGCGATGCCGAATTTGCGCATCAAAAGCTTCTTGATATCGATCTGGAACGAAATCTTCTGCGATTCCGGCGTCACTTCACCGGAAAACTTGACCTCGCCGACGCTGAGCGCGCGGCCCTTGCCGGGCGCCTTGCTCCAGCCGAGGAAAAACCCGACCAGCTGCCACATCGCATCCAGGCCGAGGCAGCCCGGCATCACCGGATCGCTCTCAAAATGGCAGGGGAAAAACCACAGATTGGGCTTGATATCGAGTTCGGCATGGATTTCGCCCTTGCCGTATTTACCACCGTCGGAGGCAATCTTGAGGATGCGGTCGAGCATCAGCATCGGCGGCAGCGGCAGGCGGGCATTGCCCTCGCCAAACAGCTTGCCATGAGCGCAATCCAGCAGATCCTCGTAAGTATAGCTACTCTTCCGTTCCACGGGCGGAAATCCTCGATTTGCAACGATTACGGCCGCCAAAAGGCGGTTGGGGCCGACCCCCATAACCACTAGACCAAGCCACTCAAATCCGGCTCACTTTAGCCATTGCCCGGCCCGGGGCAACTGTTTCGTTTCTTTTTGTAACAGCTGTGTTATATCTGGGGACATGACGACTTTACGCAAGCCCTCCCCGGCACAGAGAGCGGAAATCACGTCTGACGCGGCAAAATCGATGGCTGAGGCAGTGGAATCAACCGCCGGCCAGCGCCTGCGCCAGGCCGGTTTGCGCACCACGCGGCAGCGCCTGGCGCTGGCGGAAATCCTGTTCGCCGATGGGCTGGATCGCCATGTGACGGCGGAAAGCCTGTATGCCTGCGCCGCCGGCCAGGGTATCAAGCTATCGCTGGCCACGGTGTATAACTGCCTGCATCAATTCACCAATGCCGGCCTGCTGCGGATTGTGACGGTGGATTCCGGCCGCGCCTATTTTGACACCAACCTGTCGCAGCATCATCACTTCTATTACGAGAAATCCGGCGATCTGCGCGATATTCCGGCCAGCCATGTGCAGCTTGCCAATCTGCCGCAGGCCCCGGCCGGCCAGCGGATCAGCCGCGTGGATGTGATCCTGCGCCTAGATGACGCGGCACCGACAAGCTGAGCCGACACTATTCGCCGCCGCGAATACTTGCGAATGATTTGCGATTGCTTGCGCTAGAGCGCTGAGAGTGATTCGCAATTTTAGAATTATTCTAAAAACAATTGACACGAATCGGTTCGGCTCCATAATTCCTGCCGTTCCTCGCGATTTAGTTTCCGAGCGAGCCCCCCGCTGCCCAGGAAATCCTTCCGGGCGGCTGCCTACCAGCCAGGAGGAATAACCATGCCCGCACTCAGTGGCACCAAGACCCACGGCAACCTCAAGGAAGCCTTTGCCGGCGAGAGCCAGGCCAATCGCCGCTACCTGTATTTCGCCCAGAAGGCCGATGTTGAAGGCTATAACGACGTCGCCACCGTGTTCCGCTCCACCGCCGAAGGCGAGACCGGCCATGCCCATGGCCATCTTGAATTCCTGGCCGAAGTGGGCGATCCGGCCACTGGCGAGCCGATTGGCGGCACCGACCTGAACCTGAAGGCCGCCATTGCCGGCGAGACGCACGAATACACCGACATGTATCCGGGCATGGCGAAGACCGCCCGCGAGGAAGGCTTCGACGAAATCGCCGAGTGGTTTGAAACCCTGGCGAAGGCCGAGAAGAGCCATGCCGGCCGCTTCCAGAAGGCGCTGGACAGCCTGGCCTGAGCCAGTTTCCGTGACGTGACCGTTCCCCGGCCCGGGCCGCCTGGCAACAGGCATCCGGGCCGGGGTTTGGCCCCAGCTATGCTGTCCCGCAAGCTATCAATGCGGCGGCGGCAAACGATCAGACGCACCGGAGCAGATCATGCGTGAAGGCAGCCTGGAGGCACCAACCCGGCATCCGCTGGATTGGAACAACCCCGATTTCTACGATATGGAGAAGATCGACGCCGAAATGCGGCGCATCTTCGATATCTGCCATGGTTGCCGGCGCTGCTTCAATCTGTGCGATTCCTTCCCGCGCCTGTTTGATCTGGTCGATGCGGCGCCGAGTGAAGAACTCGATACGGTAGACAGCAAGGATTTCAAGCCGGTCGTGGATGCCTGCACACTCTGCGACCTATGCTACATGACCAAATGCCCCTATGTGCCGCCGCATGAATTCAACCTGGATTTCCCGCATCTGATGCTGCGCTATCGCGCCGCCGAGCGGAAGCAGGGCCATGTCGACGCCATCGGCGATCAATTGAGCCAGACCGACCGCAACGGCAAGCTGGCCGGGCTGGTGGCGCCGATTGCCAATTGGGCTTCCGACCGCAGCAACAGCCTGACCCGCCCGATCATGGAGAAGGTGGCGGATATCCACCGCGATGCCGAATTGCCGAAATTCACCGGCAAGACCCTGGTGGCGCGGGCCAAGAGCGAGCCGGCCACCCTCAACACTGCCGCGCCGGCCCATGGCAAGCGCAAGGCGGCGATCTATGCCACCTGCTTCGGCAATTACAACAATCCCGATATCGGCGTTGCGGCGCAGAAAATCCTGGCCCATAACGGCGTGAATCTGCGCGTGGATTATCCCGGCTGCTGCGGCATGCCGCGGCTGGAGCAGGGCGATATCGAGGATGTGGCGCAGAAGGCCCGCGTGGTGGCCGCCTTCTACGCGCCGCTGATCGACCAGGGTTACGATATCGTGGCGCTGGTGCCATCCTGCGCGCTGATGCTGAAATTTGAATGGCCGCTGATCCTGCCGGATGATCCGCTGGTGAAAAAACTGGCCCAGGCCACGTTTGACATCTCGGAATATATTGTCGACATCGCCAAGAAAAACGGCCTGGCGCCTGGGCTGAAACCGCTGGAAGGCGGCGTCACACTGCATCTGGCCTGCCATGCCCGCGCCCAGAATATGGGTAACAAAGCGGTGGACATGCTGAAGCTGATCCCCGAGATGAAGCAGGGCAAGGACCTGGCGGTGATCGAACGCTGCGCCGGCCATGGCGGCTCATGGGGCGTGCGCAAGGATTTCTTCGAGATCGGCATGAAAGTGGGCAAGCCGGTGATGCGCAGCGCTGTAAAAGAAAACAAGGCGCATATCGCTTCCGAATGTCCGCTGGCCGCGATCCATATTCGCCAGGGCATGGAGACGGAAGGCAAGGACAAGGACGGCTTCAAGCTGCCGGAAAAGGCCGAGCATCCGGTGGAATTGTTCGCCAAGGCTTATGGTTTGATCTGAGAGGCAGGAATGTACATGGCGCCGAAAACCACCCTGAGCCGCGACGACATCATTTCGATGGATGCGTTTGTCGCCATCCGCCGCGACAAGCGCAGCGAAGTGGTGGCGATGAAAAAAAATCGCCGCGTGGCGCTGGGCCCGCATGCCACGTTCTATTTTGAGAATTTCCTCACCATGTGGTGGCAGATTCAGGAAATGCTCTACATCGAAAAGGGCGGCGAGGAGCAGATGGCCGATGAACTGGCCGCCTATGCGCCGCTGGTGCCGAAGGGCAGTGAACTGGTGGCCACCTTCATGCTGGAAATCGACGAACCGGTGCGCCGCGCCCGTGTGCTCGGCAGCCTGGGCGGCATCGACAGCCATCTGTTTGTTGAGATCAACGGCGAAAAAATCTATGCCGTGCCCGAGGATGATGCCGAACGTAACCGCGAGGATGGCAAAACCTCGGCGGTGCATTTCCTGCGTTTTCCGTTGAACCCGAGCCAGATCGCCGTCTTCCGTCAGGCGGAAAGCCGCATCCTGCTTGGCTGCGACCATCCGAATTACGGCCATCTCGCCATTGTTTCGGATGCCACCCGCCAGGCTTTGGCGCAGGATTTTGTCTGAAGCATAAAACCGGGCATAATCGGGCCATCTGTTTTTCAGGATGGCCCGCCATGACCGATCTCAGCCAGCTTTACGAGCCGCCCAGCGATCTGGCGCGTTACAAGCAGCTTGCGCATCTGGACGATCACGCCCGCAACTTCATCGCGCTGTCGCCGTTTCTGGTGATTGCCTCGGGCGGCGTGGATGGCGCCGATTGCTCGCCGCGCGGCGATGCCCCGGGCTTTGTGCAGGTGCTGGATGCACACACCCTGCTGATCCCGGATCGGCGCGGCAATAACCGGCTGGATACCTTGCAGAATGTGCAGGCAAGGCCGGAAATCGGCCTGCTATTTTTTGTGCCTGGCATCAACGAAACCCTGCGCGTCAATGGCCGCGCCGAGATTGTCACCGATGCAGCTTTGCTGGCACCACTGGCCGCGCAGGGCAAAATCCCCGGCAGCGCTTTGCGCGTGACGGTGACGCAGATGTATTTCCATTGCGGCAAGGCGCTGTTGCGCTCAAAGCTGTGGCAGCCGGAAAGCCAGGTGACGCGCAGCGCATTCCCCAGTTTGGGCCGCGTCATCGCCGATCAGGTGCAGGGCGTGGATGGCGCCCAGGCCGATATTTACCTGGAGGAAAGCTACAAGAACCGGCTGTATTGAGGCCACTTTTGCAAGTTGCGCATAATTTTAATCTTGTTCGTCATTGGAAGATGCTGAAACCGTACCTACAGAATGCAGATGCAGATACAAGCCCTGCATCGCACCACCTACACGGTCGAGGCGCATAGTAATTGGCTCCATGAATCGAGTATCACCTCTCTCATAGTAGCGAAACAACGCATAAGCAATAAGATCGGCCAATTGCAGAATCCTGGATGCCCGAGAGTCCAGAAACAGCGGCACCTCGGTTAAATTTCGAATTACACCCCAGCGGTGGCCTACGCGCCGGAAGTCCGTGGCGAGGTTTTGGATCTGGCTTTCGTAAGTGGCCTTATCAAATACTATGAGGCCACGTTGGGTATCACCTGAGCGATGCAGGCGGAGCAAATATTTGTCGAACCGGCTACATACCTGCTCGAATGCAACAGCTACCGGATCAATAGGTTCTGTCCCACCTTTTTCGATCACAGCAGCAAAAACAATGTTTGATATGTGGCTTTGAGCCAGAACAGCCAATGCATCAGAAATTGCCTGATGACGCATCTGGACTGGGAAGCGACGCCAGAAACCTCGGCCACCAAACATTGGAGAAGCATGCAATTCTATTGCAGCGGGATCGGCTGGATTAAAGCGAGCTGCTATCTCATCAAGTTTTTGCGCCAACCAATATGTCTGACGCTCAAACACGGACACACCGGCAAGAATGAAATGCCGCTGCATCTCATCTTTGGTGTCGCCCGCATGATCCAGATATAAGAGATGCATAATTCATCTTTAATATGTGGAAAAGCAAGACGCATTGAGCGGCCAGGGAAGGACCAAGCCTTCTAGACCCGCAAAGGGCGAGCCACCTGACCGCAAATTTATAAATAGGGCCATTGATCCTAAATTACTAGAAAAATTTATTGACACATAAAATTCTTGCGCCACCTGCGAGTCGTTTTCTGAGAGCAAGCGCGAGCTGTTTCGGCGCTTTTTGCAGAGAAGTCTAGCCTTTTTCTATCAGCTATCCTGCCGAACGCACCGGCCCGAGCCAATCCGGGGTCTGGCCGCGATGGAACTGGATGCCCATCCGGAAACTTTCGGCGATGCGGCGGGCGCGGTCCATGAACAACGCCTCGGCCGGGCCGGGGCAGAGTTCGCGCAAGGTGGCCTCGAACAGCGCCAGCCAATGCTGGAAATCGCCGGCATCCAGCCCCTTGCCATCGCCCTTGCTGCCATCCAGCCGGATATGAACCGGCATCGGCCGGCCGGAATAACGCCCGGTCATCAGCAGCACCGAGGACCAGAAATCGATCATCTTGAGCAGATGTGGTTCCCAATCATGGCCAATCTCGGCGGCAAAGATCGGCCCGAGCCGGGCATCCTGGCGGATATGGCCGTAAAAGCCGCGCACAACACGCTCGATCAGCGCCTCGTCCACCCCGGCATGGTTGCCTGGGGCGATCTGGCGCCGCCGCTCGGCGCGGGCTTCGATGCTTTCTTCGTGTTCCATGATTGCGAGGATAGGGCAGTGGCGGCGCCGGGATAGAGGGCGAAATGCCGCAGCTAATCGAAGCTCTCATCCGAATAGAGGCCCCAGAGATGCTGGCGCGGCATCCAGCCCTTGCTGCCGGCGATTTCCACCTGGCACCAGGCTTCCTGGCATTTGCGCAGCCGCACCTGCACACCGGGTTCGGCCTGCAATACTACATCGGCACCGGCATCGGGTTTCTTGAACACATCCCGCACCATGCCATCCACCAGGGCATAGCGCCGGCCGGAGGTGAGATTCTTGTGCACCCAGGTTTCAGTGCCATCACGATCCCGGATGCGGCGCCAATATTCATATTCCGCCACCACTTCCACCGGCAGGCCACGGCGCTGGTATTGCCAGGCAATCGGATAACGCGAGCCGGGGCCGGTGCGGGCATTCACCTTGTCGGCCGCCAGGCTGACAAAACGCGGCAGCGGCAGGCCGGAATCCGGGCCTTTCTGCGCCTCCACGGGCCGGCCGGGATCAGACTGATCCGGCACCGCCAGCACCGGGCTGGACAGCGCAGCATGCCGCACCGGCTTATCAGCGGCCAACAGCACAGCCGGAGCCGGCACCACAAGCAGCAAGGCGGCGAGAAGGGGGATACTGAAACGACAAAACGGCATGAGGCGGATTTACGCTCGCAAGACTAACGAATCATTAAACCCAGTTTAGCGCCTGGGGCCGGGCGTGGTCTATCCGCCCTCCGAACGAGGCGGTGGCCCAAGCCCGGTCAGGGCATCCAGCGCTGCCGTGGCCAGACTGCCACCGCCGCGTGTGCCATGCAGCAGCAGGTAGGGTAGCCGGCGCGTATCACGCGCCAGTTCCTGCTTGGCTTCAACGGCATCAACAAAGCCGACCGGGAAAGCCAGGATCGCCGCCGGGCGCGGCGCGCCCTCATCCAGCAATTCCAGCAAACGGAACAAGGCGCTGGGCGAGGCGCCGATCACCACCAATGCGCCAGCCAGATGCGGCGGCCATAATTCCACGGCGGCGGCGGCGCGGGTGATATTCTGGCTGCGGCCGATGCGGCGCGCCGTGGCGTGATTGAGATAGCAGTGAACCGGGTTGGCGGCGGGCAGCCGGGCGCGGATCAGGCCATGCGCCACCAGATCGGAATCGGTCAGGATGGCGGCACCCCGGGCCAGGGCCGCCTGGCAGGCCGGCACCAGATCGGCCGACCAGGCCAGATCCGGCAGCAGGCCGGTATCACCGCTGGCCTGGATCAGCCGCAACGCCACCTCGGCGATGCCGGGCGGCAGGCCAGCAAGATCAACCCGGGCGCGGATACGGGCCAGGGTCTCGCGATGGGCGCGATCCGGGTCGCGGATATAATCGAGGGCCATGGCGGTTGTTGTACTGCATCATCCCGGCTTGTCAAAGCGGCGCCAAGCAGGCACAAAGATAGCAGGTGGGTCGCGCAGCATATTGTTAGAGGGGATTTCGATGTTTCCTGCCACACAGCGTACCTGCACGCGGCTTGCGCTCGCCGTGGGCGCGGCGGCTTTTCTGTTTTCCGGCGCAGCCTCTGCCCATCCCGGCCATGCTGCCGAAGGTTTCAGCAGCGGCCTGACGCATCCTTTCGGCGGCCTGGATCACCTGCTGGCCATGGTGGCGGTGGGGCTGTGGGCGATGCAGCAAGGTGGCCGCGCCATCTATGCCGTGCCGGGCGCCTTTATGATCGCCATGGCCGCCGGCTTTGGCCTTGGCTTGGCCGGCATCACATTGCCCTTTGCCGAAACCGGCATCCTGCTCTCGCTGCTGGCTTTGGGCCTGGCCGTGGCGCTGACTTTGCGGCCGCCGCTGGCGCTGGCGCTGCTGGCCAGTGCCAGCTTTGCGCTGTGCCATGGCTATGCCCATGCGCTGGAAAGCGGCGGCGCTGCACTGGCAGCTTATGCCGCCGGCATGCTGCTCGGCACCGCCCTGCTGCATGGCCTGGGCCTGCTTGCCGCCCGGCTGGCAAACCAGGGCAATCTGGCGCTGCTGACCCGCAGCGCCGGTGCCGCCACCGCCGCCATCGGCCTGGTTCTGCTGGTGCTGTGATTGTTTGACTGCCGGCGCTGCCAAAGGGCGGCGCCGTCAGCCATCCTTGTATTTCTGCACGGCCATTTGCAGCACTTGCAGCAATTCGCGCTCGGTGGCGCCGCCGCCGCCCTGAATGCGATTGGCCATCACCACATAAAGCGCATCAATCTGCGCCCCGATGATATCGAGCTGGATATCGCTCGGATCGTTCATGCCCTGCACAAAATCATTCAGTGTTTTGGCGAAGGCGGTGAGCAGCGGATATTTGAACATCCCGCCCATGCCCTTGATATCCAGCGACACGTTGCGGATTTCGCGCATCTGCTGCACACCACGGGCGCCGCCCTGGGCCACCTCATCAAGTGCCAGGCGCAACTGCTTCAGCTTCTCGGCCACTTCGATGGTGAAGTTGTCGGTGGCCTTTTCCACCACCAGCTCCAGCTTCTTCACCGCTTCGGGTTCAAGCTTGAGCGAAAAGCCGCGTTTGAAATTGACCGCCTTGCGCTTCAATTCCTGAGGGGCGGCGATAAAGGTGGGGCGCTTAGCCATCAGCGGCGGCCATCGGTTTCGATGCGGCGCTCCGGCCCGCCATAGGCTTCATCGCGTTTGCGGCGGCGATCCGGGCCGAAATAGCCATCCACACGCACAAACTGGCGCGGCCGCGCAATGGCGGCAGCCAGCCGGGTGTAGAAACTCTGCACCGTATAGGGCTTGGCGACAAATTCATTCACCCCGGCATCGCGGGCGCGCACCACATATTCGATTTCCGAATTGGCCGTCATCATGATCACCGGCATCAGCCGGTTGGGCGAGGCCGGATCGTTGCGCAGCCAGCTCACCAGATCCATGCCATTCTGTTCGGCCTGCAAATCCCATTCGGTGATCAGCACATCAATGCGGCCCTGACGCAGGATCGTCACCGCGCCCTCAAAATTGCGCGCGCGGTCGATATGATGCGCATCCAGCGTCACCAGCACGTCGCGGATCATCGTGCCCATCAGCCGGTTGGGGTCTACAATCAGAAAGTTGATCTTGGAAAAGTCGATCTTTTCCATGCTCATGTAAAACGACCTTCTTCAAGCCCCCGCGCCACCGATCTCACCATTCTTGGTTTAAGCGACAGAAACGCATCATACAAGCATACTACGCCGCTCAAACAGCACTCGCGGCAGTTGTCTATTGCCTGTTTTTCGACCGAAAGGCCGCCGCAAGCAAGAGGCAACACAGCATCACACAACAAACGTGATCGCTGATTTGGGCTATTCAACTCCAGTAATTGTTAATTTGTGGTGACCTGGAAATTGGCCGGCGCCGGATCAACCACCCGGGCGCCACGCCGCTGCACTTCCAGCACCGCCAGGCCACGTTCCACCACGCCATCGGCACGAAAGCGGAACACGCCGTCATAACCGGCAAAACCATCCGGGTTATTCAACAGCATATCGGCAAAAAGCGGCTGGCCGGCCTGGATCGCGTTGCGCGCCAGCACCCCGGCCAGGGCAGTGGCATCATAGGCCAGGCTGGCCAGGCGGGCCGGGCGGCGGCCATAAACCTGCTCGAAGCGTTTGCGGAATTCCTCAAAACCCTCCGGCGCCGGGCCGGCAAACCAGCCGCCGATCAGCGCCGGTTCATTGCCCAAGGAGGGATCATCCCACAAGCCGGTGCCCATGAAGCGCACGGCGCGCGGATCGATATCAAAATACGGCAGCAAAGGCGCCAGGGCGCGCAGCCGGGCGCCGCCTTCCGGCAGCAGCAGGCCATCAATCGGCGCCGGCGCCACCACATTGCCGGGCTGGCCCGGGCCGGCACTGCCGCCCAAAGCCCCGCTGGCACCCGGCAGCACGGCGCCTTCCGCCAGCGGCTCGGCCGGCGACAGGCCACGCAAAGCGGCGGCAAAACGGCGCACGCTGGAGGTCAGGTCCGGCGCATCGGCGGGATAACGATCCTGGCGCAGCAGCCGCACGTCCTGATTACCCGGCGCGGCAACGCCATTGGCCAAAGCCGCTTCCATCGCCTGGGCCACGGCATTGCCATAGGCCGAATCCGGCGCCAGCAGGGCAAAGCGGTTCAGCCCCTTGGCGCGGGCATAGGCCAGCACACGCGCCACCTGCTGATCCGGCGTGAAGCCCAGGATATAAACCCCGCCGCCGGCCACCGCGCGATCGGTGGAAAAGCTCAGCACCTTGACGCCGCGTTCCCGCGCCAGCGGCGCCACGGCCGCTGCCGAAGCCGAAAACAGTGGCCCCAGGATGATATCCACGCCTTCGGCCAGCAAAGCCTGCGCCGCGCTGGCGGCGGCTTCCGGCCGGCCTTCGGTATCACGCGGCAGCAGCGCCAGGCGATCATCGCCGATATCAAACAAGGCCAGCTGCGCCGCATCCAGCAGGGCGCGGCCCAGCGGCGCGCTGGGGCCGGATAGCGGCACCAGGAAGCCGATCCGCACACCTTCGGCGGCGCTCGGCATCACCAGGGCGGGCGGTGCCATGCCGGATGGGGCTGTGGGCGCTTCCAGCGGCCGCGCTTCCACCTGAACCTGCGGGGCAGGCTGCGGGGTTGCCTGGGGCGTGGCCTGGGGCGCCGGCTGGGCGGGCGGCGGCGCAGCAGCCAGGGGTGGTGAGGCCGGGCGCTGTGGCGCCGGCGCCGGGCGCACCAGCGAGGTGGGCGGACCATTCACAATGGTATCAAGCAATTCGGGCAGCGATTTCGGCGCATGCTCGCAAGCCGCCAGGGCCACCATTGCCAGCATGCAGAACCCGGCCTTAAGGTAACGTCTCATCACTTGCTCGCTTTCCGCCGCGTATTACGGAACCGCCCATGTCATCCGCCGAGACCGGCGCCCCACCCGTGCCAGGATCGGCCAGCGATCTGCTGGCCGCCGCCCTGGCCGGCCTGGGCCGCCAGGACAGTTTCACCCCAGGCTTATATCTGGTGGCGACGCCTATCGGCAACGCCGCCGATATCACGGTGCGCGCCCTGGCGCTGCTGGCCCGCGCCGATGTGATTGCCTGCGAGGATACCCGCACCAGCGGCGCTTTGCTGCAACGCTATGGCATCCGCGCCAAATTACTGCCCTATCACGAGCATAACGCGGCCGAGATGCGGCCGGAATTGCTGCGCCGGCTGCGCGCCGGCGCGGTGCTGGCGCTGATCTCGGATGCCGGCACGCCGCTGATTTCCGATCCCGGCTACAAATTGGTGCGCGAGGCGGTGGCCGAGAATTTGCCGGTCACCGCCCTGCCCGGCCCGTCCTCGGTGCTGGCCGGGTTATGCCTGGCCGGCCTGCCCACGGATCGTTTCCTGTTTGCCGGCTTTCCGCCCGCCAAGGCCCAGGCCGCCGAAGCCTGGGCCGCCGAACTGGCGCCGATCCAGGCCAGCCTGGTGCTGCTGGAAAGTGCGCAACGGCTGCCGGAAAGCCTGGCCCGGCTGGCCCAGATGCTGGGCGGCAGCCGCGAAGCCGCCGTGGCGCGTGAATTGACCAAAAAATTTGAGGAAGTGCGCCGCGGCACGCTGGCCGAACTGGCGGCGCATTATGCTGCGGCCGGCGCGCCACGCGGTGAAGTGACCCTGGTGATCGGCCCGCCCGCCGCCGCCGACCTGGCCGCCCAGGTGGCCGACCTGGACACACAATTACGCGCCGCGCTTTTGCATCTCAGTGTCAGCCAAGCCGCCGCCACGGTGGCCGCCGCCACCGGCCAGCGCAAACGGGCGGTTTATGCCCGCGCCCTGGAACTGGCCGGGGAATTGGCGCATGGAGCGAAATAAGCGCCAGCGGCATCAGCGCAGCGGACGCCGCGCCGAGGCGATGGCCGCCCTTTGGTTGCAGATCAAGGGATACACCATCCTGGCGCGCAATTTCCGCCATGGCAGCGGCGAGGTCGACCTGCTGGCGCGGCGCGGCCGGGTGCTGGCAGCGGTGGAGGTGAAATGGCGCCCCGACCAGGATCAGGCCGCCGCCGCGGTATCACCCCGGCAAAAATATCGCATCCAGCGCGCGGCTTCGGTATTCTGGGCACAATTGCCCGACCATGACCGGGTGGCCTTGCGCTTTGACGCCTTGCTGCTTGCACCCTGGCGGCTGCCACACCATATCCGGGATGCTTGGCGCCCGGAACTTTGATTGATCTAGGAGAGTTATGCGTGACCCGTTTCATTGCCCCTGAAGCCACCCGATCCAGGCTGCGTTATGTGCTGCCGCTGCTGCTGCTCGGCACCCTGCCGCTGCTGCAAGGCTGTGTCGGCATTGCCGTGGGCGCCGGGGCCGCTGCCGGCGTGGCCGCCGCCGAGGAACGCGGCGCCAAGAATGCCGCCAATGACAAGGGCATCCAGCTTGCCATCAACGAACGCCTGTTTCAGAAAGACCTGAGCCTGTTCGGCAAGGTCAGCGTCACCGTGTATGAAGGCCGCGTGCTGCTCACCGGTGTGGTGCAGAAACAGGCCGACCGCGACGAGGCCGAACGGATCGCCTGGGAACAGGGCCGCGCCGTGGAAGTGATCAACGAATTGGTGATCGCGCCGAGCGGCAACCTGATCGATTCGGCCAACGACACCTGGATCACCAGCCAGTTGCGTTTCAAGCTGACCGGCGATTCCTCGGTGGTGGATATCAATTACTCCATCGATACCGTGAACGGCACCATCTATCTGCTCGGCCTGGCGCAGAGCGAGGCGGAATTGTTGCGCGTTACCGATCATGCCCGCACCATCCAGGGTGTGCGCCGCGTCGTCAGCCATGTGCTGCTGAAGACCGATTCGCGCCGGCGCCCGGTCTAGCGGCGATGGCGACCGGCAGCGCGGCGATTGAAACTGCTTTGCGCGCGCTGGGCGCCATGCCCGACGACCAGCTTGATATCGCCGAAGCCGCTTTGCTGATGGCGGCGCTGGACCGGCCGGAAATCGACCTGGCGCCCTATCGGCGCCATCTCTCCGATCTGGTGGGCCAGGTGGCAGGCGAAGATGCCGGCGCCGAGGCAGGGCCGCGCGCCCTGGCGCTGGCGGCAGTGATTGCCGGCGAAAACGACTATCGCGGCGATAATGACAGTTATGACGACCCGGCCAATGCCGACCTGATGCGGGTGATTGACCGCCGCCTCGGCCTGCCGGTGGCTTTGGGCATTCTTTATATCCATGCCGGCCGCGCCCAGGGCTGGGCAGTGGACGGGCTGGATTTCCCCGGCCATTTTCTGATCCGGGTGCAGGGCGAGGATGGCAGCCTGGTGCTCGACCCGTTCCATCGCGGCCGCATCGCCGATCCGCCGCTGATGCAGGATTTGCTGCGCCGGATCAGCGGTGAGCAGGAATTGCGCCCCGACCATGTGCGGCCGATGCGCAGCCGCGACGTGCTGTTGCGACTGGCCAACAATATCAAGGCACGGGCCTGGAAGAATGGCGATGTGGACCGCACCGCCACCATGCTGGAACGTATGCTGCTGGTGGCGCCGGATTTTGCCCCGGCCTGGCGCGAACTAGGCCTGGTGGAAGAAAAACGCGGCCGCATCCGGCAATCGATCAGCGCCACCGAGCGCTTCCTGGTGCTTTCCGCCGATGAGGGCGCAGGGCTTGAGGCGCAGGCCTTTCTGCACCACATTCGGCGCCAGCTTAACTGACCAGCAGCACCAGCAATTCAGCAATAGAGGGAACCGGCCATGGCGTTGAAGGTGGCGATCCAGATGGACCCCATCGAATCGATCGATTTCGATGGCGACAGCACCTTTGTGCTTGGCCTGGAAGCCGAAGCACGCGGCTATGCCTTGTGGCATTATCTGCCGAAAGACCTCAGTTTCCATGACCGCCGCGTGCTGGCCCGCGCCCGGCCGATGCGGCTGCGCGCCGAACGCGGCAACCATTTCAGCCTCGGCGCGCCGGAACTGATCGATCTGACGGATATGGACGTGGTGCTGATGCGCCAGGATCCGCCGTTTGACATGGCCTATATCACCGCCACGCATCTGCTGGAGCATATCCATCCGCGCACCCTGGTGGTGAACAATCCGGTGGCGGTGCGCAACGCACCGGAAAAACTTTACGTGACGCATTTTGACGGCCTGCTGCCGCCAACCCTGATCTCGTCGGATTTTGAGGCGATCAAGGCGTTTCGCGCCGAGCATCAGGACATCATCCTGAAACCGCTCTTCGGCAATGGCGGCGCCGGGGTGTTCCATCTGCGGCCGGATGACGAAAATCTCGGCTCGCTCTACGAGATGTTCACCAAGCTGAGCCGCGAGCCGGTGATTGTGCAGAAATACCTGCCCGAAGTGCGGCTCGGCGACAAGCGCATCATCCTGGTGGATGGCCGCCCGGTCGGCGCCGTGAACCGCGTGCCGGCAGCCGGCGAGGCGCGCTCCAACATGCATGTCGGCGGCCAGCCGAAAAAGGTCGGCCTGACCAAGCGCGAGGAAGAAATCTGCGAAATGATCGGGCCGTTTCTGAAACGCGACGGACTGATCTTTGTCGGCATCGACGTGATCGGCGATTACCTCACCGAGATCAATGTCACCTCACCCACCGGCATCCAGCAGATCAACCGCTTCGACGGCAAAAAACTGGAAGCCGAAATCTGGAACGCCATCGAAGACGCCCTGAGCCGCCGCTCGCTGGCCTGAGGCCACCCACTACTAATTGAACAGTTAGTCAAAAACGGTTTCACCCCGGCGCCGGCTGTGGCAGGCTGCGGCTTGCCTTAAGCCCGGAGCCTGCCGATGACCGCCGATGCCGACCTCACCATCGACCTGCGCCAGTTGCCCTATGAAATGGATGCCGGGCTGGGGCCGCGTGGCCGGATCGGGCTGATTGCGCTATCCGGCGACCAGACCATCGAGCATGAATGCCGGCAGATCTGGCAGCAGCCGGATGTGGCGCATTATGTCACCCGCATCCTGCATCATGCCGGCAATGTGAATCTGGAAACCCTGCGCCGCATGGAAGGTGGCCTGGCCGACGCCGCTGCTTTGCTGCTGCCCGGCTTGCGGCTGGAGGTGATGGCCTTTGGCTGCACCTCCGGCTCGCTTTCCATCGGCATCGCCCGGGTGCATGAATTGCTGCGCCAGCAAAGGCCCGAGCTGCGCTGCACCACGCCGATGGAAGCCGGCTGCCTGGCCTTGCAACGGCTCGGTGCCAGACGCATCGCCTTCCTGTCGCCGTATCAGCATGAGGTGAACCAGGCGATGCGGCAGTACCTGATCGAACAGGGCTTCAGCGTGCCGGCCATGGCTTCCTGGAACATCGCCAACGGCGCCATGGTGAACCGGGTGAGCCAGGCCAGCGCCGCCGAGGCGGTGCGCCAGATCGGCCGCGCCCCGGATACCGATGCTGTATTTGTTTCCTGCACCGCGCTGCGGCTGGTGGAGCGGATCGAGGCGCTGGAGCAGGAAATCGGCAAACCGATTGTCACCAGCAACCAGGCCCTGGCCTGGCATTGCCTGCGGCTGGCCGGCATCGACGATGCGGTGCCTGGCTTTGGCCGCCTGCTGATGCTGCCCCTGGATGAGTGATTAGGGTCCGGACCCATTCTTAATGGGTCCGTGACGGCGTGATTTTCTTGCCTGGCCAGGAGGCAAGCCGAAAGCGATGTGGGACATCGGTGAGGCTTGTCGACGCCGCCAGGCAAGAAAAGCACACCGCCCCGGAGGGGTTGGCCCAGGCAGGCCGCCGGACGTTGTCGCAAATCTTGCCCGTAGCCCCACTACGCGCTGCGATTTGTTCCTAGCCGGCGGCCTGCCTGGACCAATCCCGGACCCATTAAGAACGGGTCCGGACCCTAGTGGATAAGGTCGAGCCGGGCCAGCTTGTCCGGGTTGCGTACCACGAAGATGGCGCGGATGCGGCCCTGCTCGATGCCGAAGGTGAATACCGAGACCGGCACCCCGGCATGAAACACCACAAAACCCGGCTGACCGTTGACGCGGCAGAATTGCCGGCTGAAACCCGGGCCATTCTTGCGCGCCAGGCCGGCGAAAAACCGCGCACAACGATCCGCGCCATGGATCACATTCAGCGCTGCGCGCGCCTTGCCGCCGCCATCGGACCAGATCATCGCATCATCGGCCAGCAAACCGGCGAAGGCCGCCACATCGCCGCTTTCGGCAGCCTGAGCGAAACGCCGCGCCAGATCACGGGCGCGATCCCGGGCTTCCGCCTGATGCTGATTATCGGCGGCGCCGAAACGCGGCCGATCCGCCTGCACATGTTTCTGCGCCCGGCTGACCAATTGCCGGCAGGCGGCTTCGCTTTTGCCGAGGATGGCGGCGATTGCCGGGTAATCATAGTCAAAGGCCTGGCGCAGCAGATAGGCGGCGCGTTCGGCCGGCGATAGCCGCTCCAGCACCAGCAGGAAGGCAAGCGACAGGCTTTCCGCCAGTTCCACCTCAAAATCCGCCTCTGCCGCCAGTACCGGTTCCGGCAGCCAGGGTCCGGTATAGGCGGCGCGTTCCACCTTGGCGGCGCGCAGCCGGTCAATACACAGCCGGGTGCAGGCGGTGACCAGCCAGGCTTCCGGGTTGCGCAAATCAGCCAGGCTCTGGCCATGCCAGCGCAGATACGTGTCCTGCACCGCATCCTCGGCCTCGCCGACACTGCCGAGCATACGATAGGCCAGACCCTGCAAACGGCGGCGATGGCGTTCAAACAGCGCGGCGTGATCGCTCATGCCGCCACCTGCACCAAAGCGCAGGTCTGTGCATAACCCAAAGCCCGCTTCACACTGGGATAGAAACGCGCCACGGCGATATGAAAGCTCAGTTCGATCATCGCGGCGCGGCCACAATGCTGCTCCAGTTCCTGCCGCAGCGCCTCAAGTTCGGGCGTGTTGGCCGCCACCGCTTGGCCGAAACGCCAGGCCAGGCCAAGCGGCGCCGGCAGGTCCTCCGGCCGGCCGGCCAGCGCGGCACGCAGCAGGACCGGATCGGCGCCCTCGGCGCGATCCAGATTGACATGGATCTGCACACATGCGCCGCAATCATCCTGCTGCACCGCGCCCAATGTGGCGAATTGCCGGATCGCTGCCGGCAGGGCGGCATCGGCGGCCGCGCGGTTCATCGCCGTGATGGCCTGGATATGGCCCAGCACCGGGCTGCCCAGCGTGGCCATTTCGCGCTGATAATCCAGCCGCACGCCCAGCACGGCTTCGGCGGCGGCGATGCGTTCCAGGGCGGTGACAACGGCATGCGGATTCTGGCTCATGGCGGCGCTCCTTCAGATGTAAGCTACACCCAAGACGGCGCCGGCCGGCATATTGTGACAGGGCCGCGGCTTTTTCTATTGCGCCGCCAGCTCTATTGCGCCGGCTGCGCCGGGCGCAGCTTGCTCTATTGCGCCGGCTGTGCCGGACGCAGGGCGCGCACACCCCACAGAACACCGCCCAGCACCAGCAGGATCGAGGCCGCCTCCAGCGCATTTGGCCCGCGCCCTTCATAGAGAAAGCTGAACAGCAGCACGAACAGGGTTTCCGTCACCATGAGCTGACCGGCCAAGGCCATCGGCAGGCGCGAGGAAGCCAGGTTCCAGGCCCAGTTGGCGCCCCAGGCCGAGCCGAGGCCGGTGAGCAGGGCGCAAACCAGCAGCCAGAGCCAGGCTTGCGGCGCGCTGGGCAAGGCCGGCTCAAACGGCAGCAGCAGGGCCAGGCTGGGCAGCAAAGCCAGGCAGCCCAGGCCAACCAGCGAGGCCCAGTCGCGCAATGGCAGATCGGGATGCTGTGCCAGATAGCGCGCATTGAGCAGGGCATAAAGATTCCAGCTCAGCAAAGCGCCAAAGGCGGCGGCCAGGCCCCAGAGATCGGGATGCAGGCCACTTTGCAGCGCCGGCCATTGCAGCAGCAGCAGGCCGCCGAGGATCGCCAGCAGGGCCGGCGCCAGGCGGCGCAACAGCCGCGCCCGGCCAAGCTTGTGGCCAAACAGCACGGCGGAAAGCGGCACCGTCACCGGCAGGCAGCCCAGCACCAGGGCGGTAAGCGCCGCGCCGGTGCGCTGCACCGCCACCACCATCAGCAGGGCGCAGAACAGATTGCCAAACCAGGCCATCAGCAGCAGGCCGCGCCAATGCTGCGCCAGCAAGGCGCGCCAGGGCCGGCCCACCAGCAGCAGGGCCGAGAGCAGGCCATAAACCAGATAGCGGCTGGCGGTGATCGCCGCCGCGCCAAAATCCGGCAGCAATACCGGCGTGATGAAGGTGAGCGCCCAAAGCGCGCCAGCCGCCAGGCTGGCCAGAAGTCCGATTCCCATCGCGCCGGTATAAAGCTTTTGCGGCTGCCAAAATACCGTCGGCTCAGCCCAGCCGGCTGGTGACGGTGCCATCAGCCACGATGTTGCCGGCGATGTCGCGCACCGTGATGCGGCTTACCACCAGCGCCTTGCCGCGTTTCAGCACCTGGGCCTCGGCGCGGATTTCCACCCCCTTGACGGGGCCGAGATAATTCACCACCAGCGAAGCCGTGGCGGCGCGGTTCTGGCTTTCCGCCGGCGCATTGGATAGCGCCGCGCTCATGCCGGCCACATCGATCAGCGTGGCAATGGCGCCGCCATGCACCATGTCGCCCACCGTGACATTGCCGGGCTGGAATGGCAGGCCCAGCACCATCCGATCCGGCGCCAGTTCCACCAGCGTGAGGCCGAGGCGGTCGCCCAGCGGCGAATGGATCAGCAATTGTTCGATGCGGGCGGCAATCTCGGGGGCGACGGGCATTGTTCACTCCGGCATGATTATCTGCCCAGTCTGCCGGCTTGGGCGCCGCAAGTCGATTACCTGGCGGGTAAGGCGGCGCTGGCGAGCCAATCCAGCAGCGTATCCCAATGCTGCACCGGCATGGCGCGGTGGAACAGGCCGAAATGCCCCAGTTTCGGCAGGCCCCAATCGGCCGGGGCAATATGGCGGCGTTCAATCCGCGCTGCCGGGTAATAGCCGAGCAGCGCATCCACGGCGGCTTTCGGCGCAATCGGATCGTCGCTGAAGCTAAGCGAGAGAAGCGGCGCTTTGAGCAAGGCATTATACGGCCGGAGCGGCGCGCCGGCGGCATCCGAAATATAATGCCGCGAGCGGCCCCAGCGCGCCCATTGCAGCGCCACGCCGGGCGGCAGCGGCTCGCCGCCAAACAGCGCACCGGGCATCCGGCCATAAAGCCGGGTGAGCAGCGGGATCAGCAGATGCCACAGCAGAAACATGCGCAGGCGCGGCCAGCCCGCCGGCCAGTGGCGCCAATGGCCGCTCTGGCTGGCCACCAGCAACGCTGCGGCATAATCCGCCGCCTGCGGCGTGAGGCCGAGAATCTGGCCGCCGAAGGAATGCCCGATCACGCAGAGCCGGCAGCCTGGATGGTTTTGCCGGAGCCAAGCGCCCGCGGCGGCGGCATCCAGTTCGGCCCAATCCAGCATGGTGCATTGCGCAACCCGGCCGCTGTTTGACTGGCCGATGCCGCGATAATCATAACTCAGCACGGCAAAGCCGCGCCCGGCGGCGTGGCGCGCAAAGGCATCATAAAAGCGGCGCGGCACGGCGGTGGCCGAATTGATCTGCAAGGCCAGGCCAAGCGGCGGCGCCATTGCCGCCGGGGCATAATGGCTGGCGGCCAGCAACTGGCCATCGGCGGCGGTGAGGGTGATGCTTTCAGGATCGCTCATGCGCCACAGACTGGCGAAAAAACCGGCTGCCCGGCAAACGCTAATTGCCGCCCTTCGCCTGAAGCTGCTTCATCTGGCTATCAGCCTGGCCGAGCAGATTGACCAGCCAGTCGCGCAACGCTTTCAGGCGCGGCCGATCCGCTTCGGCGCGGCGGCAGACAAACCAGTAGGCATAATTCTCTGACAGCGCCAGGCCAAACGGCATCACCAGGCGTTTCTCGGCCAGGCGCGGCGCCAGCAGCGGCACCACGCCGAGTGTGACGCCGATGCCACGTTCGGCGGCATCAATCGCCTGCTGCATGTTATCCACCCAGATTTCGCGCTTCGGCTTCAAGCCGGCCACGCCGGCCGCCGCCAGCCAGCGGTTCCAGGCTTCTGGCAGATAGCTGAGATGAATCAGCGTCTGATCGCGCAGATCACGCGGCCGCGCCAAAGGCCGCACAGCGCCACGCGCCTGCAACAAGCGCGGCGCCGCTACCGGCGTTACCGAGATGCCGGTGAGCCGGGTGGCGCTGAGGCCGGCCCAGCGGCCATGGCCCCAGCGGATCGCCGCATCCACCGGGTCGCGGGCAAAATCGGCATTCCGCTGGGTCGATTCAACATAGAGCCGCAGCCCGGGCTGGGTGTCGAGGAAACTTTCCAGATTGGGGATCAGCCAGCTTGCGGCAATGAACGGCACGGCGGAAACCCGCAATTCATCGCCCTGGCTCGGCGCCCGGATCCGTGCCGAGGCGCGCGACACCTCGTCGAAGGCACGTCGCACGCTGCCAAAATAATCCTGGCCGGCTTCGGTGAAGCGGATTTCACGATTGAGGCGGCGGAACAGCGGCTGGCCGAGATGGCGCTCCAGCGCCTTGACGCGATGGCTGATCGCCGAGGGCGTCAGGTTCAGTTCCTGCGCCGCCGCCTTGAAGCTCATATGGCGGGCGGCGGCATCGAAGGCTTCCAGGGCAAGCAGGGGCGGCAGGCGCTTCATCATCGCACCAGCTTAGCCGGGTTCACCCGAAACGGAAGCCTGTCGTGGCGTCAGCTACCGTGGCGGCAGGGCTATAATGTGATCCCGAGGCGGCGGCAGGCGGCGGTGAGCGTGTTGCCGAGCAGGCAGGCGGTGGTCATCAGGCCGACACCGCCCGGCACCGGGGTGATAGCCGAGGCGACTTCAACGGCGGAAGCAAAATGCACATCGCCGACCAGCCGGGTTTTGCCATCTTCCCGGGGGATGCGGTTGATGCCGACATCGATCACCACCGCGCCGCGCTTGAGCCATTCGCCGCGCACCATCTCGGGCCGGCCCACGGCAGCCACCACAATATCGGCGGCGGCGCATAGCCCGGGCAGGTCGCGGCTGCGTGAATGCGCCACCGTCACCGTGGCCGAGGCGCCGATCAGCAGGGCCGCCATCGGCCGGCCGACCAGGATCGAGCGCCCGATCACCAGCGCATTGGCGCCGGCCAGCGCCACGCCGACCTTTTCCAGCATGATCATGCAGCCTTTGGGCGTGCACGGCACCAGGGCTTCCATACCCTGGGCCAGCATGCCGGCATTGACCGGATGCAGGCCATCCACATCCTTGGCCGGGTCAATCGCCTCAATGATGCGCTGGGTGTCGATATGGCCGGGCAACGGCATCTGCACCAGGATGCCATCCACCAGCGGATCGGCATTGAGCCGCGCCACCACGCCGAGCAGATCGGCCTGGCTGGTTTCGGCCGGCAGCTTGATTTCGGTTGAGACCATGCCGGCCTCGCGGGTCAGCACGCCCTTGTTGCGGACATAGACCTGGCTGGCCGGGTCGTCGCCCACCAGCACCACGGTGAGGCCCGGCACGCGGCCGGTGCGGGCCTGGAACAGCGGCACTTTCGCTGCCACTTCGGCGCGGATTTCGGCGGCAATCGGTTTGCCTTCGATCAGGGTGGCTGTCATGTCACGCTTCCTTCATCATCACAAATCGCCTCGGCGGCAAGCCAAGCGTCCAGCCGCTGGCGCCATTCGGCCGCAGCACCGGCCAGCGCCACCTGCTTGTGGCGGTCGGTCTCGCCGGCAGCCAGCCGCAGCAGCCCCGCCGCCACGCCCAGCCGCTTGGCCAGCAGCTTGAGCAAGGCTGTGTTGGCCCTGCCCTTTTCCGGCACGGCGGTGACGCTGACCGCCAGTTCCATACCGCCGCTGGCGGTCGGCTTGAGGCCCAGCACGGCGTCGCGTCGCGCCTTCGGCGTCAGCCGCACCAGCAGGCGCATTTCGCCGCCGATTTCGGCATAGGGCTTGGCGCTCAAATCCCTCAGAGCAGCGCCCGGGCCAGATCCTGCACCAGCAGCCGCTGCACAAACATCAGCAGCAGGATCAGCAGCACCGGCGAGATATCCAGGCCGCCCAGATTGGGCATCACGCGGCGGATCGGCCGCAAGGCCGGCTCGGTCACCCGGTAGAGGAAATCGCCGAGCAGATAGACAAAGCGGTTGCGGGTGTTGATCACGTTGAAGGCGACCAGCCAGCTCAGGATCGCGGAGGCGATCAGCAACCAGATATAGAGGCTGATCAGGGTGTCGATCAGCCAGATAAAGGCATACATCGAAGCTCCTTCGCGCTGCGGGCGCCGCGGTGGCGCCGGTGATTTCAGGCCAGAGTGATACCGGCTGGCGCCAGCCCTGGCAACCATATGCCGCGCCCGGCGCCCGGCCGGACCTGCATTTTCCGCAAACCGGCGGTGGACAAAGCCGCCAAGCTTGGCTACAAGCATGCCGCCCGGTTGGCTGCAAGGCCGCCGTGCGCAGATTATCGCGCTGGGGCCGTAGCTCAGATGGGAGAGCGCCTCGTTCGCAATGAGGAGGTCAGGGGTTCGATTCCCCTCGGCTCCACCAATTCCAGCGCGATTGATCATCACCGCCTTAGCTAAATTCAGCCACAGCTAAAAGCCGGCCGGCAGCCGAGCCTTCACGCTTGGTTCCAACTGGCGTCTGCCTTTGCGCGCCTTGGCCTGCATGTCGGCCAGCACGGCGCTGCGCTCGAACATGCCGATAACCAGCTTTTTCGGGCAGAGCCGAGCCTCTTGCGCAGCCATCTTCAGGCGAGCTATTTATCCAGCCAGCAACCTTTGACATAGATGGAGCCGGGTGCTGGCCACCAATCTTATCGCCGCCCTGCCGCGTGTGCTGCTCGGCCTGATCTTCCTGGCCGGGGCGCTGGATGGCTTTTGGTTCATTTTCACCGGCCAGCATGCCATCCACCCGCCCACCTCGGATGCCGGGCTGGCCTTTGAGGCGGCGCTGAAAGCCACCGGGTTTTTCTGGCCGCTGATGAAAAGTGTCGAACTGATGGCGGCTCTGTGCCTGCTGAGCAACAAGGCGCCGGCTTTGGGCCTGGCGCTGCTGGCGCCTTTGCTGGCGGTGATCGTGCTGTTTCACCTTGTGCTTAATCCCGGCGGCATCCCGCTGGCAATCATCCTGATCCTGCTCGGCGGCATTCTGGCCTTCCAGTATCGCCGGCGCTTTGCCGGCCTGATCGGTTCGGGCTACCAGCCCGGCAACTGAGCCTTACACCGCTTCGGTCAACGCCCGCCGCGCCGCGCCGGGCCTGAACAGGAACATCATGGTGCCGCCTGTCAGCCAGTGATTGAACGGCACGACATGGTGCGTTACCGCGGCCAGGCCCTGGCTGCCTGCATAATCGAGCAGCGGCAGCAGCGGCCAGGGCGAGGCGATGACGGAGCCTGCCGCAAGCCTCGGCTGCAAGGCGGCAAGCTGGCGGGCAACATGGCCCGGATCGCTGGTGGTTTCATGCAGGAACAGATCGATCTGGCGCTCCGACCGGGCCAGCACCTGCTCGGAATCGCCATATACCAGATCGCCGCGATAGCCCGGATACAGGCGCCAGAGAAACGCATCGCGCGCCGGATTATTCTCGATTCCGAGATAGTCGCCGGGCTGGCCCTCCGCCGCATTACGCTCCAGCGCCCGCAGGATCATGGCGGCGCCAAAGCCATGCCGCACACCAGCCTCGACAACAAAACCGGGCCGGATGGCGCGGATCAGCAGGTAATACGCCAAACGATGACCCCAGCGATATTCCGGATCAACCAAAGCCTGCCGGTGCTGGGCAAGCAAGGCCTCCTGGCAGTAATGCTGAAAATCCGCATCAGCCAGCAATTCCTCACGATAACGCAGTATCCCGGGCAGGCTGTGGCCGGTGATGGTTGCGATTATTGCGCATAGAACCCGCTCATTTTCCGGCGTGGTGTGGAAACTCTCCACCCCCGGTTCATAAGAGCGGAACAGCCAGACCAGGGCCAACCGAAGGCGTGGGCCGAAACCGCGCAGGATCACCAGCAGGCGCGGCGCAAATAGCAGGAGGCGTCCCAGCGGCCCGCTGGCAAGGGTTTTCATAAGCATGGTCAGCCCCGAAGATATTTAGAAAAATATACCCGCTGAGCTAGCAAGGCAATAAATATTATCTTGCTGAAGTTTTGACCTGACAAAGCCGGTTGCCGCTTGCGCTAGATCAACGCCACCCAGGCCGGCAGCCGGCATAATCGCCGCATAAACCTTGCGCGCGCGCCGGAGCCAATGATGCCCACTGCCAGCCTGACCCTGCCAAGCAACAACCTGCATGCCAATCCGGTGCTGCATGCCGCTTTGCTCTATTGGCTCAGCCTGCCGAAAGCGCATGACGAGGCCTTGCCGGATTTCCTGCATATCGACGCAGAAGCGATTCCGCATGACATCCTGCCGCATCTGCTGATCGCCGAGATGAGCAACGCGGATTTTGACCATGGCCATTACCTGCTGGCCGGCACCGAGATCAAACGCTGGTTCCGCCTGCCGCCCGAGGGGCTGGATGTGGACCATGCGGCGCGTATCACCCCGGCCGGCTATATCGACCATATGTATGAAATCGCCCGCGACCTGGTAGCGCGCCGCATGCCGCTGCATGTGCAGACCAAATTTCATCAGCCGCATCAGCCGCCGGTGATATCCGAAAGTGTGGTGATGCCGCTGACCCGCGGCGGCGACCAGGTGGAATGTGTGATGATCGTGCAGGTGTTTCACAGCCCCGGCGCCACAGCCAATGCGCCCGCGCCCGAGCCGCATGCCCTGCTGCCGCCGGGCGCCGATGTGATGGTGGAATACAGCCCGATCCGCCCGGCCTATTGAGCGCGCTGCACAGCCCGGCCCGCCGCCTGGCCGGATGCCCAGGCCCATTGAAAATTGAAGCCGCCGAGATGGCCGGTGACATCCACCACCTCGCCGATGCAATAGAGCCCCGGCACCGTCCGCGCCATCATGCTCTGGGATGATAACCCGGCGGTATCGACGCCGCCGAGTGTCACTTCCGCCGTGCGATAACCTTCATGCCCGGCCGGCAGCAGGCGCCATTGTTTCAGCGCGTCGGCAGCCAAGCGCAGCCGCGCATCGCTGAGATCAGCCAGCCGCATGGCGGCATCATCGCCGGCGCGGAACAAAGCCAGGCGGCGCGGCAGCCATTGCCCGATTGCCGTGGCCAATTCCTGTTTCGGCGTTTCACGCCGCGCCTGTTTCAGCGCCGCCAGCACATCCTGCTCCGGCGCCAGATCGGCCACTATCGCTTCGCCCGCGCGCCAATAGGAAGAAATCTGCAACACCGCCGGGCCGCTGAGGCCGCGATGGGTGAAGAGCAGGGCTTCGCGGAAGCGCGTCTTGCCGCAGCTCAGAACACTATCCGGCACCGCCAGCCCGGCCAGGGCGCGCAAAGGCTCCAGTTCCTCGGGCGCGAAGGTGAGCGGCACCAGTCCAGCGCGGGTGGGCACCAGATTGAGGCCGAATTGCGTGGCGATGCGATAACCCAGGCCGCTGGCGCCAAGCTTGGGGATGGAAAGCCCGCCGGTGGCCACCACCAATTGCGGCGCCGCATAATGGCTCAAATCGGTGCTGACCTGATAACCCGCGCCATCATGCGCCACGGCGGCAATGGTTTCGCCCAGGCGCAGCACCACGCCGCCTTTGTCACATTCCGCCAGCAGCATGGCGACGATCTGCCGCGCCGAGCCGTCGCAGAAAAGCTGGCCCAGGGTTTTTTCATGCCAGGCAATGCCATGCGCTTCCACCAGGGCGATAAAATCCTGCGGCGTGTAGCGGCGCAGGGCCGAGGTGCAGAAAGCCGGATTGGCCGAGATGAAATGCCCCGGCGCGGCATTCAGATTAGTGAAATTGCAGCGCCCGCCGCCGGAAATGCGGATCTTCTCGCCCGGGTTAGCGGCATGATCCAGCAGCAGCACGCGCAGGCCACGCTGCCCGGCCACACCGGCACACATCAGCCCGGCGCCGCCGGCACCGAGCACGATCACATCATATGACTGCGGGCTGTGCTTCAGGCCGGCGCCCATTCCAGCTCGGGATCCAGCGGGTAGATCGGACGCGGCATCTGCTTCCACGGCACACGCTGCAACATCGGCGTGGTCAGACCGGGCGCATCCACTTCGATAATACGATCATCGCTGAACAGATCGTCAAAGCCGGCGCGGAAATGGCCGCGTGATTTCACCACCAGCGAACGCAGCGCGCGCAGATCAATCCCCAGGCTTTCAAAGAACATCGGGTCCAGCGCCTGATGGCGATAGGTGGTGACCACCACGATGATGCCATCCACGGCGATGGCTGCCGCCTTGCCCATATCCATCTGCCGCCCGGCCGCCATGCCGCGCCGGCCGACAAACAGGCCGTCACTCAGCCGCAGCACACGCGCCGGCAGCGTCACTGTGCCGGAAAAGCTGGTGCTGGGTTTGCGGTTGAAGGTGGCGGGGAATTGCACGCCTTCGCCCAATTGATGCGCCTCGGCGGCCAATTCCGGATCGAAAAACGGCCCGATGGCGCAGCCGCTGACGCCGGCCTTGTGAAACGCTTCCAGGATATAGGCCGTGTTGCCGCCGCCGCCGCCGCCGGGATTATCCGCCACATCAGCAAACAGCAGCGAAGGCAAGCCCGGATCGGCCGCCACCGCCAAAGCCTTGCGGGTGCAATCGGCAATCGAGGTCAGCTTGGCGACAAAACGCTGGCGCTGGCTCCAGACATGTGCCGCCACATCACGCGCCACGGCATCGGCGCGTTCCTGGCTGGAAGCGGTCACCACCACCGATGTGCCATTCTTTGGCGTGTCGCCGAGCGAGAAGCCGGAATTGATCGACACGTCCCACACCTCCTGGCCATCCACGAAGGTCTGGCCATAGGCAATCACATCGGCATAAGGCCCGGCCTTGGTATTCTGCGAGGTGGAAGGCGGGATGAAGGGCAGTTTCTGATAGCCGTTATAGGGCCGCTCGCCGGCCAGCATACGATGCAGGTGGCGGGCGCAATCGGCGCCGCGCTCGGCCATGTCGGTATGCGGATTGCAGCGATAGCTGATCAGCGCATCGGTCAGCGCCACCATGTCGGCGCTGAGATTGGCATGCAGATCGAGCGTGCAGATCAGCGGCACATCCGGGCCGATCACCTCGCGCACGGCGCGAAACAGCGTGGCATCGGGATCAACATCCACCGTGGCGATGGCGGCGCCATGCTGTGAGAGGAAAACCGCATCCAGCGGGCCGCCGGCAGCGATATGATCGAGCAGATGCTGCACCAGGCGGGCGACAAACCAGTCGTAAAAACCCTGATCGACCGGGCCGGAAGCGCCCACCGCGCCGAGGATCAGCGGCAGTTTCTGCCACGATCCGAGCGCATCCATCGCCTGGGTGAAACCGGTGACGGTGGGCGGGCTGGCCGGCGCCGGCTTGGCGATATCGGCCAGCAGATCGGCGCCATCCAGCAACACGGCATCGCGGAATTCAGCCTCGGTGGCAATCGGCGCATTATTGTTGCTTTCCAGCATGAAGCCGCCGAAAGCGACGCGATAGGGCTTGTTCATATCAGGCTACCATTTGACAGCGGGGCAGGGACTGTTCTCATACTAACGAACTGACAATGGAGGGGGCAATGTTCCATATCAATCGTCGCAACCTGATCACCAGCGGCCTGGCGCTCGGCGCCCTTGCCACCCTGCCAGGGCAGGCACGCGCCCAGACAGTGGTGCCCGGCACGCTCACGCTGGGCACCAAGCTGGAACTGAACACCCTCGATCCGCATTTTTTCAACGGCTTCCCGCAGGCTTCCAGCCATATCCTGATCTTCGATGCGCTGTTTGAGCTGGACGAGCGTTTTGTCGCCCGCCCGGCTTTGGCCACCGGCTACAAACTGGTCAGCGACTTGATCTGGGAAATTGAGCTGCGCAAGGGCGTGAGCTTCCATAACGGCGCCGCCTTCACCGCCGCCGATGTGGTGGCGACCTATGAGCGTGTGCCGCATGTGCCGAACAGCCCGAATCTGTTCAGCCAGTTCACCAAATCCATCGACCGGATCGAAGTGGTGAACCCGCATCTGATCCGCTGCCACACCAAGGAGCCGAACCCGACCCTGCCGGGCGACCTGGCGCGTGTGTTCATCATCCCGGCGGCTTTGGCCAAGGCCAGCACGGCGGATTTCAACCTGGGCGGCGAAGCCGCCAAGGGCGCCTGCATCGGCACCGGGCCGTATCGGGTCACTGAATGGGTGAATGGTGACCGCCTGCTGCTGGAAGCCAGCCCGACTTACTGGGGGCCGAAGCCGGTCTGGGGCAAGGTGGTGGAGAAGGTGATCAAGAGCGATCCCACCCGCATCGCCAACCTGCTTTCGGGCCAGGTTGATGCCATCGACGAAGTGCCGCCGGCCGATCTGCCGCGGCTGCGCGACGATGCCCGGTTCGGCACCTATAGCGGCCCCAGTTCGGTGGTGCATTACATCGCCTTTGACAGCGACCGCGATGACAGCCCGTTCATCAGCGCCAAGGATGGCCAGCCGCCGCTCAAGGGCAATCCGCTGAAGGACAAGCGGGTGCGCCGCGCCCTGTCGCTGGCGATCAACCGCGAGCTGATTGCCGCCAGGTTGATGGATGGCTCGGTGACACCGGCCTCGCAATTCATGCCATCCAGCTTTGAAGGCACCAGCCAGAAGCTGAAGCCGCAGGCCTTTGATCCCGATTTGGCCAAGAAGCTGCTGGCCGAGGCCGGCTATGCCGATGGCTTCAAGATCACCCTGCATGCCACCGGCGACCGCTATCCGAAGGATCGTGACATCGCTCAGGCCATCGGCCAGACCTGGACCCGGCTGGGATTGCAGGTGGCGATTGAAGCAGTGCCCGGCACGGTATTCTTCGGCCAGGCCAGCACGCAGAAATACTCGGCCTTCATTGCGCAATATGGCACCGAGGAAGCCCTGGTGGGGCCGCGCGCGCTGATCCATACCGTGGATGCGGCACGCGGCTTCGGCACCGCCAACCGCACACGCCATTCCAATGCCGGCATCGACGCGCTGATCCAGAAGGCCGCCGTGGAGATGGACAAGCAGAAACGCAATGCGCTCACCGCCCAGGTGCTGGAAGCGGTGATCGAGGAACAGGCCTTCATCCCGGTCTTCCATCCCAATTGGCAATTCGCTGCGCGCAAGGAATTGCTGGTGGCAAGCCATCCATTGCGCCGCTTCAATGCCTTCATGGTGAAACCGAAGGCATGAGGGATGGCTGTAGCTCTCAAGCCCAACCACCCCTCATTCGTCATGCCCGGGCTTGATCCGGGCATCCAATTTTTTGACTATTTTCCAAGTATTTTTCAATTGGAGTGAGATCCCCGGGTCAAGCCCGGGGATGACGACGGAGCGGACGCTCAGTCGGTCAGAAGTTAAACCGGACAGCCGCGGATCAAGTCCGCGCATGACGACTTTGGGGGCGATACCGGGCCATCTGATTAAACCGGACGGTCATGGCCGGGAAACCAACCGGATGCGGGAGGGACCCGGCTGCTCAAACGTCGCGCGGGCCTTTCAGCACGTTGCGCAGCACCATTTCCACCGTCTGCTCACGCAGGGCGGCCTGGGCCTTGCGGGCGCCGAGGTCAACGCGGAAGATTTTTGAGAAAGTGGCGCGGTTGGAGACATTGAAGAAACACAGGGCGCTGATCTGCCAATGCAGGTCGATGGCGGTCAGGCCCTTGCGGAACAGGCCGGCCTTGACGCCGCGTTTGTAAACCCGTTCGACCTCGCCGATAGCCGAGACATTCAGTTCCTGGATCGCCTCGGAACGTGCCAGATAATCGCCATGGTGGATATTCTCGATCATCACCAGGCGGATGAAATCGGCATTGGCGCCGTGATGATCAAAGGTGAATTCCACCAGCTTACGCAAAGCTTCCAGCGGCGGCAGGTGTTCCAGGTCCAGCGTCGCCTCGGTGCTGCGCACCTTGCGATAGGCTTCTTCCAGAACGGCAATATACAGCCCTTCCTTGTCCTTGAAATAATAATAGATCATGCGCTTCGACGAGCCGGTCTTGGCGGCAATCTCGTCCACCCGGGCGCCGGACAGACCGTTACGGGCAAATTCCTCGGTTGCCACCGCCAGAATATTCTGCCGCGTTGCCTCCGGGTTGGGGCTGCGCGCCGCCGGCATTTCCGGCTTCGCCATTTTCTCCGCCGCTTTCATTGCCTCTTGCCCTTACCTTGCCGGCCAGCCGGCAACTTCCCTGTTGCGCGGACGAACTAGTTCGTACATAGTCCCGGCAGGGCCGAAACTACCGGTATCAAATACCGCTTTTTCCGCCCTGGTAACAGACTTTGCCGCCGGGAAGCGGTGTGGCGTATCGGGAGGAATCGGTGAACGCGCTAGACGCCCTGTCGAGGCTGGCGCCGCAGCAGGCTCATACTGCCATGCTGGTCGGGCTGATCGGACGCGGCATCCAGGCCTCGCGCACCCCCTATATGCATGAAGCCGAGGGCAGCCGGCTCGGCCTGCCCTATATCTATCGCCTGATTGATCTGGATCGCCTGCCGCCCGCCGCCGCCCATCTGCCGACATTGCTTGATGCCGCCGAATGGCTCGGTTTTTCCGGCCTCAATATCACGCATCCCTACAAACAGCAGGTGCTGCCGCATCTGCACCGGCTGGCGCCGGAAGCCGCCGCCATCGGCGCGGTCAATACCGTGGTGTTCCGCCATGGCGAGCGCATCGGCTATAACACCGATTGCTGGGGCTTTGCCGAAAGTTTCCGCCACGGCCTGCCGCAAGCGCGCAAGCGGCAGGTGCTGCTGCTCGGCGCCGGCGGCGCCGGCCTGGCCGTGGCCCGCGCCCTGCTTGATCTGGGCGTTGAACACCTGCTGGTGCATGACACGGATGCCACCCGCGTGGCGCAATTGCTGGCGCAACTGGGCGATCCACGGCTGGTTGCAGCCGGCGATGCGCAGGCGGCGCTGGCGGCAGCCGATGGCCTGGTCAATGCCACGCCGGTGGGCATGGCCAGCTATCCCGGCAGCCCGATCCCGACACAATGGCTGCGCCCGGATTTGTGGGTGGCCGATATCATCTATTTCCCCGCCGAAACCGCCTTGCTGCAAGCAGCGCGAGCCTGCGGCTGCATCACCCTGCCGGGTGCCGGCATGGCGATTTTCCAGGCGGTGAAGGCGTTTGAACTATTCAGTGGCATCGCGCCCGACCCGGCGGCGATGGCGCGGCATTTCCTGGCCGCCAGGCCGCCTTTGTCTGATTAGCGTCAACAAACCAAAAACCAAAAACGGAGGAAACGATTATGAACAACATCACCACCCGCCGCCGCTTCCTGGCCGGCACCGGCATGGCCGCCGCCCAAGCTGCTGTCCTGGCGACACTGCCGGCGCTCACCGCCCGCGCCCAAGCCGGCAAACCCAAACTGCGTTTCTCGGCGGTGTTTTCCGAGCAGGATATCCGCGCCGAGATGATGAAGAAGTTCGCCGAAGGCGTCGCCGGCGACTTCGTGTTCGAGGGCTATTACGGCGGCAACCTGTTCAAGCAGGGCACCGAACTGGTGGCCTTGCAGCGCGGCAATCTGGAAATGGGCAATATCGCGCCGCAGGATATTTCCAAGCAGATTCCGGCCTGGTCGATCCTCACCGCCGCCTATCTGTTCCGCGATGCCGAGCATCTGACCAAGTTTTTCAACAGCCCGGCCGGCGCCGAGATGAAGGCGATGACCGAGGACAAGCTCGGGGTGCGCATTCTCGGCCCGACCTATTTCGGCGCGCGCCAGCTTGGCCTGAAGCCGAACAAGAAGATCACCACCCCGGCCGATCTGGCCGGCATCAAGCTGCGTATGCCGCCGGGCGAGGCCTGGCAGTTCCTCGGCTCGTCGTTGGGCGCCAATCCCACCGCGATGGCCTATGCCGAGGTTTATACCGGGCTACAGACCGGCGCCATCGACGGCCAGGACAATCCGCTGCCCAATGTCGAGAACATGAAGTTCTACGAAGTGATGTCGCAGATTGTGCTGACCTCGCATCTGGTCGGCTTTGATCTGCTCACCGTGTCCAGCAAGGTGTGGAGCGGCATGAACGCGGCGCAGCAGAAAACTTTCCAGGCCGCCGCCGATGCCGCCATTGCCTTCTCGGCCAGCAAACATCAGGCGCGCGAAAAGGAATTGCTCGATCTGTTCAAGGCCAAGGGTTTGCAGATTTATGAGCCGAACCAGGCGGCTTTCCGCAAATTCGCCCAGGACAAGTATCTCGCTTCCGATCTGGCCAAGGAATGGCCCAAGGGCATGCTGGACAAGATCAACGCGCTTTGATCGTTTAAGGCGGCGGGCCGGGGTTTTTCTGCCCCTGGCCCGCTGCTGAAATTTCGGGGGGCGCCGCGATGCAAAATCTGAACCGGATCGGGGCCTGGCTGCATCGCCGTGCCGAGAATATGCTGGCGGCGATGCTGGCCGCCATGTTTGGCCTGTTCCTGATCCAGATTGTGTTCCGCTACCTGCTCAACCTGCCGACCGGCTGGAGCAGCGAGGCCAGCGCCGTGCTGTGGCTATGGCTGGTTTTGTGGGGCGCCGCCTTTGTGCTGCGCGAGGATGAGGAAATCCGCTTCGACCTGTTTCTCTCTGCCGCGCCGCCGCGCCGCCGCCGGATCATGCTGCTGCTCTCGGCGGTGGCTTTGGTGGCGCTTTATGGCATCGCATTGCCGGCCACGGTGGATTATGTCGGCTTCATGAAGGTGGAAAAAACCGCCTATCTGAAAATCCGCTTCGACTGGCTGTTTTCGATCTATGTGATCTTCGTGCTGGCGGTGCTGGTGCGGTATCTCTGGCTCGGCTGGCGGGCGCTGGCCGGTGCAGCGCCGGCCGAACGTGATGTCAGCAAGGCGGTATCCGGCGTATGATCCTGACCTCGCCCTTCTCGCTCGCCATTGTGGCCATGACGGCCCTGGCTTTCCTCGGCCTGCCGATTGGCCATGCCATGATCGCCGGCTCGGTGCTGTATCTGCTGCTGGCCGGGCTGGATCTGGCCACGGCGGCCGAGCAGATGCTCAACGGCATGTATTCCAACTACATCATCCTGGCCGTGCCGCTGTTTGTGCTGGCGGCCGAATTGATGAATATCGGCTCGATGACCGAACGCCTGCTGCGTTTCTGCGATGCCATCGTGGGCCGTTTTCGCGGTGGCCTGGCGCAGGTCAATGTGCTGCAAAGCATCATCTTTGCCGGCATGTCCGGCTCGGCCATCGCCGATGCCGCCGGCACCGGCAAGATGATGCAGAATATGATGACCGCCAATGGCAAATACCGCGCCTCCTATGCCGCGGCTTTGACCGCGGCCACAGCGGTGATCGGGCCAATCATTCCGCCCTCGATCCCGATGATCCTCTATGCCCTGGTTTCCGATGCCTCAATCGGCTACCTGTTCCTGGGCGGTGTGATCCCCGGCCTGCTGATGGCGGCAGCGCAGATGGTGATCGTGGCGATTGGCGCCCGGCGTGAGAATTTCCCGGTGGAAGCGCCCACGCCATTGCGTGACCTGCCGCGCATCACCTGGCAGGCTTTGCCCACGCTGATGATGCCGGTGGTGCTGCTCGGCGGCATCTATAGCGGCATCACCACACCCACCGAGGCGGCGGCGGTGGCGGCGGCCTATGCGCTGGTCATCTCGGTACTGCTTTATCGCAGTGTTTCCTTCCGCGCCTTCTACAAATCGGTGCTGGACAGCGCCCGCACCTCGGCTTCCATCGGCATGCTGATCGCCGGTGCGCTGGTGTTCAACTATGTTGTCACGGTGGAGAATATCCCCGATGGCATCAAGCTGTGGCTCGATGCCTGGCAGCTTTCGCCGCTCGCCTTCCTGATCCTGGTCAACATCCTGCTGCTGCTGCTCGGCTGCCTGCTGGAAGGCACCACGATCCTGCTGGTGGTGGTGCCGGTGCTGATCCCGGCAGCCAAGGCGCTGGGCATAGATCTGGTGCATTTCGGCATTGTGGTGGTGGTGAATATCATGCTTGGCCTGATCACCCCGCCCTATGGCCTGCTGCTGTTTGTGATGACCCGCATCGCCAATGTGCCACTGCGCGACATCGTGAAAGACACCATGCCGTTTCTGTTTGCCATGATCGGCGCCCTGGCGCTGATCACTTTGCTGCCGGGCCTGGTGCTGTGGCTGCCGCGCCTGCTGGGCTATCAGGGCTGATATAATCTTAGGGGAGAATGTGATGTCGCCGCTTTATGTGATCAACGGGCCGAATCTCAACCGCCTGGGCAAACGCGAGCCGGAAATCTACGGCTACACCACGCTGGCCGAGGTGGAGGCGATGTGCCGCAGCGCCGCTGGCCAGCGCCCGGTGGTGTTCCAGCAGTCAAATTTTGAAGGCGAGATTGTCAACTTGGTGCATCAGGCCATCGACCTGCCGGCGGCCGGCATCATCATCAACCCGGCGGCGCTCACCTTCACCTCGATTGCGGTGCTGGATGCGCTGAAGATGTTTCCCGGCCCGATCATCGAGCTGCATATCTCGAATATCCATAAGCGCGAGGCGATCTACCATAATTCGCTGGTTTCCAAGGTTGCCACCGCCGTGATTGCCGGGCTGGGGCCGGAAGGGTATGGCGTGGCGGTTCAGGCCATCGAGGGGCTGATCCGCAAGGCTGTTATCAAGGCTTGACTCTGGCCTGGGCATCTATAAGTTATTCGTCGAATAACGAATGGAATGCCCGATGAGCCAGGCCAGCAAACGCAAGTCAGCCAAAACAGCCGCCGCGCCGCCGGATGGCTGCTGCGACCTGCCCGGCGCGGACAAGCTGCTGCTGGCCCCTGCCGAGCTGGCCGAGCCGTTGCGCCCCGAGGATGCCGAACTGGCCATGCTGGCCAAAGCCTTGGCGCATCCGGTGCGGATCCTGATCCTGCGCAACCTGCTGCGGATCGGCACCTGCTATTTTGGCCGGCTGGCCGATCTGCTGCCGGTGGCGGCCTCCACCGCCTCGCAACATCTCAGTATCCTCAAGGAAGCCGGCCTCGTGCGCGGTGAGATCGACGATCAGCGGCCGTGTTACTGCGTTGACCTGGCGCAACTGCGGCGTTTGCAGCATCTGCTGGGCGACCTGTAAAAATTTGCCCCTGTATTCGTATTTCGGCGAATAACGAAGGAGATTGTCATGAATGCGATCAACCGGATTGAAACCACGCCTGCCTTGTCTGCCCTGCCGGTGGCCGTGATCGGTGCCGGGCCGGTGGGGCTGGCGGCGGCGGCGCAGCTGCTGGCGCGTGGCCTGCCGGTGCGGGTGTATGAAGCGGCAAGCGCAGTTGCCGACCATATCCGCGCCTGGGGCCATGTGCGGCTGTTTTCGCCCTGGTCGTTTAACATCGACGCGGCGGCCCGCACCCTGCTGGAACAAAGCGGCTGGCAGGCGCCAGCGCCAGCGCGCCATCCCACCGGCGCCGAATTGATTGCCGACTATGTGCAGCCGCTGGCCGAGCTGCCGCAGATCAAGCCGCTGATCGAAACCGATGCGCGGGTGGTGGGCATCGCCCGGCAGGGCTTTGACAAGATGAAGACCGCCGGGCGTGAGACGGCGCCGTTCCTGCTACTGCTGCGCAACCAGGCCGGTGCCGAACGCCAGGTGCTGGCCCGCGCCGTGATCGATTGCAGCGGCACCTGGAGCCAACCCAATCCGCTGGGTGCCAGCGGCCTGCCGGTGCCGGGCGAGCACGAAGCCGCCGCAGCCGGATTGCTGGCTTATGGCATTCCCGATCTGCTGGCGGCGGAACGCGCGCAGTATGCCGGCCGCCGCGTGCTGGTGGTGGGCGCCGGCCATTCCGCTGCCAATGTGCTGCTTGATCTGGGCCGGCTGGCGCAAGCCACCCCTGAAACCACGATTCTGTGGGCGGTGCGCGGCGCCAGCCTGACGCGGTTATTCGGCGGCGGCGCCAATGACCAGCTTGCGGCGCGCGGCGCGCTGGGCCGTGACCTGGAGCGTTTGACCCAGGATGGCAATCTTGATCTGCATCTCGGCACCGAGGTGGTGGCTTTGCGGCGGCAGGATGATGCCGTGCTGGCCAGCCTGCGGGATCGCAGCGGTGTATTGACCGAGATTGTGGCAGACCGCATCATCATCGCCACCGGGCAGCGGCCGGATTTGGCGATGCTGCGCGAAATCCGGCTTGATCTTGATCCGGCCACCGAAAGCACCCGCATGCTGGCGCCGCTGATCGATCCGAATCTCCATTCCTGCGGCACGGTGCGGCCGCATGGTCATCGTGAACTGGCGCAGCCCGAGCCGGGCTTCTACATCGCCGGGATCAAAAGTTATGGCCGCGCCCCCACTTTCCTGCTGGCCACCGGCTATGAACAGGTGCGCTCCATCGCCGCCGCCCTGGCCGGCGATATCGCTGGCGCCGATGATGTGCAGCTCAACCTGCCGGAAACCGGGGTGTGCAGCAGTAATCTGCCGCTAGAGGCAGCCGCGGAAACCAGTTGCTGCGGCACGGCCAAGCCGCGTATCCGGGTCAAGGCCACCAGTAGCGCCGGCTCAAGCTGTGGCTGAGGCGGTGCTGGCGGCGGGTGGCGAAAAACAAACCCGCGTGGTGCTGGCGCTCGGCACCGCGCAAACCCTGGGCTGGGGTTCCACCTATTACCTGCCGGCCATCCTGGCGGCGCCGATGGCAGCCGAATTCGGCGTTTCCACCGCCTGGATTTATGGCGCGTTTTCGCTCGCCATGCTGCTCACCGCGTTTATCGGCCCGAGTGTCGGCGGCCATATTGATCGCTTCGGCGGGCGTAACGTGCTGGTGCTGTCCAGCCTGGTTTTTGCCGCCGGGCTGGCTTTGCTTGGCGCGGCGAGTAATCTGACGCTGTTTTTCCTGGCCTGGCTGCTGATCGGCGCCGGTATGGCGATCGGGCTGTATGAAGCCGCCTTCGCCACGCTGGCGGCGATTTATGGCAGCAATGCCCGCCGCGCCATCACCGGGATCACCTTGCTGGCCGGTTTCGCCAGCACAATATGCTGGCCGATCACGGCCTTTGTGGATGCCGAATGGGGCTGGCGCGCCACCTGCTTTGTCTGGGCCGGGGCGCATCTGCTGATCGGCCTGCCGCTCAACCGGCTGCTGATCCCGCGCCGGCTCGGCGCCCATATCGCTGTGCCAGCCGCCCAGCCAAGCCCGGCCAATGCTGCCAATGTGCCGCCAGCCGATGAGCGCATCTTCAGCCGCGCCATGGTGCTGATGGCCTTTGCCTTTGCCGTCACCTGGATCACCTCCACGGCGATGGCGGCGCATCTGCCGGGTATCCTGGAAGCCGCTGGCGCGTCCAAGGCGGAAGCCATCGCCGCCGCCGCCCTGGTCGGCCCGGCCCAGGTGGCGGCACGCTTCCTGGAATATAGTCTGTTGCAGCGGTTTCATCCGCTGCTTTCGGCCCGGCTGGCTTCTATCACCCATCCGCTCGGCGTGGCCTTGCTGCTGCTGTTTGGCGGGCCGCTGGCCTATCTGTTCACCCTGCTGCATGGCGCCGGCAATGGCGTGATGACCATCGCCAAAGGCACCCTGCCGCTGGCCTTGTTCGGGCCGCAGGGTTATGGCCGGCGCCAGGGCTGGCTGGTGGCCCCGGCGCGCTTCGGCCAGGCCGCCTCGCCGTTTGTGTTTGCCTTCCTGCTGGAACGCTTCGGCAGCCATGTGCTGCTGTTTTCCAGCGCGCTCTGCCTGGCCGGCTTTGTCGCCATGCTGCTGCTGCGTATGCCGCCGCCGCCGACGGATCCGGCGGCATCCTGAGGTGGCGTGTCACAAAACAATAACGTGACGCCGGACCATCATTTCTATAATCCTCGAATTATGGAAATGATCAATGATGATTCGGCATTGGCCGCCTTCGCCGCCCTGGCGCAGGAAACCCGGCTGGCGATCTACCGCCTGCTGGTGGGCCATGGCAGTGCCGGGCTTGCCGCCGGCGAGATTGCCGCCGGCCTTGGTGTGCCGGCCACCACGTTGTCATTCCATCTGGCGCATCTGCGCCAGGCCGGGCTGATCCGGCAGCGCCGCGATAGCCGCTCGCTGATCTACAGCATCGATATCGACCGCATGAATGCCGTGATCGGCTTTCTCAACAACCATTGCTGTGGCGGCCAGCCCGAACTCTGCCGCCCGATGACCAAGGAAAAAACCGATGAGCCAGCCCAGCGCCGCCGAAAAGTCGTTTAATGTGTTGTTCCTGTGCACCGGCAATTCGGCGCGCAGCATCCTGGCCGAAGCGATCATGAATGATCTCGGCGCCGGGCGTTTCCACGCCTACAGCGCCGGCAGCATGCCGAAGGGCGAACCGCATCCGATGGCGCTTGACCTGATCCGCAAAACCGGCCTGCCGGTGGAGGGCCTGCGTTCCAAATCCTGGGATGAATTTGCCGCTGCCGATGCGCCGAAAATGGATTTTGTCTTCACCGTCTGCGACAACGCCGCCAATGAAGTCTGCCCGATCTGGCCGGGCCAGCCGATGACGGCGCATTGGGGCCTGCCCGATCCGGCGGCTGTGGAAGGTGACGAAGTGGCGCAGCGCCTGGCCTTTGCCGAAACCTATCGCCTGCTCAGCAACCGCATCCGCATCTTCGCCAGCCTGCCGCTGCGCAGCCTGGATGAACTGAGCCTGCAAAACCGCCTGAACGAGATCGGCCGTGAATAATTTTGAGCGCTATCTCACGCTCTGGGTAGCGTTGTGCATTGTGGTTGGCATCGCGCTGGGCCATTGGCTGCCCGGGCTGTTCCAGGTCATCGCCGCCGCCGAGATTGCCCAGGTCAACCTGCCGGTGGCCGGTCTGATCTGGCTGATGATTGTGCCGATGCTGCTGAAGATCGATTTCGCCGCTTTGGGCCAGGTCGGCCAGCATTGGCGCGGCATCGGGGTCACGCTGTTCATCAACTGGGCGGTGAAGCCGTTTTCCATGGCCTTGCTGGGCTGGCTGTTTATCGGCTGGCTGCTGCGGCCCTATCTGCCGCAGGATCAGATCCAATCCTACATTGCCGGCCTGATCCTGCTGGCGGCGGCACCCTGCACCGCGATGGTGTTTGTGTGGAGCAACCTGGTGCGCGGCGAGCCGCATTTCACCCTCAGCCAGGTGGCGCTGAACGATGCCATCATGGTGGTGGCCTTTGCGCCGCTGGTTGGCCTGCTGCTCGGCATTTCGGCGATCACCGTGCCGTGGGATACGCTGCTTTTGTCGGTGGGCCTCTACATCCTGGTGCCGGTGCTGCTGGCGCAGCTCTGGCGCCGCCAGCTGTTGCGCCAGGGTGAAGCCGCCTTGCAGCGCATGCAGGCGCGGCTTGGCCCGGTTTCGCTGCTGGCCTTGCTGGCTACCCTGGTGCTGCTGTTTGCCTTCCAGGGCGGCCAGATCGTGGCGCATCCGCTGGTGATTGCGCTGCTGGCGGTGCCGATCCTGATCCAGGTGTATTTTAATGCCGGCCTGGCCTATTGGCTCAACCGCCGCTTCGGCGTGGCGCATTGTGTCGCCGGCCCCTCGGCGCTGATCGGCGCCAGCAATTTCTTTGAGCTGGCCGTGGCCGCCGCGATCAGCCTGTTCGGCCTGCAATCCGGCGCTGCGCTGGCCACTGTGGTGGGGGTGCTGATCGAGGTGCCGGTGATGCTGAGCGTGGTCTATATCGTCAATGCCAGCCGGGGCTGGTACGAAAACCATACATAGGTATAGGCGACAGCCTGCCGCAGCCATGGCACGCTGCCCGGCATGCAGATGCTCGCCTTGTCAACCCAGAATACACGAACTAGGCTTCACGGCATGAGCGATGCCGGCTTGGTGCATATCATCGACGACGACGCCTCCTTGCGCGCCGCGCTCGACAGCCTGTTCCGCTCGGTGGGCCGGGAAACCCGGCAATATGCCTCGGTGGCGGAATTCCTTGCCGCCAAACAGCCGGATTTGCCCGGCTGCCTGATCCTGGATGTGCGCCTGCCGGGCCTGAGCGGGCTGGATTTCCAGGCGCAATTTGCCGAATTGGGTATCCGCCTGCCGGCGGTGCTGATGACCGGCCATGGCGATATCCCGATGACAGTGCGGGCGATGAAAGCCGGCGCGGTGGATTTCCTGACCAAGCCGTTCCGCGACCAGGACATGCTGGATGCGGTCAGCACCGCCATCGGGCGCGATCAGGCGCGGCGCCAGCAGGAAGCCGGCAATGACCGGCTCAAGGCGCTGTATGCCACGCTGACTACACGCGAAAAGCAGGTGATGGCGCTGGTCTGCGCCGGCAAGATGAACAAGCAGGTGGCCGGCGACCTTGGCCTTAGCGAGATCACGGTGAAAATCCATCGCGGCACGCTGATGCGCAAGATGGGCGCCCGCACCCTGGCCGATCTGGTGCGGCTGGCCGAGGCCCTGGCGATCTAGCCGCCAAACAATCATATCTCCGTATAATGTCACTGCTTGGCGGCACGGCCCATATAGAGGGCATGTATCAGACCAGGGATTATGTGTGCCCACCATGCCGCTGATTGCCATCATCGACGACGACGACTCCCTGCGCCAGGCGCTGGAAGGTTTTGTGCGTTCGCTGGGCCATCGCGCCTCAGGCTTTGCCAGCGCCGAAGCCTTCCTGGCGGCTGGCGACATTGCCGGCTATGACTGCCTGATCAGCGATATCCAGATGCCCGGCCTGAGCGGCATCGAATTGAAGCATTTGCTGACAGAGCGGCATTACCGGCTGCCGGCGATCCTGATCACGGCGCGCAGCGATCCCGGCCTGGCGGAAAAGGCCCAGGCCAGCGGCGCGCTTTGCCTGCTGAAAAAGCCGTTCGAAGCCGATATGCTGATCGCCTGTATCGACCGCGCCCTGGCCGGCTGACCGGGCATCATCCATGCCGGACCCATCATGAGCCACAATGCTGTTGCCGCTTCTGCCCAAACCGACGCCCCGGATGATACGGCAGAAGCCTTGCGGATCAGCGAATACCGCTACCGCAACCTGTTCCAGGCCATGGCGGCATCCTTCTGGGAACTGGATTTTGCCCCGGTGGGTACCATGCTGCGCGATCTGCGCCAGGCCGGCATCACCGATCTGCGGCGGCATTTCGCCACGCAGCCGGGCCTGATCCGCGCCATGATGCAGGCCACCAGGGTGATCGATGTGAACGATCAGACCGTGGCTTTGTTCGGCCAGGGCGCCAAGGCGAAGCTGCTGGATCATGTTGGCCTGTTCTGGCCCGAAGCGAGCGAAATGGTCTATGCCGAAAGTGTGCTGGCGGCGGTATCGCGCAAAGCCAGCTATGCCGCCGAAACCCGGCTGCGCCGGCTGGATGGCAGCGAATTTGACGCCCTGTTCACCGCCTGCTTTCCGCCGGATTCGCTGGCCAAGGGCATTTTGCTGGTGGGGGTGATCGATATCTCGGCGCGCAAGCAGGCGCAGGCGGCGTTGCACCGCTTGCAGGCCGACATGGCACATGCTGCGCGCATCTCCATGCTGGGTGAATTGACCGCCTCGCTGGCGCATGAGGTGAACCAGCCGCTGGCCGCCATCGCCACCAATGGCGAGGCCGGCTTGCGCTGGCTGGCGCGCGACGTGCCGGATATCGACGAAGTGCGGCAACTGACCCGCCGCATGGTGGCCGATGCACGCCGCGCCGCCGATATCATCGCCCGCATTCGCGGCATGGCAACCCGGCAACAGAGTGAAAAGGCGCCGCTGGTGCTGGCCGAACTGGTGCAGGAGGCGGCGTTGTTCCTGCGCCATGAATTGCAGGCCCAGGGCGTGCGGCTCAATCTTGATCTGGCACCCGACCTGCCGGCTTTGCTGGGCGACCGCACCCAGTTGCAGCAGGTGGTGGTGAATCTGGCACTCAACGCGATCCAGGCAATGCAGCAGCAAGCCGGCGCGTTGCGCGTCATCAATATCAGCCTGCGCCAGCCACGGGCCGGCGAAGTGCAGCTCGGTATCGAGGATAGTGGCCCGGGCATTGCCGCAGCGCAGCGCGAACAGTTGTTTGAAAGTTTTTACAGCACCAAGCCGGGCGGCATGGGCATGGGGCTGCCGATCTGCCGCTCCATTGTTGAGGCGCATGGCGGCCATATTCATGCCGCTGCCGCCGAAAAGCTGGGCGGCGCCCGCTTTGTTGTCACGTTGCCGCTGATGTAAGCTTTCGCTTATTGGCGGCGCTGTTAGCAAAAGCTAATTTTGCCATGGCGCCGCCAGGATGCAGGATGGCGCCACAACCTCAGGCCGTCCCCCTGCCGTATCCGGGAGTGTATCCGAATGACTGATCCGATCCAGAAAACCGACGCCTTGAATCTGGCGCATGAATTTCTCACCCTCACCGTGGCCGGCCAGGATTACGCCATCGACATTCTGAGTGTGCGCGAAATTCGCGGCTGGGTGCCGGAAACGCCGCTGCCGAATTGCCCGGCTTCGGTGCGTGGTGTGATCAACCTGCGCGGCCTGGTGGTGCCGATCTATGATCTGCGTGCCCGCCTCGGCGCCGCGCCGCATAATCCCAGTGCCACGAATGTGGTGATTGTGGTGGAAGCCACCAATGCACAATATGGCCTGCTGGCCGATGCGGTGTCGGATATTGTCTCGACCGATGGCGCTGATCTGCAACCGGTGCCGGCCACCGGCATTGCTGCCGAGAATAATTTCATCACCGCTTTGCTGACCCGCGCCGACCGTATGATCTCGGTGCTTGATCTTGATCTGCTGGTGGCCACCCGGCGTGATCCGGCTGCCAGTCAAGCGCTGATTGCAGCCTGATATATATTTTTAACCGCAAGCTTTGCCAGCACTGGCAAGTTTGCATTCTTGACCTGACATGGCTGCCGAGGCGAAACTGCGGCGCGGCTTGATTTTGATCAAGCCGCGATTGCCGCATAATAAATAAGCTGTTGCTTACTTATTGTGGCAAGCCTTGTTGCGGGAGAGCGGGATGCAAAGGCCTACACCAGTTGATCGTGAACGCCATTTTGGCGAGGACGAGATCATTGTCAGCAAAACCGATCCGGCCGGCAAGATCACCTATGCCAATGATGTGTTCTGCAAGGTTGGCGCCTTCACAGTGGAAGAACTGATCGGCAAGCCGCATTCGATCCTGCGCCATCCCGACATGCCGCGCGCGGTGTTCCGGCTGCTGTGGGAGCGGATCAAGGCCGGCGAGGAAATCTTCGCCTATGTGAAGAATCTGGCCAAGACCGGCGAATATTACTGGGTGTTTGCCCATGTCACGCCCAGCTTCGGGCCGGGCCGGCAGATCACCGGCTATCATTCCAATCGCCGCGCGCCGCATCGCAGCGCCCTGGCGCAGATCGAGCCGATCTATCGCGCCCTGCTGCAAGAAGAGGCGCGCCATGCTGATCGCAAGGCGGCGGTGGATGCCGGCTATGCCATGCTGATGCAGCATCTCGCCAAGGCCGGCGTCTCGTATGATGAATTTGTCTTCAGCATCACGCCGGAAAATTGAGCGCGGCGACTAGGATGATCCTGTGGGGGTGGTGATGTTTTTTTCCAAGCGCCAGCGGCAGATGGAAGCCGCATGTATTGAGATCAACGACGTCTGCAAACGCGCCGCGCAGGGCGACCTGTCGGCGCGTGTGATCCATACCGATCGGTATGGCGATGTTGGCCCGACGCTGATCGCGCTCAACCGTGCGCTGGATCTGGTTGATGCCTATGTGCGTGAATCCTCGGCCTCGCTGCATTTTGCGGCGCAGGGCAAGTTTTTCCGCCCCTTCCTGCTGCGCGGCATGGCTGGTGATTTCCGCCACGGCGCGATGGAGATCAATGCGGCGCGCGGCGCCATGCGGCAAAAGGCCGAACAGGCGACCCGGCTGGAAGCCGAGGTCGCCGCCGAACGCGAAGCCAGCGCGGCACGGGCCAAGGCTGAGCGCAACCGGTTGGCCGACCAGTTCCAGGCTGAAGTGATGGGCGTGGTCGAGGCGGTCAAGCTGACCAGCGACACGCTGTCGGATAATGCCGTGCAGCTGGCCGGCGATACCCGCACCGCCGCCGAAGCCTCGGTCAATGTCACCCAGGCGGCGCAACAGGCGACCAACAACACCCAGGCGATTGCCGCCGCCGCCGAGCAGCTCAGCGCCAGTGTGGCCGAGGTGACGCGCCAGGTGCGTGAATCACGCGCTTCCAGCCAGAGCGTGGCCAGCGAAGCCTCGCGCGCCACCGATGCGGTGCATCAGCTTGAAAGCGCCAATCGCAAGATCGACGAAGTGGTGGAATTCATCCGCTCCGTGGCGTTCCAGACCAACTTGCTGGCGCTGAATGCTTCCGTGGAAGCGGCGCGCGCCGGCGAGGCCGGCAAGGGTTTTGCCGTTGTGGCGCAGGAAGTGCGCAGCCTGGCGCAGAAGACGGCGGAAGCGGCCAAGGATATTGCGCAGCAGATCAGTGCCATCCAGGCCGCTTCGGCGCTCACCGTGCGTTCCATCGAGGTGATCCAGCAGCAATCGGCGATGCTCGACGAGCGGGTTGGCAATATCGCCGAGTCGGTGCAGGAGCAGGCCAGCGCCACGGCGGATATTTCCAACAATATCCAGTCCGCCGCTGCCGGCACCGAAAGTGTTGCCGCCAATATCCAGGATATCGCCCAGACTATTGAGCGCAGCGGCGAAGTGGCGCAGGAAGTTTCCAGCGGCGCAGCCGGTCTGCAAAGCCAGTCTGGCGCCCTGGCGCGCCAGGTGGCTGCCTTCATCGCCAAGATCCGCGGCTGAAAAGGTTCAGCCGGCAGCTTTTCTGGCGGCGACTTTTTTGGCGACGGCTTTTTTCCCGGCGGGCTTTTTGGCTGTGGGCTTTTTGCTGGCGGCCGGCTTGGCCTCTGGCGGGCGGGTGGCGCCGATCAGCAGCAAAGCCACGTCATCCACTTCCACCGAAAGCTGCGCCAGTTTGGGCGCCGCCACATGCAGCTTGCCATGCAGGCCGCGCGGGCTGGCGCCCACCACACTGGCCGCCAATGGCTTGGCGCGGCCCGCCAGCCACAGCTTGATCTTGCTGCCGGCCGGCAGCTCGGGCGGCGGATTGAACAGGAAGCCGGTCAGCGACAGGTTGTCGATGCTGCCGGGATACATGCTGCCGGCATGTTCCAGGCGGGCAGCGATGGTGGTGTCGCGCCTCTCGAAGCGGCGCCGATTGGCCGCCTGCTGCTGCTCTGCCTTGCCGGCCATGCCGATTGCCCCACGAATACCCGTAACAATATTGGCAGCAGAGTAAAACATGCGCCGCCGATTGTGAAAGACTTCTTGTGGCCGGCTTTGGTAAAGCTGTGGCGCCCGAGCGGCGCTTTGCCTATTATTCACGCAAGAGTAACATGCGAGACGCCATGACCGCCCGGCTGCCGCCGCAACCCGTTGTTTGGGCGCTATCCCGCCACACAGCCTTCCTTGCCGGGCGCCAGGGCGGCGAACGGCTGCAACGACGCAATGAGGATTTCTCCGGCCTCGATCTCGGCGGCGCCATCCTCGACGATGCCATCCTGTCCGGCTGCCTGTTTGTCGACAGTTCGCTCAATTCGGCCCAGTTTGTGCGCGCCGACCTGTTCAGCGCCGATTTCACCCGCGCCGACCTGACCCGCACCATGTTTGACAAGGCCGATCTGCGTGGCGCCAATTTCCTCATGTCGGTGCTGCGGCAAACCTCGTTCCGCCAGGCCGATCTGCGCCCGGGCCAGATTCTGCGCGCCGATCCGGCCGGCAAACAAACCGCTGAAAACGTGCCGGTCAATATGAGCGGTGCCAATCTGGAAGAGGCCAATCTCAAAAGCGCCTATCTGGATCAGGCCAATCTGAGCAATACCAAGGCGGCCGGCGCCAGTTTTGCCTCGGCCAGCCTGTTTGCGGTCAACCTGACCGGGGCCGACCTGACCAATGCGGATTTTGCCGGCGCCAAACTGAAGGAAGCCACCCTGGTTGGCGCCAAGCTGGATGGCGCGCGCTTCACCAATGCCGATCTGCGTGGCGCCAATCTGCGCAGTGTTGATCTCAGTCAGGCCGATACCACCGGCGCCAATCTGCAAGGCGCCATCCATCGCGGCGCCTCGGCGCAATTGCCGCCCGAGGTGGAGGCGCGGCTCAAGGCGCATGGCCGCTGGATCGTGTCCAATGGCGCCGAGGGCGAACGCGCCGTGTTCAGCGAGATGAAATTGCAGGGGCTGGATTTTTCCAGTTGCGACCTGCGCGCCGCCGTGTTTCACGACACCAACCTGGCCGGCGCGTTTTTCACCCGCAGCCAGCTTTTGTTCACCAGCTTTATCGGCGCCGATCTGCGCAAGGCCAATTTTGACCAGGCGGATTGCGGCGGCACCAATTTCTCTGGTGCCAATCTGGGTGGGGCGCTGTTTCGCGGCACCCGGCTGATCGGCGTGCCGATCTATAACGCGCAGAATCAGCGCACCGGCAAGGTGCTGTTCCCACGCTTTGACGGCAGCGACCTGAGCGGCGCCGATCTGCGCGGCGCCATGGTGGAGGGGGTGGATTTCAGCAGCAGCACTTTCGCCAAGGTCAATCTTGCCGGTGCCGAATTGATCAACTGCACCGGCATGCAGTCGCGGCGCTGAGGCGGCCGTGACGGTGCGGCTTGACCCCGGCCTGCATTACAGCGATGCACGGCTGGCGGCTTTGCATCATTGGTGGCAGGCCAAGGCGGCGGCGCGTGGCGCCTTGCCGGGCCGGGCCGATTTTGAGCCGCTGGAGATGCGTGCGCTGCTGCAAGATCTCTACATGGTGGATGTGCTGCGCCTGCCCGATGCGCTGCGTTTCCGCTATCGCCTGATCGGCACCGCAATCACCCAGCGCACCGGGCGCGATGTCACCGGGCGGTTTTTTGAGGAGATTTATCCGGTCGAAACTTTGCCGAACTTCTCGGCCAGTTTCCGCTGGATCGTGGCCGAGCGCCGGCCATTGCGTTCATTTGGCAATATGGAATTTTCCAGCCAGGGTTATCTTGGCTTCGAGGCATTGGAAGTGCCGCTGGCGACCGATGGCAACCAGATCGATATCATTCTCGGTGTGCTGGCATTACTGCCAGCGCCATGAGCCGGCGGGCCGTCAGGCCTCAAAATGCTGCCAGGCCACCTTGCCCAGCGGCATGTTCTTCAGCTTTTCGACAAAGGGTTTGGCGCCGATATAGACCGGCGACAGATTAACCCCCTGGGCCACCAGCACCAGATCAGCCCGGCCGAGTTTCTGCTGGAAGGCGCTCATCGAGCGCTGCGCCATCTCGGACGTGGCAATGCCGGCTTCGGCCACCATGATCAAGGTGACAACTTTGCCGTCAATCTGGAAGTTCGCGAATGGATATTTCTGCGGCATGATCCCTCCCGGTATGCGGGACGTGTGGACATCCTAGACCTGTTTTGGCCGGCGTCCAGGGGGAATTTGACACAATGTGACTAAAGTATGGTTAATTGTATGCAAAAATTTGACGGGCTGCCATTCAGAGCGGCAAGAATATGAAATTGAATACATAATCCGCCCGGCTTGGCGGCGCGCGATGATTAATTTCCGGGTCCAGCCGGGCAAAATGGGTCAATTGACCCTGACGCAACGCAAAGGCGGCATAACCCAGCGCCTCCACCTCGGCCACCATCTGCTCAATCGGCTTGCGCGTATGCGCCTCTTCCATCTCGATCACCAGCACCGGGCGGTCGCGCCGGATCAGGTCGGCCGCACCTGCCAGCACTTCGGCCTCAAAGCCTTCCACATCGATCTTGATGAAACCGACCGGCGGCAGGCCACAATCATCCAGCCGCTTGGCAGGCACGCTGACACTGCCATAACTGGCGCCCACCTTGGCGGCATTGAGCGAGCCGCCCTGGTTGGAATAACCCTTGCGGCCCAGCGGGATACGCAATTCGGCGGTGCCGGTGGCATTGGAGGCCGCGACCTGCCAGGCTTCGGCATTCTGCGGCTTGCAGCGTTGCAGCACACGAAACGGCTTGGGATTTGGTTCCAGGGCAAAAACCTGGCGGCAATGCTGCGCCAGCATCCAGGTCCACACGCCCTTGTTGGCGCCAACATCCAGCGCGGCGCGGGCCGGATCGACCAGGAACGGCACCAGGGCCAGTTCACGTTCGCCACGCCGCAGCTCCTTCCACACCCGATAGCGGATATAGAGGCTGCCCGGGATCAGGCTGTATTTGAGTTTTTCCTCAAAGGTCGAGGGGGGTTCCCAGGCCATGCGCGAAACGTCTCTTATGAGAGGCCGCCCCGGGAAGGGGCTGCTGGTGCTGCCGGACAGGATTGAACTGTCGACCTCGTCATTACCAATGACGTGCTCTACCACTGAGCTACGGCAGCGTGCCGGCTGAAAACGGCGCGGAAAGTGCCACAGGCTTTTGCGGGATGCAAGCACCCCAGCGGCGAAAAGGCACCGCCGCCGCTTGACCCGGCGAAACAAGGCGTTATCCAGGGGGCGAAACTGCCTGACAGTGGCGTGACGGAGTCTGTGGCGTGGCGGCAAAGCTTGAAATTGAACGGAAATTCCTGGTGGCTGATCCCGGCATTGTCGCCGGTCTGGGCGGCCGGCAGTTGCTGCAAGGTTATTTCGGTGCCATCGGCGCGTTCCATCTGCGCATCCGGCTGGCAGCCCAGGCCGGGCAGGAACAAGCCTGGGTGACAGTGAAAAGCGACGCCCCCGGCATCGCGCGCCAGGAATATGAAACCGAGATTCCGCCCGCCCTCGCCCGCCGCCTGCTGGCCGGCTGGCCGGGCCGGCACAAGATTGAAAAAACCCGCTACCGGCTGCGCGCCGAACAGGGCCATGCCGGGCTGTTCTGGGAGATCGACCAGTTCCATGGCGACCATGCCGGCCTGTGGCTGGCCGAGATTGAACTGGACCGCGCCGACCGCCCGCTTGACCTGCCGCCCTGGCTTGGCGCCGAAGTGACCGACGATCCGGCCTATCGTAATGCCGCCCTGGCTGCCGCCCCGGCCGGCCCGGCAGCGGTGGATGCCGAATTGCAAACCTATATCGACGCCCTGCTGAAATGAGTATAACCGGCGCATGACGCATCTGACCGAGCAGACCCAGGCCAGACAGGAAGAACGGCGCGACCGGCTGGCGGCGCAATTGCGCGCCAACCTGGCGCGCCGCAAGCAGCAGGGCCGCAGCCGCGAGGCCCAGCCGCCGGCGCAGGATGTGGCCCAGGATGCCAGGGAGGAAACCCGCTGATGACGGTGATGAGCGATATCTGGATCCGCGACATGGCGCGCCAGCACAACATGATCGAGCCGTTTGTGGAGGCGCAGAAGCGCGAAGGCACCATCTCCTACGGCCTGTCCTCCTATGGCTACGATGCCCGGGTGGCGCGCGAATTCAAGATTTTCACCAATGTCGACAGCGCCGTGGTCGATCCCAAACAATTCTCGCCGGCTTCCTTTGTGGATCGCGACACCGATGTTTGCGTCATCCCGCCGAATTCCTTCGCCCTGGCGCGCACGGTGGAATATTTCCGCATCCCGCGCGATGTGCTGGTGATCTGCCTGGGCAAAAGCACCTATGCGCGCTGCGGCATCATCGTCAATGTCACGCCGCTGGAGCCGGAATGGGAAGGCCATGTGACGCTGGAATTCTCCAACACCACACCGCTGCCGGCAAAAATCTACGCCAATGAGGGCGCCTGCCAGTTCCTGTTCCTCAAGGGCGACCAGCCCTGCGAAACCAGCTATGCCGACCGCGCCGGCAAATATATGGGCCAGCGCGGCGTGACTTTGCCCAAACTCTGACCAGGCAGACCGCCCCTCACTGTGGTCATGCCCGGGCCTGACCCACTGGTGTCCGGTTTAATCCGATGCCGCTGTTAGCACCCCCACCTCTCGTCATGCCCGCGAAAGCGGGCATCCATTTTGCAAAATATGCCTGAATTTCGTAGAAAATGGGATGCCCGGGTCAAGCCCGGGCATGACGACGGTGAGGGTGATGGATTTGAGCATTGCGATATTCCAGCAGCGCTGATTTTGTGTCTGCTCAAGGCACGAAGTTCCAAAACCTTAGCAATGCCGTGTCTTTCGACGCTCAGACAAAATTTTAACCGAACAGCCGTGGGTCAGGCCCGGGCATGACGATTTTGAGTGGCGATGCCCGCCTATCTGATTAAACCGCAAATCACTCGCCAACTTTCTGCCGCCGGGCATCGAGCAGCACACTATCCACCGGCTGGTCAAAATCGCGGCCGCCGAGTTCAAAGCCCTTGCGCCAGTCGTTGAGGTGGCGCCGGGTCCAGAGCCGGCCAAGATCGGCATCACGTTCCTTGAGCGCCAGCACCAGCATGCGATGGGCGTGGATCAGGCGTTCGGCACCCTGTGCCACATCGCGCACCACCAGTTCGGTGACCGGATAGATCAGCATGTTGGATGGCTCGCGCGCCAGTTTGAGCACGCGGTTGCCGCTGGCTTCTTCCAGCGCCATGTGGAATTCGCCATCCAGTTCGCCGACCCGCTGCGGATCATGCCGCGCCGCTTCGGTGGCGGCGATATTACGCTCCAGCGCTTCGATCAATTGCGGCGTGGCGCGATCAATGCTCAATTCGATGGTGGCCAGGCTGAGCGCCATGGCGGCTTCCCATAATTCGCGGAATGTCACCTGATGCAGCACCAGCGCGCGGCTCATGCGCGAGGCAAGGCGTTCGTAATGCGGCAGGCCGACGATCAGGCGGCGGCTGGCATCGCGGCGGATCAGGCCGCCCTGTTCCAGCAGGCGGATACCTTCGCGCACGGTGGAGCGGTTGACGCCGAATTGCCGCACCAGCTCGGCTTCGGTGCCAAGCGCCGCACCCGGGCGCAGCCGGCCGCTGACGATCTCCTGCTCGATCGCCTCGGCCACACGCTCATAGGCCGGCATGCTGGTGATGCGCGGAAAACGGTCAATGACCTGGCTCATCGGCGCGGTAACTCCCCCCTTGCATCAATTCCCTTGACGGGCAGATGGCTTTGTCGGACAATCCCACAAATAAGGCGTTCGATCAAACAAATGAAACGCCACCTGGGAGGATACAAGATGCTGCGTCATGTCGCGTTGCGTGCGTATGCTGTTGCCTTCACGTCAATCCTTGCGCTTTCATTCACGCTGCCTGGGCAATCCGCCTTTGCCGCCGATTTGCCGCGTGAAAAGCCGGAAGCTGTGGGCTTGTCCTCCGCCCGGCTGGGCAAGATCACCACGCGGCTGAAGGATGATGTGGCCAAGGGCACCATGCCCGGCGCCGTGCTGCTGATCGCGCGCCATGGCAAGGTGGCTTATTTCGAGGCCATCGGGCAGCAGGATCCGCAGGCCAAGATCCCGATGGCCAAGGACAGCATCTTCCGCATCTATTCAATGACCAAGCCGATCACCTCGGTGGCGGCAATGATGCAGGTGGAAGAAGGCAAGCTCACCCTGGCCGATCCGCTGGCGCGCTATGTGCCCAGCTTCAAGGACAGCAAGCTGTTGGTGGAAAAACCCGATCCGGCCGATGCGCAGAAAAAGCTGGTTGAGCTGGTGCCGACGCGGCCGATCAGCTTGCAGGACCTGTTCCGCCACAGTGCCGGCATCACCTATGGCTTTTTCGGCGACACGGCGCAGAAACGCGCCTATCGCGACAGCGGCGCGCTGGCTGGCGATTACGACAATGCCGAATTCGCCGACCGCATCGCCAAGCTGCCGCTGGGCTATGCCCCCGGCACGACATGGGATTACGGTTATAACACCGATATCCTGGGCCGTGTGGTGGAAGTGGCCGATGGCGCCAAGCTGGGCCAGGTGTTTGAGAAACGCCTGTTCAAGCCGCTGGGCATGAAGGATACCAGCTTCTATGTCACCGATGCGGCGAAGCAGAAGCGCATCGCCGAGCCTTTCGCCAAGGATCGTAATTTTGGCGCCGGGGCTGATTTCAGCGAACCGCGCCAGCCGGGCAAATTTGAATCCGGCGGCGGCGGCCTGGTCAGCACCGCGATGGATTATGCCCGCTTCCTGCAAATGCTGCTCAACAAGGGCAGCCTGGATGGCCGGCGGTATCTCAGCCCGGCCACCATCACCACCATGACCAGCGACCATATGGGCGCCATGGTGAAGCCCGGCCCGTTCTATCTGCCGGGCGTCGGTTATGGCTTCGGCCTCGGCTTTGCGGTGCGCCAGCAGGATGGTCTGTCGCCGATGGCCGGTTCGGCCGGCGAATATAACTGGGGCGGCGCCGGCGGCACCTATATGTGGGTCGACCCGAAGCAGAACCTGTTTGTGGTTTACATGATGCAGTCGCCCAGCCAGCGCGTGGCCTATCGTGCGCTGCTGCGCGACATGGTTTACGCCGCCATCGTCAAGTGAACAGCGGAGAAAATCTGACACAACGATAGAGCGGCGTTTCAGCATCAACGGCATTTCCTGCCAACGCGCAGGGGATCGGCGACAGCGCCCTGCGGAATGGATTCCGGGGTGCCAGCGCCGCAGCATAAAAAACGGGATGGAGGAAACTATGGCAGTTCGTTACGGTGTGCCGGTAATGGCGGCATTGGCGCTGGGCGTGTTCGCCGCGCCAGCTTTTGCGCAAGTGAAAATCGCCTATATCGATCCGCTATCGGGCGCCATGGCGCCGATTGGCGAAGGCGGTGTGAAACATTTCAACTTCATGATCGAGCGCATCAACGCCAAAGGCGGCGTGAATGGCCAGAAGCTGGAATTGGTCACCTATGACAACAAGCTCAGCCCGCAGGAAAGTATCCTGGCGGCGCAGAAGGCGATTGATGCCGGCGCCCGCATTCTCACCCAGGGCAACGGCTCGGGCGTGGCGGCGGCGCTGATCGACTTCGTGAACAAGCATAACGAACGCAATCCGGGCAAGGAGGTGGTGTATCTCAATTATGCCGCCGTGGACCCGGCCTTCACCAATGACAAATGCAGCTACTGGCATTTCCGCTGGGATGCCCATGCCGATGTGAAAATGGCGGCGCTGACCGGCTACATGAAGAACAATCCGAAGATCAAGAAAGTGTATCTGATCAACCAGGATTATTCCTTCGGCCAGGCGGTGCGCAAATCCGCCAACGAAATGCTGAAGGCGAAGCGGCCGGATATCCAGGTGGTGGGCGACGAATTGCACCCGCTGGCCAAGGTGACCGATTTCTCGCCCTATATCGCCAAGATCAAGGCCAGCGGCGCCGATAGTGTGATCACCGGCAATTGGGGCTCGGATATCTCGCTGCTGCTCAAGGCCGCCGCCGATGCCGGCTTGCAGGTGGATTGGTACACCTATTATGCCGGCGGCGCCGGTGGCCCGACCGCGATCAAGCAGACCGGCCTGAAGGACCGGGTTTATACCATCGTGGAAGGCGGCCCGAATCACATGGAAGCGGCCAACCAGGCTTTTGAGGAAGAATTCCGCAAGAAGGCCAATATGGGCGTGTGGTATCCGCGCGTGCGCAATCAGATGGAAATGCTGGCGGCGGCGATGAACCAGGCCAAGTCAAACGACCCGAAGGTGTTTGCCGAGAAACTGCGCGGTATGAAATACACCAACATCTACGGCTCGGCCACCTACATGCGCGCCGAGGATCACCAGTTCTTCCAGGACATGTTCATCGAGGTGTTCACCCCGATTGCCGAAGCCAAGCTGAAATATGACGAGGAAAATACCGGCTGGGGCTGGAAAACCGTTGCCACGGTGAAGATGGCCGATACCGACGTGCCGACCACCTGCAAGATGGCAAAGCCGAGCTGATAGAAACCAAGGGCAGCGGGGCGGCGCCATGCCGCCCCGCACGTCCAGACCGTTCGACAAGCCGCAGCATGGCGGCTTGTCCAACGACCTGGCAAAATCCGGGCGCCGCAAAACTGGTAGGGGGAAGCCAACTTGCTTGAACTGGTGTTGTTCTCGACCTTGAATGGCGTGCTCTATGGCATGCTGCTGTTTCTCCTCGCCAGCGGCCTGACGCTGATTTTCTCGATGATGGGCGTGCTGAATTTCGCCCATGCCAGCTTCTACATGCTGGGCGCCTATTTCGGCTTCCAGATCAGCCAATGGCTGAATTTCTGGGCGGCGCTGATCGTGGCGCCGGTGCTGGTTGGCCTGATCGGCGCCGGCATCGAGCGCTGGGGCCTGCGCACGGTGCATAAATGGGGCCATGTGGCGGAATTGCTGTTCACCTTCGGCCTGGCCTTTGTGATCGAGGAACTGGTGCAGATGATCTGGGGCAAGCTGCCGGTGGATTATCGCGTGCCGGCGCTGCTGGATTTCCCCGCCTTCACCCTGTTCGGCACCACCTATCCGGCCTTCCGCATGTTCATGCTGCTGATCTCGGTGGCGATCTTCCTGGTGCTACTCACCATCCTGACCCGCTCGCGCATCGGCCTGGTGATCCAGGCCGCGCTGAGCCATCCGCAGATGGTGGCGATGCTGGGCCATAACGTGCCGCGGGTTTTCATGATGGTGTTCGGCTTCGGCTGCGGCCTGGCCGCCATTGCCGGGGTGATTGCCGGCCCGGCGCTGGTGACGCAGCCGAGCATGGCGCATGTGCTCGGCCCGATCCTGTTTGTGGTGGTGGTGTTCGGCGGCCTGGGCTCACTCTCCGGCGCCTTCATCGCCTCGCTGCTGATCGGCCTGGTGCAGACCTTCGCCATCGCCATCAACTATTCGCTCGGCGAGGCGCTCAGCCTGTTTGGCATGACGCGGCCGATGCAGGGTTTCCTGAGTGATCTGTGGCAGGTCACGGTGGCGCAGATCGGGCCGATCATTCCCTATCTGATGCTGGTGCTGATTCTGATCTTCCGGCCAACCGGCCTGATGGGCACGCGGGAGACCTGAGCCATGACCAGCCAAAGCAGCAGCGCCATCAAGCAGCCTGGCGTCAATTACGTCGGCTATGCCATCTGGGGCCTCACCGCCATCGCCTTCCTGCTGGCACCGAAGGTGTTCAGTTCAGGCGCCGCCATCACCACGATGAGCATGATGGGCATCATGATCATCTTCTCGCTCAGCTATAACATGCTGCTGGGCCAGACCGGCATGCTGTCCTTCGGCCATGCGGTGTATTACGGCCTGGGCGGTTTTCTCACCGTGCATGCCATGAACACATTCGCCGCCGCCAAGCTGGCGATCCCGCTGCCCTTGCTGCCGCTGGCCGGCGGTGTCACCGGGCTGATCTTCGGCATCATCTTCGGCGCCGTCTCCACCCGCCGCGCCGGCACCGCCTTTGCCATGATCTCGCTCGGCCTGGGCGAATTGATCGCGTCGATGTCGCTGATCCTGCGCGGCTTTTTCGGCGGCGAGGAAGGTGTGACGGCCAACCGCACCAAGCTGCTGCGCCTGTTTGATATCAGCTACGGGCCGCAGATCCAGGTTTATTACCTGATCGCGGTGTGGTGTTTCCTGTGCATGGTGCTGATGTTTGCCTGGACCCGCACGCCGCTGGGCCGCATGTGCAACGCAGTGCGCGAGAATCCGGAACGCGCCGAGTTTGTCGGCTATTCCACCCAGATGGTGCGGTTCATCACCTTCTGCGCTGCCGGTTTCTTCGCCGGCATCGCCGGTGGCCTGGCGGCGATCAATTTTGAACTGATGAACGCCATCAATGTTTCGGGCGCGCAATCCGGCGTGGTGCTGCTGATGACCTTCATCGGCGGGGTTGGCCATTTTGCCGGGCCGATCCTGGGCGCCGTGTTGGTGACCTTGCTGCAAACTTTCCTCAGCGACCTGACCGGGGCCTGGATGCTGTATTTTGGCCTGATCTTTGTTTCCATGGTGGTGTTCGCACCGGGCGGCATTGCCGGCCTGATCCTGATGCACGAGCCGCTGATCCGGCGCGGCAGCATCGGCCATGTGCTGCCGGCCTATGGCGCCATCCTGGTGCCGGCTTTGCTCGGCCTCTGCGGCCTGTCGCTGCTGATCGAGGTGGCGCATCATCAACTGGTGAAAACCGCCACCGAAGGCCCGGCGATGAAATTCTTCGGTGTGGCCTTCGCCTCCAACACAGCGCCGCCCTGGATCGCCGCGCTGGCATTGATCGTTTTTGGCCTGTGGCTCGGCCGCCGCCTGGCGCCAATGGTGATACGCGGCTGGGCCGCCGCCACCGCCACCACCGGCAAGGGGGCCTGAGCATGACCGCCATCGCACTTTCGTTGCAGGACCTGCATAAGAGCTTCGGCGCCACGCCGATCATCCGCGGCGTGTCGCTGGATATCCGCCAGGGCGAACGCCATGCCATCATCGGGCCGAATGGCGCCGGCAAATCCACCTTGTTCCACTTGATCTCCGGCCGTTTCCCGCTCACTGCCGGGCGCATTGCGCTCAAGGGCGAGGATATCACCGGGCGCAAGCCGTTTGAGATCAACCGGCGCGGCCTGAGCCGTTCATTCCAGGTCACCAATATCTTCCCGCGCCTCACGGTGTTTGAGAATGTGCGCTGCGGCGTTTTGTGGTCGCTCGGCTACCGCTATTCCTTCTGGCATAACGTGCGCAAGCTGAAGGATGCCAACGAACAGGCCCAGGCGGTGCTGGAACGGATCGGCCTGGGCAGCCGGCGCGATATCCAGGCCGGTGTGCTGACCTATGCCGAGCAGCGCGCCTTGGAAATCGGCATCACCATTGCCGGCGGCGCCGATGTGATCATGCTGGATGAACCCACCGCCGGCATGAGCCGGTCGGAAACCGATCATGCCGTGGCGCTGATCAAACGCATCTCGGAAGGCCGCACCCTGATCATGGTGGAGCATGACATGGGCGTGGTGTTTGACCTGGCCGACCGCATCAGCGTGCTGGTTTACGGCCAGATCATCGCCAGCGACGCCCCGGCGGCAATCCGCAGCAACACGGCGGTGCGCGAAGCCTATCTCGGCCAGGCCCTGGAAGCGGAGCATTGATCATGAGCCAGACTTTGCTCGAAGTGCGCGACCTCAACGCCTATTACGGCAAGAGCCATATCCTGCATGGTGTCAGCTTCGATGTGCGCGAGGGCGAGATTGTCTCGCTGTTGGGCCGCAACGGCGTTGGCCGCTCCACCACGATCAAGGCGATCATGGGCGATGTGCAGCCGCATGGTTCGATCCGCTTCAAGGGCCAGGAGATTGTCGGCCGCAAGCCGCATGAAATCGCCCATCTCGGCCTCGGCTATGTGCCCGAGAACCGCGACATCTTTCCCGGCCTGACGGTGCGCGAGAATCTCTATCTCGGCCAGAAACACGCCAAGAAGACCGGGCGCTGGAGCATCCAGGACATGTACGACATCTTCCCGCGCCTGGCCGAGCGCGCCGAGGCGCCGGGCGGTGTTCTGTCGGGCGGCGAGCAGCAGATGCTGACCATGTGCCGCACCCTGATGGGCGATCCCGATCTGGTGATGGTGGACGAGCCGACCGAGGGCCTGTCGCCGATGATGGTGGAGCATGTCGGCAAATTGCTGGTGCGCATCGCCGAGCGTGGCGTGGCCATCCTGCTGGTGGAGCAGAAACTGACCATCGCGCTGAAAATCTCGCAGCGGCTTTATGTCATGGGCCACGGCCAGATGGTGTTTGAAGGCACGCCGACGCAATTGCAGGCCGATGCCGTCACTCGCAAGGAATGGCTGGAGGTTTAATAGGGCGCTTGATTTTCCCGTAAATGGAAAGGATGCTCACTTTCTCAACCGAGTGAGCCATCCGATCATGCGCCCTTTATCCGCCCTGCTGCCGGTTCTGCTGCTGACAGCTTGCGTCACCACCGATAACAATGCCAGCGACGAGGCCTTTCGCAACGGTCGCGCCGCCCTGGCTGAGCAGCGTTATGAAGCGGCGGTCAGCAACATGGATGCCGTGCTGGCGAGCCACCCGGCACAATTGCGCCAGGCCCAGGCCGCCACTTTTCGCTGCCTGGCGCTGGCCAAGCTGCCAAACACCGCCCAGGCCGAAACCGCCTGCCAGAGCGTGGCGCAGCAACTGGCCGGCCAGCGGGGCAATGAATTGCGCAGCCTGCAAGTGCAGGCGCGCTGGGCGCTGGCCGCGCTGCGCGAGGCGCAGCAACCGGCCGAAGCCCTGGCCGAAGCGCGGGCGATTGCCGCTGAATTCGGCAACGAAACCAATCCGGCGCTGCGCCATGCGGCGGCAATAGCGCAGTTTGTCGGCGTGGCCATCCTGATACAGCAAAACCAGCATGCCGAGGCGGCGGCCTGGATCGACCGGATCGAAACCGCTGGCTGGCTGGAACCGGATGGCATCTATAGCAGCGCCATGGCGGCACGGCTGGCAGCGGATTTACCGAATTTCCGCCTCGCCCTGGCGCAGCGCCAGCGCAATGCCGCGCAGGTGGTGGCGATGGCGGAGCGCTACCGCGCCGCTTTGCTGCCCGGCGGCGACATTGCCCGCCGCGATGCCGCCACCATGCTGCTGCTGCCGCTGGCCTATGGCCGCATGATGCAGGCGGATCAGCGTGGCCTGGATGCGGCGCTGGAACAGTTTTTTGCCGAGATCGAAAGCATCCCGGGGGCGCCAAGGCCGGGCTTTACGCCAAGCGCCTTGCGGCTGGCCGATCCCTGGGCCGGCTACCTGCTTTATGATGGCATCCCGAAGCCGATGCGCGAACGGCTGGAACAGGCCGGACTGGGGCGCGGCTTTTTCGATGCCGGCCTGAACGCCATGCAGCGCGGCAACCAGCAGCAGGCGGCCGAACATCTCGACCGCATCGCCGCCGCTTTGCGCCGGGAAGACCACCCCACCGCCAACGAGCTGGCCAACCGGCTGCTGCGGATACGCCGCGCCCTGCTGCTGCAAGCCTCGCCGCCGCCGGCAGCGCGCATGCAAGGCTGACGGCTTGCAAAGCCCCGGCAACATGCCAATGTGATGGAAGCCATCGCCACAACTAAGGAAATCCCATGGAAATCTCCGCCGGGCTGATCGTTGCCGTTATCCTGCTGGCCCTGGTGGCCGTTACGGTCTTTGCCGGCGTCAAGACCGTGCCGCAGGGCCAGCAATGGACCGTGGAGCGGCTGGGTAAATATATCCGCACCCTGACCCCGGGCCTGTCGATCATCATTCCCTATATCGACCGCATCGGCCGCAAACTGTCGCTGATGGAAACCGTGCTCGACATTCCGAGCCAGGAAGTCATCACCCGCGACAATGCCACCGTCACCGCCGATGGCGTGGTGTTCTTCCAGGTGCTTGATCCGGTGAAGGCGGCCTATGAGGTGCAGGATCTGCTGTTTGCCCTCTCCAGCCTGGCGATGACCAATGTACGTTCGGTGATCGGCGCCATGGATCTGGACGAAGTGCTGTCGCAGCGCGACCAGATCAACCGCCGCCTGCTCTCGGTGGTGGATCAGGCCACTTTGGCCTGGGGCATCAAGGCGACGCGCATAGAGTTGCGCAACATCCAGCCGCCGCAGAACCTGCTTGATTCAATGGCCAAGCAGATGACCGCCGAACGTGAGAAGCGCGCCGAAATCCTCACCGCCGAAGGCGCCAAACAGGCCAGCATCCTGCGCGCCGAAGGCGCCAAGCAGGCCGCCGTGCTGGAAGCCGAAGGCCGCATGGAAGCTGCCAAGCGCGATGCCGAGGCGCGTGAACGGCTGGCCGAGGCGGAAGCCAAGGCAACCCAGATGGTGAGCCAGGCCATTGCCGACGGCAATGTGGCGGCGATGAACTACTTCGTGGCGCAGAAATATGTTGAGGCTTTCAGCAAATTTGCTGAAAGCCCGAACCAGAAGCTGGTTTTCATGCCGATGGAAGCCACCGGGCTGCTGAGCAGCCTGGGCGGCATCGGCGAGCTGGCGAAACAGGCCTTTGGCAGCGAAGCGGCAGCCAAGCCTGTGGCACGCCCCTGGGGCGGCGGCAGCACGCCATGAACCTGCCTTTTGCACTTGAACCCTGGCATTGGCTGGCGCTGGGCGTGGCCTTGGCCGGGCTGGAAATCCTGCTACCCGGCGCGGTGCTGATCTGGTTTGGCGCCGCCGCCTTCTGTGTTGGCGGCCTGCTCTGGCTGCTGCCTGATCTGAGCAGCGCGGCGCAATTCGGCAGTTTTGCCGTGCTGGCGCCGCTCTGCCTCGGGCTGGGCCTGTGGCTGCGCAAGCGCGGTGCAGCGGCCAATCCCGAGGCAGTGGTTAATCAGGGCGCGGCACGGCTGATCGGCCAGCGCGGCCGGCTGGAAGGCGCGCTGGAAAACGGCCATGGCGAAATGCGGCTGGGCGACACGATCTGGCCGGTGCGCGGCCCGGATCTGCCGGCCGGCAGCATTGTGCAGGTGATCGGCGCCGAGGGTGCGCTGTTGCTGGTTACGCCGACGCCGCCAGCTTGAGGCCGATGATGCCGGCCACGATCAGGCCGATGCAGCCAAGCCGCAGCCAGTCTGCACTTTCACCAAACAGCCAGATGCCGAGCAAGGCCGTGCCCACCGTGCCGATGCCGGTCCAGATCGCATAGGCCGTGCCGAGCGGCAGGCTTTTCAGCGCCAGGCCGAGCAAAGCCAGGCTGACGATCATGGCGCCGATGGTAAGCGCACTGGGCACCAGCCGGGTGAAGCCGGCGGTGTATTTCAGGCCAACGGCCCAGCCGATTTCGGCCAGGCCGGCCAGGAACAGGAGAATCCATGCCATGGGAAGGCTCGTTCGCTGTGATGGGCCGTCCCATCGCGCTCTAGGGGAGCAGCCGGGTCGTCCCGGTGCAGTTTTTATTTAGGCTTGCGGGGCGGTTTTTTCAAGTTTGCGCGGCAATTGCACCGCCAGCACACAATCATCCTGCAACGGCAGGCACAGCCCCTCGACAAACAGCGACGTGCCATAAGGGGTGAAGCCATGGCCGCGATACCAGCCCGGCCGGCCGAGATTGAGCACGGCCAGGCCGAACCACTGGATCACCCGGCCATATTCCGCATCCGGGTGGTCGGTCACCGGCTGGCCGGTAATGTCATAGCCGCGCTCCTCGGTCACGCCGCTGCCGATCAGGCGATAGCGCAGGCCGGGATCGCTCGGCCGGCGTTCCAGCAGGATGACGCGGCCGAGCCAGGGGCGCAAATTCTCGGGCGGAAAATCCGCCCGCACAGGCAGGCCGCCGCGCGTGGCGCAAAGCTGGTCCCATTGCTCCAGCAGCTGGCGCAAGGCCGGTGCTTCAACCCAATGCCGCAGCAAGGCCGGATCGGAGATATTGACCCGAAACGGCATCTGCTCTGCGCCGAGCAGGTGATCAAACTGGCCCACCAGCACCGTGTCCACCCCAGCGCCGCCCGGCGCTGCCAGCGGCAGCGACAACGCTTCGACGTGATATTCCGCACCATCCGGCTGCTGCATCTTGGTGGCCGACAGCACCGGCAAACCGGTGGCGCAGACATGCTCCAGCGTGCGCCGCGCCAAGGCGGCAAAATGCGGATTGGGATGGGCATCAAGGAATTGCCCGCTCAGATCAAAATTGCGCGCGAAACTGAAATGGCTGCCATAATGCCGGTAGCGGAAGCGCAGGCCGGTCGCATCGCGCACCACGTCAAACAACAAGATATGGCCCAGCAGGTAGCGCAGGTTTTCCGGGCTGAAATCGCCCGGCTCGGGTATCGCGCCGCCCTGGCGCCGGGCACGCTCCTGCCAGTCGCGCAGCAACTGGCTCAATTCGTTACTGCGCAGGCGTGGCAGCAGCAGGCCAGGCGGGCCGGCAAGCTGGCCTTCCAGGATCACATCAAACGGGCCGAGCATCATGTTCCCGTTGCTTCATGGCAGCATCTGGGCCGCCAGCACCATATCAACATTGTCGCCGTCGCTTGATAGCGGCAGCACCAGGGCTTCGAAACCGAAACGCAGCCCAGCGGCGCTGAGGCCGTTCACATCAGCCCAGAGCGGGCGGCGGGCGGCCAGCACCGGGGCATAAGCCTGGCTGGCGGCGGCGGCAAAACTGGCATCCGGATGCTGATCCAGGAAACGCCCGGTCAGATCATAGCCGCGATAGCGCGCCACAGAGCTGCCAAACAGGCGATAGCGCAGCCGGGGCAAACCATCGGCTTGCGGCACCACATCCAGCAGGAACAGATTGCCGAGCAGATAGCGTAAAGCTTCCGGCTGGAAAGCGGCACGCGCCGGCATGCAGCCTGTGCCGCGCCAGCTTTCCCAATCCGCCAGCAGCCGGCGCAGATCGGCATGGCGCACCAGCAGGCGCAGAATATCGGGATCGCCATAAACCAGCCGGACCTGATCGCGCCGCGCCCGCAACGCCTCGTCCATCGGCTGGTTGAACTGGCCGCCCAGCACACGGTTCACCGTTACACCATCATCGGCCAGCGGCAATAACAGCGATTCGGTCAGCACCGGGCTGCCGGCGGCATCCTGGCCCACAATACGGCCCAAGGTGGGCAGCCGGCGCTGCATCAGCACCTGGCAGGCCACCAGGCCCTGTTGCACCAGGGCCGGATCGGGGTGATCGGTCAGCAGTTTGCCGGTCAGGTCATAACCACGCTGATAAACAAAATTCGAGCCGAACAGGCGGTAGCGCATATTCGCCTTAAGCCCGGCCGGCAATGGCCCGGCGGCTTCGCCCTCTACGATATCGGTGAGCACCAGGTTGCCCAGCATGTAACGCAGCTTCTCAGGCGGAAAATCCGCCCGCCCGGGCAACCGGCCCTGCGCGGCCAGGGCGGCCCATTCCTGCACCAATTGTACCAGAGGTGGATTAAGCAAGTAGTCTGCGACATGTTCCGGCCTGTCATACAATGCCAGATCAAATTCCGGCTGGGCCAAAAGGCGGCGCGGGGGCGACAACATACGCATGCCGCATTGACGCCTGCTTTATCGGCAAGGTCAAGTCGTCGGCAACGAAGCGGGATTCAATCCGAATTTGGCGGGAAAAATATGCCTTTGATGCAGGCCGTGTTGATAACAGCGATTTGGACGTGGTTTTTTCGGTATATCCCGCTGCCGGCAAACGCCCTGCCACCCTCCACAAACATGCCTCTTACCGTATCAAACGGTTCGAGGTCTTCTGCTTCTATCATGTGATGAAGATGGCGAAACACGGCGCAGTCAAGATAGCGCAGTAACCGGTCATTGCCCTTGGCGCCTCTGGGGTTGGTGTTCTTTGGCAATGGCAGGCCGGATTTTTTCTGCACCTGCTTGAAGGATTCGTAGGCGGTGCGGATTAGATCAATATCTTCGCGGGATACCAGATCAAGGCAATTGCGGAAATCAATCACCGCGCCGATGACGGCCGGATTTCCATAATGGCCTTTTTTGGCCTTCCATCTGGCCCATTCCCAGGCTCTGGTCGGATCAGATTCCCAGAAATAGGCGCCGGGGCCGAGCCAATCATAATCGGTTTCGCTTTTGAGAATTCCGGCCCCTTCAAGAACTGCCTTTTGCGCGGTTGCTTGATCGCAGCCGTGATAGCCGAGCACAAAAGAGGTGGCCAGCCGGCTCAAGCAGCCTTTGTCGCCTTCTTGCCGGGCTTGCCGCCGAATTCGGCGCGCAAATCACCTTTGGCGGTGTAAATGCCCTCTTTTATGAGGATCGCCCGTGCGGCTTCCTTAGAAGACAGCGCCTGCCGGGTGCTTTCCTTGATCGCCTGCAAAATTTTCTGATTTCGTGCGGAATGGGTCATGGCTCGCTCCAAACTTGCAGCCTGTCAGCAGCATAAAGGGCCGGCGCTGATGCAGTCAAATCGATACTGCAAAACGAACGATGCCTAGTAGACGCCGTGCCGTAGCAGCTTGGCGCATAAAAGAAGCAGGCCGCCGGCCAGGATGGGGGGGATGGCCGGCGGCCTAGACGCGGCAGCCAACAACCAGGAGGTGGTTGCCGCGTAGGGGTGTTGATATTCGCTTACTCGGCAGCCTGGGCCTGCACCGGCAGATCGGCGCTGGCGGCTTCGCCTTCCAGGGTCACCGCCACAGCATGCACGGTGGCGGCGATGCGCACGGCGGCCTGAATCTTCTCCGGCTCCAGGCCGGCCTTGCGCAATTCATGGTCATGCGCTTCCAGGCACATGCCGCAGCCATTGATGGCGGAGACGGCGAGCGACCACAGCTCAAAATCCACCTTTTCAACGCCGGGCTTGCCGATCACATTCATGCGCAGCTTGGCCGGCATGGTCTTGTAGCCGCTCTGCTCGCCCATCATGTGCACAAAGCGGTAGTAGATATTGTTCATGCCCATGATCGCGGCGGCGGCCTTGGCGGCCTGCAACGCTTCCGGGCTGAGTTGCGGGCCGAATTCCGCCAGCATGGCGCGGATCACGCTCGGTTCACGCGCCGCCAATGCGGTGACGATGAAAGTGCCGGCGCGCTGCTGCTGGGTCAGGCCCGGTTCGGCGACCAGGCTGGACAGGTTGAGCTTCAGGTCCTTGGCATAATCGGGCAGGCGCTGCTTCAGGTCTTCGATTGACATGATACTTCTCTCCTGGGGAGGATTCCCCGCCGCCCTTGCGGCGGCGGGGAGGGACTACCGCTTAGGCGGCCGGCTTCAGCACTTCCTCGCCCTTCTGCCAGTTGCAGGGGCAGAGTTCGTCGGTTTGCAGCGCGTCGAGCACACGCAGCACTTCAGCCGGGTTGCGACCGACCGAGAGGTCGTTCACCGAAACGAAGCGGATCACGTTCTCCGGATCAACGATGAAGGTGGCGCGCAGGGCAACGCCTTCATTCTTGTCCAGGATGCCAAGCTGCTGGCTCAGTTCACGCTTGATATCGGCCAGCATCGGGAATGGCAGCGCCTTCAGGTCGGCATGATTCTGGCGCCAGGCCAGATGCACAAATTCGCTGTCGGTCGAGACGCCGTAAACCACGGTGTCGCGGTCGTTGAAATCACCATTCAGCTTGCCGAAGGCGGCGATTTCGGTCGGGCAGACGAAGGTGAAATCCTTCGGCCAGAAGAACACCACCTTCCACTTGCCGGCATCGCTGGCGTTGCTGATGTCGGTGAAGGCATTCTTGATGTCGGTCGAGACAACCGCCTTGAGGTTGAACTGGGGGAAGCTATCGCCAATGGTAAGCATGTTTAGTCTCCTGGTTGTGCCGGCTGCCGAAGCTTTGTGTGGCATGCCGGCCTGATTCTGGGGCGGTGGGAGAGCGGTTAGGCCGCTCCCTTGACCAGCAATGTAGCGATGCTAATCTAATCGTTCAAACGGATTAAATTCGTTACAATAATCGGAAAATTCGATGATAAATCTGCCAAGCCTGAAACAGCTGCGTTATCTGGTGGCCTTGTCCGAGCTGAAACATTTCGCCAAGGCGGCGGAAACCTGCTTTGTCACCCAATCCACGCTCTCGGCCGGCATCCAGGAACTGGAAAGCCAGCTGGATGCCAAGCTGGTTGATCGCACCAAGCGCAAGGTGGTGCTGACCCCGCTGGGCCAGGTGATGGCGGCCCGCGCCCGCGAATTGCTTGCCCAGGCCGAAGAGATGGTGCTGCTGGCCCGCGCCGCCGCCGAGCCGCTGGCCGGGCCGCTGAATCTGGGCGTGATCCCCACCATCAGCCCGTTCCTGCTGCCGCGTGTGCTGCGCGGCCTGAGGCGGCGCTGGCCGAAGCTGAAGCTTTATCTGCGCGAAGACCTGACCGAGCGGCTGGTGCAGCAGCTTGAGGCCGGCAAGCTGGACCTGCTGCTGCTGGCCCTGCCGATTGAGGCCCGGGCGGTGGAGACCATGCCGCTGTTTGACGATGTTTTCCGCTTTGCCTGCCGGCGCGACCATGCCTTGGCCGGCGCCGAAACCGTGGCGCTGCCGGCCTTGCAGCATGAACCCTTGCTGCTGCTGGAAGACGGCCATTGCCTGCGCGACCATGCCCTGGATGCCTGCCAGTTGCCGCGCCCGAGCCGCGGCGCAAGCGGCCGCGAAAGTATGGGTGCCACCAGCCTGCATACCCTGGTGCAGATGGTGGATAACGGCCTGGGCGTCACCCTGCTGCCCGAACTGGCGCTGAGCGCCGGCATCCTGCGCGGCACCGA
>DLGP01000056.1:100623-103163 GCA_002482765.1 Alphaproteobacteria bacterium UBA7691
GCAGCAGCCAGGCGCCGCCATCGCGCCAGATCGGCCTGGTCTGGCGTCGCGGCACACAACGCGCTAAGGAATTCCGTCTGTTTGGCGAATCATTGCTCGCCGCCCTCCCCAGCAAAGGCAAGACCGCCGCATGACCATCCGTGAGTATCGCAGCATTGTCCGCACTGCCACCGCCGCCGATGCCGGCGCCATCGTCATGCTGGTGCAGGCGCTGGCGGCCTATGAGCATGAGCCGCCGGAAAGTGTGAAACTGACCGAGGCCGATGTGCTGCGCGACGGCTTCTCGGAGCCGCGCCGCTTTGAGGCCTTGATCGCTGAACTGGACGGCGCGCCTGTCGGCTTTGCGCTGTATTTCCACAATTACTCAACCTGGGAAGGCCGCGCCGGCATCTATATCGAAGACCTGTTTGTGCTGGAAAGCGCGCGCGGCCATGGCATCGGCCGCCAGCTTATCACCGCCGTGGCCGCCATCGCACATCAGCGTAGCTGCCCGCGGGTTGACCTGAATGTGCTGGACTGGAACCCGACGCGGGAATTTTACCACCGGCTCGACATCACCCATATGCAGGATGAACGCCAGGCCTGGCTGCCCTACCGTATGCGCCGCCCGGCCATCGCCGCTTTGGCCGCAGAAGCCGACCCGGCCTGGTTCAAAAGCTAAACCTGCAAATCCGGGATATCGGCCAGGCGGCGGCGCAGCCGGCCAAGCGCCTGGTGTTCCAACTGGCGCACCCGCTCCTTGCTGATGCCGAGCCGCAGCCCAAGCCGTTCCAGCGTCACCTCGCCCTCGCCGAGAAAGCGCGCGCTGACAATGATGCGCTCGCGCTCCGGCAGGCTTTGCAAAGCTGCGCCAAGCCAGGCGGCGCGGCGTTTGCTGTCATGACGCTGGCTGGTGGCCTGTTCCGGATTGGGCCGGTCATCCACCAGCAAATCCTGCCAATCGGTGTCGGCCTCTTCGCCTACCGGCGCGTTGAGTGACCTGTCGCCCGCCGCCAGGCGGCTTTCCATATGCAGCACATCGGCCTCGCTGACCTTCATTTCAGTGGCCAGGCGTTTGCGTCCATCCGGGCTGAGGCTTTCGCGGCCGCCGCCTTCGATCCGCGCCCGCAGCCGACGCAGATTGAAAAACAGCGATTTATGCGCCGCCGTGGTGCCGGTGCGCACAATCGACCAGTTACGCAGCACAAAATCCTGGATCGCCGCCCTGATCCACCAGGTGGCATAGGTGGAAAAGCGCACGCCGCGCGAGGGCTCAAACCGCGCTGCCGCCTGCATCAGGCCGATATTCCCTTCCTGGATCAGATCATTCAGCGCCAGGCCGTAATGCCGGAACCGCACCGCCGCCGAGATCACCAGCCGCATATGCGGCGCCACCAGGCGGTGCAAGGCGGTCTGGTCCTGGGTCTCGCGCCATTTCTGCGCCAGTTCAATTTCCAGCTCGGGGGTCAGCAAGGGCTGTTTCATCGCCCGTCGCACAAAAGCGCGATCCGCCGCCTCGCCGCCGCCTTGGCTGCTGCGTGGCGCGGCAATCGAAAAGGAACCGGCGCTGTTCTGTGGCATGATCCAATCCCCGCTGTTGTGTGCTGCATCTACGCAGCCGGGCGCCGAGTGGATCATCGCCGATACAAATCAACCTGAGCCCCTCCATCAACCCCGTAAACTGAGCGGTTTTCTTAAAGCGGTGCCGTCTGTGGCGTGAATGCGGGCCATCGTGACGCCCCTATTGCCGTTTTCCTTCGATTTCCGGTGATTCTCGGCGCAGCTATGCCATGACCTGTCGCCGCTCTTGAAAGAGCATGCGGTGCATGGTGTAGGCTCGGTTGGCCAGCGTGATTCCTGACAGGCCCTGTCGCCTGGGCCGATTACGTCGCGGCGGGCAGCGGCATCGCGCTGACCATCCGCACCACGGATATCAGCTACAGCCTCAGTTCCAGCAATGTCACCCGGTCCTGGCTGCACCGCGACCATCTCGGCTCGACCACAATGGTTACCGATGCCGTCGGCGCAGTGGTCCAGCGCATGGCCTATGATGGCCCTTCGGGCCTGTGCGCCCACGCCCGCTTCGCGGTCGCGCGCTTACAGGGGGCAAGCGCCGCAACGCCAACGGCGCCGCCGATCCCACCGGCAGCCTGGAAGCCTCGGGCCTACCGAACCGCGGCTTCACCGATCACGAGCATATCGAAGAGCTCGGCCTGGTTCACATGAACGGCCGGCTTTACGACCCGCTGATCGCCCGCTTCATCTCCGCCGACCCGATCATCGCCGATCCGCTCTCCGTACAGGCATTCAACCGGTACTCCTATGTCGACAACACCCCCCTCACTTACACAGACCCGACGGGGTATCTGAAAATAGGCAGGGTGTTGCGAACCGTGGTTGCCATCGCCGTCGCGGTGGTGATCATGCAGCCGCAATTGGGCATTGTCGCGGCGCTTGGAAAGTTCGGTGCCAGCGTCCTGGCCGGTACCGTGGCGGGAGCAATCTCCACCGGCAGCTTGCAGGGCGCCTTGATGGGAGGGCTATCGGCAGGATTGTTCTAC
>DLGP01000059.1 GCA_002482765.1 Alphaproteobacteria bacterium UBA7691
AGCTATCGCGGCGATATCATCAACGGCATGGAATTCACTGCCGAAGCGCGGATTCCTGATCCGAACCGGCAATTGCAGGCTTATAGCCAGGCTGCGGCCACGCTGAACTTGGTGCGCGCCTTTGCGCAGGGCGGTTATGCCGACCTGCATCGGGTGCATCGCTGGAATCTCGGCTTCGTTGCCAAGAGCCCGGAAGTGGAGCGCTGGCAGGATGTGGCCGACCGCATCACCGAATGCCTGGATTTTATGGAAGCCTGCGGCATCACGCCGGAGCGCAGCAATGAACTGCGCACGGTGGATTTCTACACCAGCCACGAGGCTTTGCTGCTGGGCTATGAGCAGGCCATGACCCGTGTGGACAGCACCTCGGGCGAATGGGTGGATACCTCGGCGCATATGCTGTGGATCGGCGACCGCACCCGGCAGCCGGATGGCGCGCATGTGGAATTCCTGCGCGGCGTGATCAATCCGCTGGGCCTGAAATGTGGCCCGACCACCGATCCGGATGAACTGATCCGCCTGATCGACCTGCTCAATCCGGCCAACAAGCCGGGCCGGCTCACCCTGATTGCCCGCATGGGGCATGACAAGGTGCATAAATTCCTGCCCGCTCTGGTGCGCAAGGTGCGCAATGAGGGCCGCAATGTGGTGTGGTCTTGCGATCCGATGCATGGCAACACGCTGACCGCCGCTTCCGGCTTCAAGACCCGGCCGTTTGACCGTGTGTTGTCGGAAGTGCGGCAATTCTTCGAGGTGCATCTGGCCGAAGGCACCCATGCCGGCGGCGTGCATCTGGAACTCACCGGCCAGGATGTCACCGAATGCATGGGCGGCGCGCAGATGATCGGCGATGCCGATCTTTCCAGCCGCTACCACACCCATTGCGATCCGCGCCTCAATGCCTCGCAATCTCTGGAACTGGCCTTCCTGATTGCCGAGATGCTGAAGCTGGAACGCAACAACCGCACGGTTCGTCATGCTGCCGAAGCCGACTGACATTACCCCCTTTGTCGGCCCGGCGCTGGCGGTTGAGCTGGAACGGGATATCGAGACGCGCACCGACACCTACTTCAAGAAAACCAAGGAGGTTGTGCAGCGCTTCGGTGACAAGACAGTCACCTATGCGGTGTTCATGCGCCGCCCGGTGATTTTCTGTCCGCGCCTGATGGTGGAATGGCTGGAAAAGGTCGGCGCCGCGCGCGGCGTGAAGTTCGGCGTTGAACTGGTGCATGAGGAAGGCACCTGGGTTGGTGCCGGCGAACCGCTGGTTTATCTCTCCGGCCCGATGTCGCAGCTGGTTGATCTCGAAACGCTGTATCTGCAAAAGCTCGGCGCGGCCTGTGTTGCCGCCTATAACGCCTATTCGATGTGCTGCGATCTGCCCAAGGTGCGCTTCCTGGCAATGGATGCGCGGCATTGTGCCGGCGCCGAGATGGCCGAGATGATGGCCTATGCCGCGTCCGTCGGCAGTCGCGCCGCGCGGCGCGATGTTGGCGCTGCCGGCTTCATCGGCAATGCCACCGATGCCACGGCGCATTATTTCGGCAACGACAAGGGCTTCGGCACTATGCCGCATGCCCTGATCGGCTATGCCGGCTCCACCCTGCGTGCCGCCGAATTGTATCACGAGAGTTTTCCGGCCGAGCCGATGACCGTGCTGGTGGATTATTACGGCCAGGAAGTCACCGATGCGCTGGCGGTTTGCGCGCGTTTTCCGGAACTGGCGCGCGAGGGCCGCTTGCAGGTGCGGCTTGATACCCATGGCAGCCGCTATATCGAGGGTTTGGACCCGCAGACCTCGTATCAGGTGCTCGACCGCCATGTGCCGAATGCGATCCGGCAATACCGTTCGGAAGCCGAATTGCGCTGGATGGTCGGCACCGGCGTGTCGGCGGCGGCGATTTTCCATATGCGCGCCGCGCTTGATAAGGCCGGCTTCCTCAATGTGAAGATCGTCGGCTCCTCGGGCTTCAATGCTGCCAAATGCAAGGTGATGGCCAGCGTCAAGGCGCCGCTCGATATCGTCGGCACCGGCTCATACCTGCCGGATAACTGGACCGAAACCTACGCCACGGCTGATATCGTGGCCTATGACGGCGTGCCAAGCGTCAAGGTCGGCCGCGAATTCCTGCTGCGCAAGGCGAAGTAGCTACTGATTGAAGCCGTCATGCCCGCGAAAGCGGGCATCCCGTTTTTGCCAGAAATATGCCTGAATTCCTGGGAAAATGGGATGCCCGGGTCAAGCCCGGGCATGACGATGGAGAGGGTGATGGATTTGAGTGCCGCGATATTTCAGCAGTGCTGATTTTGTGTCTGGTCAAGGCACGAAGTTCCAAAACCTCAGTAATGCTCGGTCTTGCGACGCTCCGACAAAACCTAAACCGGACACCCGTGGATCAAGTCCGCGCATGACGAAATATCCGCATGACGCTATATCTTCTCGTCACCGCCGGGCTTGACCCGGCGGTCTCGTTTTGTGTGCGGCCTTACTCCACCTTCACATTGGCGATGCGGATCACCTCGGCCCAGCGCTTGATGTCTTCTTGCAGGAATTTGGCGAAATTGTCGGCGTCGCGCACATTCACCGCCATGCCCTGCTTGGTGAAGGTTTCGCGCACGCTGTCCTTTTTCATCGCTTCCAGCACCAGGCTGCGATAGCGCGCCAGCGCCGGGGCCGGGGTGTTGATCGGCGCGAAGATCGCCAGCCAGGCATCGGCTTCCACGCCGGCAACGCCGCTTTGGGCGATGGTGGGCAGGTCGGGCAGATGCGGCGAGCGGTTTGGTGAGGCCACGGCGATGGCGCGCAGCTTGCCGGCCTGCACCTGGGCCAGCACGGTGGGCGTGGTGGCGAAGCTGCAATCGACATGGCCGCCGAGCAGGTCCTGCAACAGCGGCGCCGAGCCTTTGTAGGCGACATGGGTGAGATCAGCGCCGGCCTTGGCCTTGAACAATTCCAGCGCCAGATGCGAGGCCGAGCCGGGGCCGGTGGAGCCGCAATTGAGCTTGCCCGGCTGTGCCTTGGCCAGTTTGAGGAAGTCGGCGAAATTCTGCACCGGCAGATCGTTTTTCACCACCAGGATGTGTTGCAGGTCGGCCAGCAAAGCGATGGGGGCGAAATCATTCACCGGATGATAGCCGCCGCCATTGGGCAGCAGCGAGATATTGGTGGCATGGGTCTGGTTGGTGGTGGCCAGCAGCACATGGCCATCCGCCGGCCCCTGCGCCACGCGGCGCGAGCCGATGGCGCCGGCACCGCCCGGCACATTCTCCACGATCACCTGCTGGCCCAGATCCTTGGTGATTTCCTGGCCGATCAGGCGGGCCAGGCTATCGGTCGGGCCGCCAGCCGGGTAGGGCACCACCATGGTCACGGTCTGCGCCGGGTTCCAGGTCGTTTGCGCCCAGGCGGGCAGGGCATGCAGCAGGGCAGCCGCACCGGTGGCCTGCAACAGATGGCGTCGATTAAACATGGTTTCCTCCGTTATGCTTGGCCGGATTACAGCTTATCCGGCCCCACCCGCACAAGCTGCTTGCCGAAATTCTTGCCTGCCAGCATGCCGATGAAGGCGGCCGGGGCGGCTTCCAGCCCTTCCGCCACATCCTCCTTGTATTTCAGCTTGCCGGCCTTGATCCAACCGGCCATTTCCTGGATCGCGCCGGGCCAGTAGGGCATGTGGTCGGAAATGATGAAGCCGGTCACCGTGGCGCGGTTGACCAGCAGGTGGCGCATGCCGGTGAAGCCTTCCGGCTCGGTCAGGTTATACTGGCTGATGATGCCGCAGAGCGGCACGCGGGCGAAGCTGTTGAGCCGGCCGAACACCATCTCCATGATCTTGCCGCCGACATTCTCAAAATACACATCGACGCGCTTCGGCGTGGCATCCTTGAAGGCCGCTTCCATGTCGGGCGCCTTGTAGTCGATGCAGGCATCGAAGCCCAGTTCGTTGACCACATAATCGCATTTTGCCTTGCCGCCGGCGATGCCGACCACGCGGCAGCCCTTGATCTTGGCGATCTGGCCCACCGTGCCGCCCACCGCGCCGGAGGCGGCGGAAACCACCACGGTTTCGCCTTCCTTTGGCTTGCCGATCTGCATCAGGCCGTAATGCGCCGTCACGCCGGGCATGCCGAGCACACCGAGCCAGGTGGAAAGCGGCGCCAGGGCAGGGTCGATTTTGACCAATCCGACGCCATCGGTAACGCCATAGCCGCGCCAGCCGAGATTGCCCACCACATAGCAACCAACCGGGAATTTCGGATTGTCGGAAGCCATCACCTCGCCCACCGTGCCGCCGATCATGGCGTCGCCCGGCCCGAGCTTGGCCAGGTAGGAGCGGCCCGGGTCCATCACGCCGCGCATATAGGGATCAAGCGACAGCCAGATGTTGCGCACCAGCAGCTGGCCCGGGCCGGCTTCAGGAATCGGCCGTTCCACCAGCTCGAAATCGGCTTCCGTCACCCAGCCCTTGGGGTGCTGCTTCATCAATACATTGAGGTTGTTGCCCATTGTCTCGCCTCCCGTTGAGTAATTGCCGTCCAGACTACCCCAAGCCGGCCATTGCGGTAAGCCTGTCGTCGCGTTAAGTGTTTCGTATTATGATCAATTCTCTAAAAATCGCACTCGCCCAGATCAATGCCGGCATGGGCGACATCGCCGGCAACCGCCAGCGTATCGAAGCCGCGCGGGCCGAAGCCGCCGCCCTGGGCGCCGATCTGGTGGTGTTGCCGGAATTGTGCATCATCGGCTATCCGCCGGAAGATCTGGTGCTGCGCCCGGCGATCCAGCGCGCCTGCGAACAGGCGGTGCGCGCCCTGGCGGCGGCCACCCGCGATGGCGGGCCCGGCCTGTTGGTTTCCTCGCCCTGGGTGGATGGCGGCAAGCTCTACAATGCGGCTTTGCTGCTGGATGGCGGCGAGATCGTGGCGGTGCGCTACAAGTATGATCTGCCGAATTACGGCGTGTTTGACGAGAAGCGGGTTTTTGCCGCCGGGCCGTTGCCCGGGCCGATGGTGTTTCGCGGCGTGCGGCTGGGCGTGATGATCTGCGAGGATATGTGGAGCGCAGACGTGGCCGAATGCCTGGCCGAGACCGGCGCCGAAATGCTGATCGTGCCGAATGGCTCGCCGTTTGAAGTGGGCAAGTGGGATCAGCGCCTCACGCTGGGTGTGGCCCGCGTGGTCGAAACCGGGCTGCCGCTGGTCTATCTCAATCGCGTCGGCGGCCAGGATGAACTGGTGTTTGACGGCGCTTCCTTTGTGCTCAATGCGGATCGTAGCCTGGCGTTGCGCCAGCCGGAATTTGTTGAACAACTGGTGCTGACCGAATGGCAGCGCCAGGGTGATAGCTGGGTCTGCGCGCCTGGCAAAATCGCCGAGCCGCTGGACCGCCTGGCCTCGATCTACGGCGCCATGGTGCTGGGCCTACGCGATTATGTGAACCGCAACCGTTTCCCTGGCGTGGTGCTGGGGCTTTCCGGCGGCATCGACAGTGCGTTGTCGGCCGCCGTGGCGGTGGATGCGCTGGGCGCCGAGCGTGTGCGCTGCGTGATGCTGCCCTCGCGCTACACGGCGCAGATCAGCCTGGATGATGCGGCTGAATGCGCCCAGGCGCTGGGCTGTTCCTATGAAACGATTCCGATTGAGCCGGCAATGGCGGCCTTCAGCCAGATGCTGGCGCCGGCCTTTGCCGGCCGTGCTGCCGATTTGACGGAAGAAAACCTGCAAAGCCGGGCGCGCGGCGTTACGCTGATGGCGCTGAGCAACAAGTTCGGCCATATGGTGCTGACCACCGGCAACAAATCCGAGATGAGCGTGGGGTATGCCACGCTCTACGGCGATATGTGCGGCGGCTATTCGGTGCTCAAGGACGTGTACAAGATGACCGTCTTTGAATTGTCGCATTGGCGCAACCGGCATATCCCGATGGATGCGATGGGGCCGGAAGGCCGCGTGATCCCCGAGCGAATTATCACCAGGCCACCCAGCGCCGAATTGCGCGAGGATCAGACCGACCAGGATAGCCTGCCACCCTATGAGCAGCTTGATGCAATCCTGGAAATGCTGGTGGAGCGTGAACTCTCGGTGGCTGAGATTGTGGCCAGCGGACAGCCTGAAGCGGTGGTGCGCCGCGTGCAGCATCTGCTGTACATCGCGGAATACAAACGCCGGCAGGCCCCGCCCGGAGTGAAGATCACGGCCCGCAATTTCGGGCGTGATCGTCGCTATCCGATCACGAATGCATTTCGGGACCCAGTCGGATCATGAACAAGGACCGCGTCTATCTTTTCGACACCACCTTGCGCGATGGCGCACAAACCCAGGGCGTCGATTTCTCCACCCATGACAAGCGCAGCATCGCCAAGGCGCTGGACAAGCTCGGCGTAGCCTATATCGAAGGCGGCTGGCCGGGCGCCAATCCCACCGATAGCGAATTCTTCGCCACGCCGCAAAGTTTCAAGCGCGCCAAGCTGGTGGCTTTCGGCATGACCAAGCGGCCCGGCCGCTCGGCCGCCAACGATCCCGGCCTGGCGGCGATCCTCAATGCCCAGGCCGATGCCGCCTGCCTGGTCGGCAAATCCTGGGATTACCAGGTGGATGTGGCGCTGGGCATCAGCCTGGCCGAGAATATCGAACTGATCGCCGACAGTATCGCGGCGGCGCAGGCCCGCTTCGGCGAGGCGATGTATGACGCCGAGCATTTTTTCGATGGCTACAAGGCCAATCCCGGCTTCGCGCTGGATTGTGTCAGGGCCGCGCTGGATGCCGGCGCGTGCTGGGCGGTGTTGTGCGACACCAATGGCGGCACGCTGCCGCATGAAGTGGAGCGCATCGTCGGCGAGGTGGTGCAGAAACTCGGCGATGGCAGCCGGCTCGGCATCCACACCCATAACGACACTGAGAATGCAGTGGCCAACAGCCTGATGGCGGTGAAGGCCGGCGTCCGCCAGGTGCAGGGTACGCTGAACGGCCTGGGCGAACGCTGCGGCAATGCCAATCTGATTGCGCTGATCCCGTCGCTGATGCTGAAGCCGTGGTTCGCCGAGCATGTTGATATCGGCCTGAGCCAGCAGGATCTGACGCATCTTACCGCCACCTCGCGGGTGCTGGATGAATTGCTCAACCGGGCGCCAAACCGCCATGCCGCCTATGTCGGCGCCTCGGCCTTCGCGCATAAGGGCGGGCTGCATGTCTCGGCGGTGATGAAAGACCCGCGCACCTACGAACATGTGCCGCCGGAAAGTGTCGGCAACCGCCGCCATGTCATCATGTCGGATCAGGCCGGGCGCTCGAATCTGCTGGTGCGGCTGGATGAGGCCGGCATCCAGTATGATGCCGCCGATCCACGGCTGGGCGCGTTGCTTGAGGATGTGAAGCAGCGCGAGGCCGAGGGCTATTCCTATGATGGCGCCGAAGCCAGCTTCGAGATGCTGGCACGCCGGGCGCTGGGGCAGTTGCCGGAATTTTTCCGCGTCAAAAGTTTCCGCGTCATGGTGGAGCGCCGCTTCAATGCGCGTGGCGAATTGGTCACCATCTCGGAAGCCACCGTGAAGGTGAATGTGGATGGTCAGACACTGTTTTCGGTGGCCGAGGGCAATGGCCCGGTGAATGCCCTGGACCATGCTCTGCGCAAGGATCTAGGCCGCTTCCAGGGCTATCTCGACGATCTGCGGCTGGTGGATTTCAAGGTGCGTATCCTCAATGGCGGCACCGAGGCCACCACGCGGGTGCTGATCGAAAGCGCCGATGGCCAGGGCAATCGCTGGTCCACTGTGGGTGTATCGCCGAATATCGTCGATGCCGCCTTTGTGGCGCTGATGGACAGTATCAACTGGAAGCTGCTGCGCGATGGCGCACCGGCTTCGCATCTCTGACATGGCCGGCACTTTCCGGCCCAAGCTGGGACATCTGGCGCCGCCCGGGCCGCTGCATCGCGGCCCGGCGGTGATCCTGGTGGAACCGCAATTGGGCGAGAATATCGGCGCTGCGGCGCGCGCCATGCTGAATTGCGCACTCACCGAGATGCGGCTGGTCAATCCGCGTGATGGCTGGCCCAATCCGGCAGCCTATGTGCTGGCCAGCCGGGCCGATCCGGTGCTGGATGCGGTCAGCCTGTTTGATGATGTGCCGGCGGCGGTGGCCGACATGCACCGTGTCTATGCCACCACGGCGCGGCATCGTGACATGATGAAGCCGGTGGCGACACCGCGCCAGGCGGCGGCAATGATGCGCGCCGATATGGCGGCGGGCAAACGGGTCGGCATCCTGTTCGGCCCAGAGCGTACCGGGCTTGATAACGACCATGTTGCGCTGGCCGATGTGGCGATCAATGTGCCGCTCAATCCCGGCTTCTCGTCGCTCAATCTGGCCCAGGCGGTTCTGCTGGTGGGCTATGAATGGTTCACGGCGGAGGACCAGACTGAGCCGCTGGTGCTGGAAAATGCCTATGGCGGCTGGGCCAGCCAGGAACAGGTGGAGGGGCTGTATCGCCACTTCGCGGAAGAATTAGCCGAAGCCGGTTTTTTCCACAATATCGAGCCTAAGCGCGAGGCGATCCTGCGCAATCTGCGCAACCTGTTGCAGCGGATTCCAATGGCGGCGCAGGAAGTGCAAACCCTGCGCGGCATGATCAAGGCGCTGGCTTTGGGCCGGCCGCGCCGCGCGCCCTATGCCCAGCGCGAGAAGAAGAAGCCAGAGACACCCCAGCCTAAGTGAAACGCCGGAGGCCAGCATGACACAAGCGATACCGACCCAGCAGGTGGATGATGAACGGGTGCGTGTCACGCGCTGGGATTTTGCCCCAGGTGCCGCCACCGGGCATCATGTGCATGAATACCCTTATGTGGTGACCTATCTCACCGATGCGCGGCTCAAGATCATCGGCGCCGATGGCGCGGAAAGCATCGTCGAGATGCCGGCCGGCGGCAGTTATTCCAGGCCCAAGGGCGTGGCGCATGATGTGATCAATGCCGGCGCCGCGCCGATGGCCTTTGTCGAAGTCGAGATCAAGCTTTAGGGTCCGGACCCTAGCTTTTAGGCTTTCCGCACCAGCCCCAGGCTGCGGCCGGCCTGTTCCGGCCGGGGCAATTTGCCATGGCCGGCCATCATGCGGGCGAACAAGTCCTGATGCTCGGGCAGGAACGGGCAGGAGCGACGCGTGTTGAGATCAACATGCACCAGCACCTGCTCCGACGTGGCGGCGAGATAACCCTGTTCGGCATGATACATGCCCATGAAATAATGCAGCCGTTTGGCATCCTGGCCGAGCAGCTGGAAAGTGAAGCGCAGCGCATCGCCTTGCACCACTTCCTGCAAATAGCAGACATGGGTTTCAAGCACGAAGGTGGATAGGTTGGTGCGCTGCACATAGCTCCAGTCAAGCTGGAACGGCACAAACAGCTTATCCAGCGCCTGATCGAAGATCACATTGTAATAGCCAACATTCATATGGCCGTTGGCGTCGATATGCTCGGGCAGCACCTGCATGCCCGCAAGCTGCATCGGTTGATCGAAATCGAGGGCGGGTTGAAAAGAATTCATAAGATTGGCCTTTGTGCGGAACGTTTCCCTGGCTACCCTGATAGCCATGACATGGGACCCGACGCAATACCTGAAATTCAGCAATGAGCGTTTGCAGCCGGCGCTCGACCTGCTGGCCCGCATTCCGCTGCCGGCGCCGGAAACCGTGCTGGATATGGGCTGCGGCGCCGGCAATCTCACGCCGCTGTTTCGCGCTCGCTGGCCGGATGCAAAGCTGATCGGCGTCGATTCCTCGCCGGAAATGCTGGCAAAAGCGCGCAGCCTCTATGGCGATGCCGAGTATATCGAAGCCTCGATCGCCGATTGGCGACCGACCAAGCCGGTGGATGTGCTGTATTCCAATGCCGCCTTCCATTGGCTGGATGGGCATCAGGCGCTGTTTCCAGGCCTGCTGGCAGCAGTGAGGCCGGGCGGCTGGCTGGCGGTGCAGATGCCGCGCAATTTCGCCGCGCCGTCACATACCAGCATCAATGACACGATCGAGCACGGCCCCTGGGTGGCCCGCCTGCTACCACATCTGCGGCGCCAGCCAGTGCATGAGCCGGCGTTTTACTGGCGCCTGCTGCATGACCGGGTGAGCGAATTGCATATCTGGGAAACCGAATATACCCAGGTGCTGAGCGGTGAAAATCCGGTGGCGGAATATACCAAGGGTACCTGGCTGAAGCAGTTCCTGGACCGGCTGGAAGGTGACGAACGCGCTGCCTTCGAAGCCGATTACCGCGCCCGGGTGCTGCGTGCCTATGCCAAGGAAGCGGATGGCCGCACGCTGTTTCCGTTCAAGCGGCTATTCATTCTGGCCCGGGTTTGATCCGCAGCAGGCGGAAAACCTGCGGCGCCAGCACCACCACCACCATGATGCGGAAAACATGCATCGAGGAGACGATGGCCACCTCGACGCCGAGGGCCAGCGCCACCAGGCTCATTTCCGCCAGGCCGCCCGGCGCCAGCACCAGGATCAGGGTTTCGCGCGAGAAACCCAGCAACGGCGCGGCGATGGCGGTGAGAGCGATGGCCAGGGCGATCATCACCAGGGTGGAGAACAGCGACAGCCTTGCTACCAGCCCAACCTCGCGCAGGGCGGCGCCGCTGAAGCGGCAGCCCAGTGCGGCGCCGATCACCACCTGCGCCACCGCCACCACATCCGGCGGCGGCTGCGCCGTGGACCAGCCCATCAGATGCACAAAGGCCGAGCACAGCATCGGGCCAAGCAACTGCGCGGCCGGGATTTTCAGCCGTCGCGCCAGCGCCCAGCCGATCACGCCGCAGCCGATCAGCAACGCGCCATCACTCAGCGCCATGTTGCCCATGCCGGGGCCGGGCAGCATCGGCGGCACCTGGTAGCCTTCGATGACGCGGAAATAGACCGGGATCGTCATCACCACCACAAAGATGCGGATGGCGTGGGTCAGCACGATGTTGCGCGGATTGCCGCCCATGGCTTCGCCCACCATGGTCATTTCCTGCAAGCCGCCCGGCGTGGCGGCGAAATAGCTGGTTACCGGATCAAGGCCGCCAAGCTTGCGGAAAATGCCGTAGCACAAAGCGGTGGCCAGCGGCACATAGACCAGCATCAGGCCCATCACGCCCAGCCATTCGCTCCAATGCCGCAGCATTTCCGGCGTGAAGGCCGAGCCGAGCATCACGCCCAGCACCGTCACCATCACAGCGCGCAGCTTCGGATCAACCCGTAGCGGCAGGCGTTTGGGCCAGCCGAGCAAGGCCAGCGGCGCGGTGAAGCACATCGCCCCCAGCATCCAGGCCAGCGGCATGCGCAGCCACAGGAACAGTGCGCCGCCCACGGCGCCGATGGCCAGGGTGAGCAGGCCAGCGCTGACGGTTCTGATATCTGGGCGCTTGATCGTGGGGCGCGGCATGATCAGGCCGGCAGGCGGCGGCCCAGTCGCACGGCGGTCTGCCCTGGCTTGAGCCGCTTGGTCGGCATGATCAACACACAATCATCATAAGGCGTGCGCAGGGTCACCGGACCATCCTGTGCGATTGCCGTGCCGGCAGCCGGGATACATTCCAGGCCCTGGAATTCGCCCAGGAAGCGGAATTCCTCGGTCTCGATGGTGATCGCATCGGTCACTTCAACAAAATGCTGCGGCTGGGCCGGTTGTGCGCTGAAGCCATGCTGCTCAAGCAGGCTGGCATCAGCCTGGCCGGTGGCGAGCAGGAAACGCAGCATGGTTTCAATCGCCATGGCGCGGCTATCGGCGGCCCAATGCTGGCCGCATTCCACCAGCAAGGCATTCTTGGCGCTATCGGTTTCGCCGAAGCCGCCATAATCGCGCATGCGCTTGCCGGCTTTGTGGCCGGCATCGGCCACCACATGGCCCGGCACACCCACCAGCCGCGCCAGGTCGCGGCCCTTGGCCAGGGCGCCCGACAGCATCAGCGCCGGCGACGGGGTCTGCATCGAATGGATATCCAGCAGCAGGTCAGTGGCGGCGATCAGCGGCTCGATCTCGCGCGCCCGCTCCAGCTCCACCGAACTGCGTGTTGAGCGCAGCACCGTGGTATCCCACACCCGGTTCATATCCTCGTCGACAAAGCGCGAGGCGGTGGGGTCGCGCGGATCAAAGCGCATATAGGCGGCGACATTGCAGAAGATCAGGGTCAGGCTGCCCTGGCTCGGGCGGAACTGGCTGCGCAGTAGCAGATCCAGCGCATGGGCGCCGCACACTTCATTGCCATGGATCAGCGCCGTGATCGCCACGCTGGGGCCAACACGGCCGGAATCGAGCCGATGGGCAAAGGGTATGCCGGTATTGCCATCGCGATAGGCATCAATCGGGATCGGCAGCAGGTCCAGTGGCGGGGTGGTGGCGCTCGGCATGGCTGGGACAGGGGCTCCGCTGATTGTTATGTTTCTGTTTGAACTTTTCGGTTGCATAGCAGATCAAGGCCGGGGCGTCTCGTGCAAAGCCCGATGCTATGCTGATTTTACCCTGGCGCAGAGCGCATAGCATTGTATGCGGCGCGGCCATACTTGGTGATTTCAGGCTGAAAAACCGGAACATTGCGCGAAGATGTGACCTGGATTATGTTTTTGCCATGATGATCGATTCAATCGGCGCCAGCCTGGCGGCCTTTGGCCAGGCCGAAGCCCGCCTGACCCGGGCGGTGAAGCTGGTTGCCGAAGGCAGCCTGGATGCCGATAGCATGGCCGCAGCGGCGCAGCTTATTGCCCAGGCCAAGCAGCAGCAGGCCGTGGCCGGCGTCACCTTGCGCGTCGGGCTGGAGCAGCAGCGCCGCGCCGTGGATATATTGGCTTAGTCAATCACCCTGCGGTGCTGCCATGGCGGCCATCTGGTCGCGCGCGGCATGCAGCACGCGAATGATCTCGACCTGATCGTCTTGGTTGCTTGCCCGGTAATAGACCATCCAGCTTTGCACTGCGACGCTGCGGATGCCAGGACCAAATTCTGGGCGGCTTTGCCCACTCTGCGGATAAATAGCAAGGCGCTGGAAGCGGGTGTGCATTCTGCTGGCCACGCTATCGGCCCGGCTCTCGCCGCTGCTTGATGCCACATAATCCAGAATGTCGGCGACATCCTGTGCGGCAGGGCTGGTCAGCCGATAGGTTGCCAAGGGTTGTGCCGCTTGTGGCTAGGTTTGGCGTCGGCGCAGTCTGGCGGCGCGGCGTTCGGCTGCGATCTGTAGCACATCCTGGCTGGAAAAATCGCCGGCCTTGGCGGCTTCAATGCCCAATGCCACATCGCGTTTCAGCGCCTTGTCGCGCTCGTCCAGCACATGCAGCGCGGCGGTGAGCAGCCGTTCGGCATCACCGTAAGAGCTGTTGCGCAGCTTGCGGCGGATGCGGGCGGCGATCTTGGGCGAGAGTTGCAGCGCGGTCATGCCGCAAATATGACGCCGGAAGCGGCAGGCGGCAAGCCGGTTTTCGGCTTTGCCGCCTGCGCAAGCCTCAGGCGAAGGCGTCTTCCCAGCTGCCCTGGGTCGAGGCCTTGGAATATTCGGTGGCGCGGTTCTCGAAGAAATTGGTGTGTTCCACGCCATTGAGGATCGCATCCAGCCAGGGCAGCGGATTCTTGGCGATGCGATACATCGGTTGCAGGCCAAGTTGCAGCAGGCGGCGGTCGGCGGTCCAGCGGATATAGGTTTTCACATCCTCGGCGCTGAGGCCCTGCACACCGCCCAGCTCAAAGGCCAGGTCGATGAAGGCATCTTCATGATCCACGATGGTGGAGCAGGCGACAAACAATTCGCGCTGGAATTCCTCGGTCCAGACTTCCGGATTCTCTTCCACGAAGGTGCGGAACAGCTTGATGATCGAATTGGTGTGCAGCGTCTCGTCGCGCACCGACCAAGACACGATCTGGCCCATGCCCTTCATCTTGTTGAAGCGCGGGAAGTTGAGCAGGATGGCGAAGGAGGCGAAGAGTTGCAGCCCTTCGGTGAAGGCGCCAAACACTGCCAGGGTCTTGGCAATGTCGGCCTTGGTCTCCACGCCGAATTGCTGCATGTAGTCGTATTTGTCCTTCATCTCCTTGTAGCGGAGAAAGGCCGAATATTCTTCTTCCGGCATGCCGATGGTATCGAGCAGATGCGAATAGGCGGCGATATGCACCGTCTCCATATTCGCAAAGGCCGCCAGCATCATCTGCACTTCGGTGGGTTTGAACACCCGGGCATAATGCTTCATGTAGCAGTTGGACACTTCCACATCGGCCTGGGTGAAAAAGCGGAAAATCTGCGTCAGCAGATTCTTCTCGCCCGGGGTCAGCTTCTTCTGCCAATCCTTCACATCATCGGCCAGCGGCACTTCCTCGGGCAGCCAATGCACACGCTGCTGCGTCATCCAGGCTTCATAGGCCCAAGGATATTGAAACGGCTTGTAGACCGGCTTGGCATCGAGCAGCGGCATGATGGATTCCTCGTGACAACGTGTTGCGGTGGAGACTAGCCAGTCCCGCAATAAGACGCAACATATTGTGTATGGCGTAAAACTGCCCGCCAAATCTTGTTAGTAAGCCTGTGGATTAATCCGTGGGCAAGTTGTGTAGAGCGGCGGCAAAGCCGCGTAATTCGGTGCGCAGGCGGGTGATGTCGGGCAGCGATAGCGGCAGCAGGCAGGCCAGCCCGGCATGCATCGTTGCAACCTCTGCCTTCAAGGCCTGGCCGGCCGGGGTGAGCAGCACGCGCACCTGGCGTTCATCGGCGGG
>DLGP01000058.1:0-3575 GCA_002482765.1 Alphaproteobacteria bacterium UBA7691
GCCAGCGCCACCAGCTCGGGCAGGCAGGTGATGGCGGCGGGCTTTTCGATCTTGGCCAGCAAAGCTGCGCGGCCCTGGATCAGCCCGCGTGCTTCCACCAGGTCTTCCGGCCGCTGCACAAAACTCAGCGCCACCCAATCCACGCCCATCTCCAGCGCCACGGTCAGATCGGCGCGATCCTTCGGCGTCAGCGGGCTCATCGGGATCACCGCGCCGGGCAGGTTCACACCCTTGCGGTCACTGAGCCGGCCGCCCACCACCACCTCGGCCTCGGCCCAGCCGGCGCCATGGCTGGTTATGCGCAGCCGCAGCTTGCCATCATCCAGCAGCAATTCGGTGCCGGGGCGCAGGGCCGCCATCACTTCCGGATGTGGCAGGGCAACGCGGCTCACGTTGCCGGGCGCCGCATCGCCATCCAGCCGGAAATGCTGCCCGGTTACCAGCTCCACCGCGCCATCGGCAAAGCTGCCGATACGCAGTTTTGGCCCTTGCAGGTCGGCCAGCAGGCCAATCGGTCGGCCAAGTTCCCGCTCCAGCGCCCGCACTGCCTGAATCCGCGCCCGGTGGTCCTCATGGCTGCCATGGCTGAAATTAAGCCGGAACACATCCGCCCCGGCCGCCACCAGGGCGCGAATCTGGTCCGGCCGCGACGAGGCCGGGCCGAGCGTGGCGACAATTTTGATATTCCGCGTGCGGTTCATGGCGATTCCCTCTATCGTTCCAGGGTAGGCGCAAGCGGCCGGCAACCCAAGGGAAATGCACGATTTGCCGCGCCGGAGCGTTGCGGCTCATGTTGCGCCGCAGTAAATACACGCCGCAGTGCAGCACTCCCTTGCGTCACCCAGAAGTTCCCCAGGAGCCAGCCATGGATATCGCCCGTATTCCCGTGGGTAAGAACCCGCCCTACGATGTTAACGCCGTGATCGAGATTCCGGCGGGCGGCGTGCCGGTGAAGTATGAGCTGGACAAGGATTCCGGCGCCCTGTTTGTGGATCGCTTCATCCATACCGCGATGTTCTACCCGGCGAATTACGGCTTCATCCCCCATACCCTGTCGGGCGATGGCGACCCTTGCGACATCCTGGTGGTGAGCCAGATTCCGGTGGTGGCCGGCTCGGTGATCCGCTCGCGCCCGGTCGGCGCGCTGATGATGGAAGACGAAGCCGGCGGCGACGAGAAGATCATCGCCGTGCCGGTGGACAAGCTGCATCCGTTCTACACCAACGTGAAATCCTACGAAGACCTGCCGCCCAGCCTGCTGGCGCAGATCGAGCATTTCTTCAGCCATTACAAGGATCTGGAGAAGGGCAAGTTCGTCAAGGACACGCGCTGGGTCGGGCCCGAGGAAGCCTCGCGCCTGATCACCGAAGGCGTGGTGCGGGCTGCCGGCCTGCGCTGATACAGTCTCCAATCGCTTTGATCGTCACCGCCGGGCTTGACCCGGCGGTCTTGTTTTTGCCGCTTCGCCAATCCCGATCAGACCCCCGGGTCCAGCCCACGGGTGTCCGGTTTAATCTGATGCCGCTGTTAGCGCCCCTCCAGAAAGTCGTCATGCCCGCGAAAGCGGGCATCCCGTTTTTGCAAAAATATGGCTGAATTCCTGGGAAAATGGGATGCCCGGGTCAAGCCCGGGCATGACGATGGAGAGGGTGCTGGATTTGAGCGCTGCGATATTCCAGCAGCGCTGATTTCGTGTCTGGTTTAGGCACGAAGTTCCAAAACCTCAGCAATGCTGCTTCTTTCGATGCTCCGACAAAAATTAAACCGGACAGCCGTGGGTCAAGCCTGGGGGTGACGCATGTTAAGCTACCGCCCCCGCGCATCGCGCAGGATACTTTCCGCTGCCTTCTCTGCGATCATCAGGGTGGGCGAGGCGGTGTTGCCCGAGGTGATCAGCGGCATGGCCGAGGCATCCACCACGCGCAACGCCTGGATGCCGCGCACCCGCAAATCGCCATCCAGCACCGCCATGGCATCATGCTCCGGCCCCATCTTGGCGGTGCCGACCGGATGGAAGATGGTGGCGCCGAGATCGCCGGCCGCCTTGAACATCTGTTCCTCGCTCTGCACCTGCGGCCCGGGCAGGTATTCCTCCGGCTCAAACGCCGCCAGGGCCGGGGCGGCAGCCAGGCGCCGGGTCAGCTTCAGGCTATCCACTGCCACGCGGCGGTCTTCCGGCGTGGCGAGGTAATTCGGCTGGATCGCCGGCGCCTGGGCGGCATCGCTGCTGGTGATGCGCACATGGCCGCGCGAGGTGGGGCGCAGATTGCAGATGCTGGCGGTGAAGGCGGGGAATTTGTGCAAGGGATCGCCGAATTTATCCAGCGAGAGCGGCTGGATGTGGAATTCCACATTGGCGCTGGCATGTTCCGGGCTGGAGCGGGTGAACATGCCGAATTGCGATGGCGCCATGGTCAGTGCGCCGCGCCGGAACAGCGCGTAATCCAATGCAATCTTGGCCTTGGCCAGCAATGACTGATCCAGTTCGTTGATCGTCACCACGTTTTTCACTTTGTAGATCAGGCGGATTTGCAGATGGTCCTGCAAATTCTCGCCTACGCCCGGCGCTGCATGGCGCACATTGATGCCATGCTGCTGCAACAGCGCGCCGGGGCCGATGCCGGAAAGCTGCAACAATTGCGGCGAGGCGATGGCGCCGGCAGTGAGCAGGATCTCGCCCGCTGCGCGCACCCGCAGGCGCCGGCCATTCTGGCGATAGATCACCGCGCTGGCGCGTTTGCCCTGCAATTCGATCCGCTCGGCCTGGGCCTGGATGCGCACGTCCAGATTGGGCCGGTTGAGCACCGGCTTGAGGAAGCCGGTGGCCGCCGACCAGCGCCGGCCCTTGCGCTGGTTGACCTGGAAATAGCCGGCGCCTTCATTATCGCCGCGATTAAAATCATCCACCGGCGGAATGCCGATCTCGGCCCCGGCGCGGCCCACGGCATCCAGGATGTCCCAGGTCACGCGCGGCTGCTCCACGCGCCATTCGCCGCCGGATTTATGCAAGGGGGCGGCGCCACCCGACCAATGATCCTCATGCTTGAGGAAATACGGCAGCACATCTTCCCAGCCCCAGCCGGTCAGGCCCAATTGCCGCCAGCCATCATAATCGGCAGCCTGGCCGCGCATATAGACCATGGCGTTGATCGCCGTGCAGCCGCCCAGCACCTTGCCGCGCGCATAGCCAATGCTGCGGCCATTCAGGCCCGGCACCGGTTCGGTCTTGAAACACCAATCCGAGCGCGGATTGCCGATGGCAAACAGATAGCCGATCGGGATATGGAACCAGATCCAGTCATCCTTGCCGCCGGCTTCCAGCAGCAGCACGCGGTTTTTCGGATCGGCAGAGAGCCGGTTGGCCAGCAGCGAACCCGCCGTGCCGCCGCCCACAATCACATAATCGAATTCGCCGGCATCCTCGATATCATCGGCGCGCCGCTGCATGTTGGCCATGAAATCCTCCCTCTTGCCGGCAAGTGTAGGGCAGGGCCGCCCCGCCGCGAAAGCGGCCGGCGGGTGGGAAACTGCCTTTCACAGCGGCCCTAACCCAGCCGTCATGGTCGGCGCAGGCC
>DLGP01000058.1:3591-6904 GCA_002482765.1 Alphaproteobacteria bacterium UBA7691
CGTGGATGGTACGCCTTCGCGTACCATGACGGGCTTTGTTGTGGCGCCGAGCACGCGAATTTTCAAACCTACAATGCGCCCAGCAGGGTCAGTCCGCCATCCACCAGCAGGGATTGCCCGGTGACATAGCCGGCCAGCGGCGAGGCCAGAAACAGCGCCACGCCGGCAATATCCTCGGGCGTGCCGATGCGGCCCAGCGGCAGGCGGGCGGCCACGGCATCATGGTTGCCGGCCTGGTTGGCGGTCAGCTTGGTGGGCACAAAGCCGGGGCCGATGCCATTCACCCGGATGCCCTGGCGGCCCCATTTGATCGCCAGCACCTTGTTCAGATGTTTCAGGCCGATCTTGCTGGCGGAATAGGCCGGATTGTTGCGCGCCGCCTGCTCGGCCACCACGGAATCCAGGTTGATGATGGCGCCGCGCCGCGCAGCCAAAGCCGGCTGCAACTGCGCACACACATCCATCACCCCGGTCAGGTTGATCTCCAGCACGCGGGCAAAGCCGGCGCGCTCAAATTCCTGGCCCTTATACAGCACGGTGCCAACACAATTCACCAGCACATCCAGCGCGGCAAACTGCCCGGCCAGGGCGGCCACCGAGGCGGCATCGCTCACATCCAGGCGGATGAAGCCCAGGCCGCTGAAATCCTGCTCATAGGCGCCGGCCTCGCGTGTGCCGGTGATGCTCACGCTGGCGCCGGCAGCCAGAAAGGCGCGCGCCACGCCATAGCCGATGCCATCCGAACCGCCGGTGACCAGCACACTCTTGCCGGAAAAATCGAATGCCTGCATCGGGTTCATGGTTTTCCTCCTGGTGCTGATTTTGCCGGCCATGATCAGCCATTCCGGGCCGGCGCGGAAGGGGCGCCGCAATAGCGCTTGGAGTTGGCCAGGAATTGCGGCACAACAGGGCATGGCTGCCGCCGATACCGATCCGCCCGCCGCCCGGCCCATCCCCGATCCGGCTGCCACGCTGGCGCAGATGCAGGATGCGCGGCTATTGCGCGCCCTGGCATGGTGGCAGCAAAAGCGCGCCGGGCGCCGGCTGCCGGATCGCACCGATCTTGATCCGCTGCAAATCCCCGATCTGCTGCCGCATATTGTGTTATGGCAGCGCGAAATCGATGCGGCAGGGGCCACGCTCGGCTATCGCTGCCGGCTCGCCGGCACGCTGATGGTGCAGATTCACGGCTATGAATTCACTGGCCGCAGCTTGGCGGAATTTCACGGCGCCAAGAATGCCGAAATCCAGCTGGAATATGATGCCGTGGCCGCCACCGGCCAGCCACATTATGTGGAACGCACGCTGTTTTGGCTCAACAAGGATTACCAGCGCTACCGCCGCATCCTGCTGCCCTTCGCCTGGGCCGCCCAGACCGGCGAGCCTGAGCGCGTGGCGCTGATCCTGAACGTGTCGCACTTTTTGTGAGGGGGCACCCCCCGGACACATTTTCCGAAGACATTTTCGCAATTGCAGTTTATTATGCGGATAATATCCATATAAATGGATGCGCGTATCCTATGGGCAATTCCCTATCCAGCCGTGACATCATTGAGCGCCTGCGCGCCGATGGCTGGAACTTGGTGAATGTGAAAGGCAGCCACCACCAGTTCCGCCATCCGAATAAGCCGGGGCGGGTGACGGTGCCGCATCCTGAGCGGGATTTGCCGATTGGAACGATCAAGAGCATTGAGGCCCAAGCCGGACTCAAGCTGCGTTGATTATTCTACCTGTTGCCAATGGAGTATTTGCCATGCTGACCCGATACTACCCAGCCATTGTTGAACGGGCGGAAACCGGTTTCGGTGTTTGCTTCCTGGATTTTCCCGGCTGTGTTGCCAAGGGCGACACGCTGGATTTGGCCCTGCTGCATGCTGAGGAAGCCCTGGCTTTCCATGTTGAAGGCATGATCGAAGATGGCGAAACCCTGCCCACACCTTCTGCGCTCGATGCCGCACCGCGCGATCCGGAGGTGGATGAAGTGTTGCGCACCCTGATCCATCTCGATCTGCCCGGGCAGGCCAGGGCCATCAGCATCACTTTGCCGGAACACCTGATCGAACGCATTGATCGTGCCAGCCGGAATGCCGGCCATAACCGCTCCAGTTTTCTGGCGGAAGGCGCGCGGCGGCTGCTGGCGGAGATCGGGCGGGGGTAGTTTCGGTCGTCGCCGGTAAGCCGCATTATGTCGAACGCACGTTGTTCTGGCTCAACAAGGATTGCCAGCCCCACACCGCCGTGTCCTGCTGCCCTTCGCCTAGGCCGCCTGCACCGGCGATCAAACCGATCATCAGTTACGGCAAAATCCTGTATTTCGTCAGGATGCCGCGAATTAATGGATTACCAGCGATACAAAGGTAATGGTCTTTGATGGTGAAATTGGACGGCAATGCCGCGCCGCATGCCTCAACGTAAATGTGATTGAGTGTGTAACGGTTAAAGGGGTTTCCGCTCATCAAATCGGAGGTGCCATTCTTGTAACTGAGGGCCGCGTGACTCTTACTGGAAATAACGGCAACAGGAGCTAGCCATGCGCGCACGAACATAGCGTGGCGATCAGCCGGATTGGCATTGATCACAAGCTGCGTCATCTTGCTTAGTGGAACGACGTGGTCGAGATCGACTTTTGCGTGGCTGCCGGGTTCTTTATAGAGAGTCCTAACCTTGCTCCACCCAAGAACGTATTGAAGACGAATCAGATGCGACACCGCGTCATTTCGTTCCCGCTCGATTACTTTTGATAATCTTTGGTCGCTACTAAACGGCAGCCTGCCCAGTCCATCGAACATCGCTAAGGTGGCATCGAGTTTAGCCAGCAAATACTCCAGATATTCCGCTGCCGATAATCCCTTATGGATACGCGGTTTGAAAAAGGTATCATTCAGGTTTGTACACATATTGGCCTCCGCCTCAGTTGATCAAGTATGTTTCTTAGTGCAATTGAAAAGTGAGAGTTTTGGCATGCTATTCAGTCTCTATGTTGCATGCTTTCATATTTACACTATCAGGTTGTGTTTCAGAGGCAAGCTAAATAAAAAATCGGCCCCGGATCGCTCCGGGGCCGTCTGCATTTATGCTCTGTGTGAAGCCGCGCTCACAGCCCCTTGACGATATCCTCCACCATCTTCTTGGCGTCGGCCAGCAGCATCATGGTGTTGTCCTTGTAGAACAGGTCGTTGTCGATGCCGGCATAGCCCGAGGCCATCGAGCGTTTCACAAACAGCACGGTCTTGGCCTTGTCCACATCGAGGATCGGCATGCCGTAGATCGGGCTTTTGGGATCGTCGCGCGCCGCCGGGTTGGTCACGTCGTT
>DLGP01000064.1:0-418 GCA_002482765.1 Alphaproteobacteria bacterium UBA7691
GCGCACGCCGCGGGTGAACGGCGCCAGGCCGGGCAGGGTGTCGATTTCCAGCCCTTCCAGATCGGCGGCCGTGTAGAGCGGCTTGACCTTGATACCTTCCGGCGTCTCCCAGACCAGATCGGATAGCGGCTTGTCGCCCAGCTCCTTGGCGGCCAGCTTGCTCCAGGCTTCAGGAAAGTTCACGGTCTTCTCGGTCATGATCGGCCCCACCCGATTTATATTGCACTGCAACGCCGCAGTATGACCGGCTTTAGGCGGCTGTCAAATGCGCGTTAGATTTAGCATATACTACAGCCCTTCGCGGGCGCGGCTGATCCGATGCGCCACGGCATCATCGGGCAGGCCGATGCGGTGCAGCAGGCGGGCGCCCAGTTGCAGGCTGGCCTCCACTGTCTCCACCACCACTTCGGCGGCGCCG
>DLGP01000064.1:490-37902 GCA_002482765.1 Alphaproteobacteria bacterium UBA7691
CCGCCACAATCCGCTCGGCTGCCGCTGCATCATCCAGCGTCACCACCAGGGCCTGGGCGCGGTGCAGGCCGATCCGGTGCAGCATTTCCGGCCGCGCCGCATTGCCAAAAAACACCGGCTGCCCGGCCTGGCGAAACTGCGCCACCACATCCGGGTTCATATCCAGCGCGATATAGGCCAGGCCCTCGGCATCCAGCAGGCGGCCCAGGCTCTGCCCGACCCGGCCATAGCCGGCGAGGATGACATGGCCTTCCGAACCGGCCAAGCCAGCCAGGCCCGCCGCGCCCTGGCGCCGCGCCTGAACACCTTCCAGCCGGCGCGCCAGGCGGCGCCCCAGGCCGGCCAAAAGCGGCGTGGCCATCATCGACAGACCGGTGACCAGCAGCATGAATTGCGCCACATCCGGCGGCATCAGACCAAAACTCTGTGCCAGCGCCACCACCACAAAGGCGAATTCGCCGGCCTGGCCAAGCAGCAGGGCCAGTTCCGCCGCCACCGGCCGGCCAAGCCGGAATAGCAGCGCCAAGAGGCCGATCAGCGCCCCCTTGAGCACAAACAGGCCTAGCACCGATGCCAGCAGCAGCGCGGCTTGGTCGGCCAGCACAGCCAGATCGATGCTCATGCCCACGGAAAGGAAAAACAGCCCGAGCAGCAGGCCCTTGAATGGCTCGATACTGTCCTCGATGGCATGGCGATATTCGGTTTCGGCCAGCATCAGCCCGGCCAGGAAGGCACCCAGCGCCATCGACAGGCCGGCGGCGCCGGTGATCAGCGCTGCGCCAAGCACGGTGAGCAGGATCATCGCCATGAACAATTCCGGCAGCTTGGCGGCGCCGGCGCGATGGAACAGCGGCCGCAGCAGGAAACGCCCGGCCAGCGCGATCAGCGCCAGGGTGCCGGCCGCCTTGGCCAGGGTGAGCAGGATCAGCCAGGGTAATTCGCCCTGCGCCACGCCGCCGCCCAGCACTCCCAGCAGCAGCAGGATCGGCACCACGGCGAGGTCCTGAAACAGCAGGATGGCAAAGGCGGCACGGCCCAGCGGCGTGGCCTGGCGCCGGCTTTCGGCGAGCAATTGCATGCCGATGGCGGTGGAGGACAAGGCCAGGCAGGCGCCGAGCAAAACCGCCACACCGGGCGGGTTGCCGAAGCCCCAGGCAATGGCGCCGATGGCCCCGGCGGTGAGCAGAACCTGGGCCAGACCCAGGCCAAAAACCAGCCGCCGCATCGCCCAGAGCCGGCCCAGCGACAATTCCAGGCCGATGACAAACAGCAGAAAAATTACGCCGAATTCGGCCAGGCCCTGCACGGCGGCATGATCCGTGATGCTGATATGCAGCAGCCAGGGCCAAGTTTCCGCCAGCCGGCCGAAGCCCTGCGGCCCGATCAGGATGCCGGCAAACAGGAAACCCAGCACCGGGCTGACCCGCCAGCGATGAAACAGCGGCACCACGATCCCGGCGGTGGCCAGAAACACAATCGGCTCACGCAGATGGGAAAGAATGGCGGCATGTTCCATGGCACAAGCATGGCGAAGCGCCGCCCACGGAGCAAGATGCAGGCGGCTGGCAACTTACGGCAAGCTGCCATTGCCGGCGCCGAGGCTGCGCTGCATCAGCAGCGTGTCGCGCCAACCGCCCTGCTTGAGGCCGACGCCTTCCAGGTTGCCGACCAGGCGAAAGCCGCAACGATGATGCAGCGCCAGCGAGGCAGTATTGCCCAGGCCGTTGCCGATGATGGCAATCATCTGGCGCCATGGCCCGGCCTCACAAAGCCGGATCAGTTCGTTGAGCAGAGCGGTGCCGATGCCGCGCCCGGCGAGGCCGGGAGCGATATAAACCGAATTCTCCACCGTGAAGCGATAGGCCGAACGCGGCCGGTAGCTGGTGGCATAGGCATAGCCCAGCACGGCAGCACCACTGCCGGCTTCAGTGCAGGCGACGATATAGGGCAAACCGCCGCCAGCACGGCGGCATGGCGGCGCTGCATCTCGGCCAGATCGGGCGCCTCCTCCTCAAAACTGGCCAGGCCATGCTGCACATGATGCGCATAGATTGCCTGCACCAGCGGCAGGTCGGCGGCGCTGGCCGGGCGCAGATGCAGCGGGCTGTTCAGGAGAGGGCTGCGAAGATTATCAACGGCTTCAAGGCGGGGGGCTGTGTTTGACATGGCGCCAGCATGGCCGGATTCTGTTCATAAATAAAATTTTGCTTCTTTATACCAAGCATGAGAAAATCTTTGCCATGCGCAGCCTCAACCTGGACCATCTGCAAGCCTTCGCCGACATTGTTGCCCTGGGCAGCTTTTCGGCTGCGGCAGCACGGCGCAACCTGACCCAGCCGGCGATCAGCCTGCAATTGCGGCAACTGGAAAGCCGCCTTGGCGTGCGGCTGATCGAGCGAGTGGGCAAACGCGCCATGCCGACCCAGGCCGGCCAGACCCTGTTGCAGCATGCCGGCCGCATCGAGGCGATGGTGGATGCCGCGCTGGCCGATCTGGCGCAGCATGCCAGCAAGGTGATCGGCCGGGTGCGGATCGGCTCGGGCGCCACCGCCTGCATCTATCTGCTGCCGCCTTTGTTGCGTGAATTGCGCCAGCGTTTCCCGGGCCTGGAGCTGACGGTGAATACCGGCAATACCGACGACATGCTGCGCGCCGTGGCCGAGAACCGGCTTGACCTGGCGCTGGTGACGTTGCCGCCCGGGCGGGCCGGGGCGACCAAGCTGGGCCGCGCCTTTGTGGTTGAGCCCTTGCTGAGCGATGAGTTTGTGGCCGTGAGCTCGGGGGGCAAGGCCGCCATCGCCTGGCCCAAGGCCGTGACGCCGCAATGGCTGGCCGGCCAGCCATTGGTGCTGTATGAAAGCGGCGCCAATACCCGCAGCCTGGTGGATGCCTGGTTCGGCGCCGCCGGCCTGGCGCCGCGCCCGGCGATGGAACTGGGCAGCGTGGAGGCGATCAAACAACTGGTCGGCGCCGGCCTTGGCCTCACCATCCTGCCCGGCATGGCGCTGCCGGATAAAACCGGCAATCTGAGCCGGCATTCGCTGACACCGCGCCTGAGCCGGCAGCTGGCCCTGGTGCTGCGCCGCGACAAGCCATTGCAGCGTGGCCTGCGCGAGACAGTGGCGGCGTTGCGGCGGCTGGCTTAGATTTTGGCCATGACGCGCAAAAACACTCCGCCGCTTACAATACCGGCCCTGCGCCTGCGCGTGGTGCTGGCGCCCGAGGTTTTCCTCGGCCCCGGCAAGGCCGACCTGCTGCAAGGCATCGCCGAAACCGGCTCGATCTCGGCTGCCGGCCGCCGCCTCGGCATGAGCTACAAACGCGCCTGGCTGCTGGTGGAAACCCTGAACGGCTATTTCCGTGAACCCTTGGTGCTGGCCGCCACCGGCGGCAAGGCCGGCGGCGGGGCACAGCTGACCAAACTGGGCGCCGATGTGCTGGCGCGCTACCGCGCCATGGCAACGGCCTGCGAGGCGGCCTGTGCAGCCGATATCGCCGCCTTGCGCAAATGGCGCGGCAAAGCCTCGAAATAGCTGGATAACTATAACGCTTGTGCGCTGCTGCCGCGCTGCGTTATGGTCATACAGACATAACGGAGGCCATCATGCGCCGCGCGCTTCAGCTGTTTTGCTGCCTGTTCCTGCTCTGCACCGGCTTTGGCGGCAACGCGCGCGCGCAGGATTTGCTGGTTTTTGCCGCCGCCTCGCTGAAAACCGCGCTGGATGAAATCCATGCCGGCCAGCCCCAAGGTCTGGCGATCAAGGTCGCCTATGCCGCTTCCTCGGCACTGGCGCGGCAGATTGAGGCCGGCGCCCCGGCGGATATTTTCATCTCAGCCGACCTGGACTGGATGGATTATGCGCAGCAGCGCAACCTGCTGCGCCCGGGCAGCCGCAGCAACCTGCTGGGCAACCGCCTGTCGCTGGTGGCGCCGGCTGACAGCAAGGCCGCCATCGATTTGCAGCCCGGCGCCGATCTGGCAGCATTATTGGGCAAGGATGGCCGGCTGGCGATGGGCGACGTGACTGCTGTGCCGGCCGGCAAATATGGCAAGGCGGCGTTGCAGGCATTGAATATCTGGCCGCAGCTTTCCGGCCGCATCGCCCAGGCCGAGAATGTGCGTGCCGCGCTGGCCCTGGTGGCGCGTGGCGAGGCGCCGCTGGGCATTGTCTACCGCACCGATGCGGCCAACGATGCGAAGCTGCGTGTGCTGGCCGACTTTCCGGAAAACAGCCATCAGCCGATCATCTATCCGGCTGCCGTGGTGGCCACATCAAAACATCCGCAGGCAACAGCCTATCTGGCCCGGCTGCGTGAACCGGCGGCAGCGGCGATCCTGACCAAACATGGTTTTGCGCTGCTACCAGCCGACGCCAAGATCAATTGACGTGAGCTTCGCCGCCCTGGCATTGACGCCGGAAGAAACCACCGCGCTGCTGCTCAGCCTGCGGGTGGCCGGCCTTGCCACCCTGGCCAGCCTGCCATTTGGCCTGCTGGCGGCCTGGCTGCTGGCGCGCAAACAATTTGCCGGCAAGGCTCTGCTGGATGCACTGATCCATCTGCCACTGATCCTGCCGCCGGTGGTGACCGGCTATCTGCTGTTGCTGCTGTTTGGCCGCAAGGGACCGCTGGGCGCCTGGCTGGCGGAAAATCTGGGCATCGTGTTTGCCTTCCGCTGGACCGGCGCGGCTTTGGCCTGCGCCGTGATGGGGTTTCCGCTCATGGTGCAGGCTTTCCGGCTGGCCTTGCTCTCGGTTGATCGTAAGCTGGAACAGGCCGCCAGCACCTTGGGCGCCAGCCCGGTGGTGGTTTTTGTCACCGTCACGCTGCCGCTGATGCTGCCCGGTCTGCTGGCCGGCATCGTTTTGTCCTATGCCCGTGCGATTGGCGAATTCGGCGCCACGATCACTTTTGTCTCGAATATTCCGGGCGAGACCCAGACCCTGCCGGTGGCGATTCACGTATTCCTGCAACAGCCCGATGGTGATGCGGCGGCAATCAGGCTGGTGGTGATTTCGATTTTGCTGGCCTTTGCCGCCTTGATAAGCAGCGAAATGCTGTCGCGCCGCGCCGCAAAACTGGTGAGCGGGCAATGAGCCTGGAAGTTGATATCCGCCACCGCCAGGGCGATTTCACCCTGGAAGCGCAATTTGAATGCGGCCCCGGGGTTACCGCGCTGTTTGGCCGCTCCGGTGCCGGCAAGACCACCTTGGTGAACCTGATTGCCGGGCTTTTGCGGCCGCAGCAGGGCCGCATTGTGGTGGCTGGCCGCGTGCTGCTGGATACCGCGCAGCGGATTTTCCTGCCGCCGCATAAACGCCGCATCGGCTATGTGTTTCAGGAGGCGCGGCTGCTGCCGCATCTCGATGTAAGGCGCAACCTGCTTTATGGCCGCTGGCTGAATGGCGGCGGCAATGACGGCTTTGAGCATACCGTGGCGTTGCTCGGGCTGGAGGATTTGTTGCAGCGCCGGCCCGGCACATTATCCGGCGGCGAGAAACAGCGCGTGGCCATCGGCCGCGCCCTGCTGGCCCGCCCCAGCCTGCTCTTGCTGGATGAACCGCTGGCTTCGCTGGATGCGGCGCGCAAGGAGGAAATCCTGCCCTATCTGGAACGGCTGCGCGATGAATTGCATATCCCGATTGTGCATGTGAGCCACGCCTTGCCGGAAGTGACGCGGCTGGCCACCCATGTGGTGCTGCTTTCGCAGGGCCGGGTGGAAGCGGTGGGGAGCGTGGCCGAACTGGCGGCGCGGCTGGATCTATATCCGCTGACCGGGCGTTACGAAGCCGGTGCCGTGCTGGCCGCTGAATTGCTGGCGCATGACGATGCCCATGGCTTGAGCGAATTGCACAGCCCGGCCGGCCGGCTGCTGGTGCCGCAGCTTGATCTGCCGCCCGGCGCCCGGCTGAATATCCGCATCCGCGCCCGCGACGTGACGCTGTTTCTAGCGCCGCCCGAAGGCAGCAGCGCCTTGAATGTGCTGTGTGGCCGGGTGAGCGAAATCGCCCGGCGCGACGGCGCGGCGGTGGATGTGAAGCTGGATTGCGGCACGGCACCGGATGGCAAAGCGGCCGTCATCATCGCCCGGATCACGGCTTTATCAGCCGAGCGGCTGGGCCTGGTGCCGGGTATGCAGCTTTATGCTGCGATCAAGACCGTGGCGATGGATCGTCGCGGCATCACCGGCCTGGGGCCGCCGGCATTATAATCTCTGTACAGGATGGCCGATCCGGATATTATGGTCAGAATTATGGTCATATTTCTGGAGCCTGTGATGGGTGTTTATGGCGTGGCCGATGCAAAAGCCCAATTGAGCGACCTGATCGAACGCAGCCTGCGCGGCGAAGAGGTGGTGATTACGCGCCATGGCAAGCCGGCGGTGCGATTGCTGCCGGCCGAGCGCCGCGCACCGGTGGATATCGCCGCGCTGCGCACGGCTCTGGCGCGCCAGCCGAAACTGAAACGCTCCATGGTGCAGGATATCGTGGCAGAGCGGCGTAAATCACGCTGACCCGTGTTTTACCTCGATACCAGCTTTATCGCCCCGGCTTTTGTGCATGAAGCACAATCGGAAGCCTGTCTCGACTGGCTGGCCGCCAAAGCCGCCGGCAGCCTCTATGCCAGCGCCTGGGTACAAACCGAATTTGCCAGCGCCGTGGCCCGCAAGCGGCGCCAGCGCGAGATCAGGCCAAGCCATGCGGCAGCGGCGCTGACGGGCTTCAACGACTGGCTGGGCAATAGCTGCGTGTTGCTGCCGGTGGAAGTAATCGACTTTGAGCGCGCCGCCGCGATGATCGGGCAACCGGGCGTTAGCCTGCGTGCCGGCGACGCCCTGCATCTTGCCGTGGTGGAGCGCGGCCATCTGGCCTTAAAAAGCTACGATAGCGGCCTGTTGCGCGCCGCCAGGCTCCTCGGCATCAGCATTGCGGATTGATGCTATAATTCCCGCCCGCGCCAATCGAAGAACATGGTGAGGCCAAGCACCACATCCACCATCAGGCCATCATCGGCCAGCGGCAGGAAAATCCGTTCCAGCGCAAACACCCGCGTCTCATGCGGCAAATAAGCCTGGCCGCGAAACCAGATCGGCTGCCGTTCGGCCACCAGATGGCGCAATTGCAGCAAGGGCGGCGCATCAGCGGCAAGGAATTTTTCCACAAAATCACCTGGCGCCGCCAGGATGCCCATGCGCCGCATGGCACCGCCCACCAGGCGCATGCGGAAACGCGGCGGCCGATCCACCACATCCATCAGCCAGACATTCTCCAGCAATTTCGGAATCCGCAGCGGATCAATCTGGCGCCGCCCGGGCAACAGGCCGGCAGCCGGCGCGCATTCACGCCAATAGTCATGCAGCAGCCGGATTTTCGGGTGCGCATCCTCGGGCAGCAGGAAAGTGGCATCTGGCATGGGCATTTTTGCCATGGCGGTGAGGCCGCCACTCTAGCGCGGTTTCCGATTTGGAAAAACCACCAGAAAACCGTATTTTTTCAATGTGCTACGCGCGCAGGGATTGCAAACCCCGGAGGCTTTCCGAGCCTGCGCCGGAACCGTACACTTAGCCGGTCGCCCGTATCCGGAGTGCGTAAATGGCCGCCCCGCCGCAAATTGATGCCGCGCTGGAAGCCTGGAAAATCAGCCAGGCACGTCAGTTGATCGAAACCGTGTCGTTTCATCGCTGGGCCGGATTGCGCCTGCTGGAACTGGCCCCCGGCCTGTGCCGGCTGGGTTTCCAGGCCGGCGGCGACCTGATTGTGATTGGCGGCTATGTGCATGGCGGCATCCTCAACGGCCTGCTGGAACCCGCCGCCTATGGTGCGCTGATCACTGCGCTACAGCCCGGTGAGCATGCCGTGACGGTGGATATCCATGTGCAGCATCTGCGTTCGGTGCCGGCCGGCGCCGAAGCCGTGCTGAGCGGCCGCATGATCCGGCGTGGCCGGGCGCTGGGTTTCCTGGAAGCCGATTGCCATGTGGATGGCCAGCTTTGCACCCAGGCCCGCATCACCAAGGCGATCAGCGCCGCCAACCCGCCAGGCAGCGGAGGCAAGGCAGCGGCGTGAATGCCCAGGCGCCAATACGCGGCATTGCAGGCCGCCAGGAAAGCAGCCAGGCGACGGGCCATGCTGCCGACGGCCGCGTGCTCTGCGTGCTGGGGCCGACCAATACCGGCAAGACGCATCTGGCGGTGGAGCGCCTGCTGGGCCACAAAAGCGGCATTATCGGCCTGCCTTTGCGCCTGCTGGCGCGTGAGATTTATGACCGCGCCGTGGCGCTGAAAGGCCCGGGCCGGGTGGCTTTGGTCACCGGCGAGGAAAAGATCATCCCGCCCAATGCCGCCTGGTTTGTCTGCACCGTGGAGGCGATGCCGTTGGAACGCGGCTATGATTTCCTCTGCGTAGATGAAATCCAGCTTTGCGGCGATGCCGAGCGCGGCCATATCTTCACCGAACGGCTTCTGCATGCGCGCGGCCAGCAGGAAACCATGTTTCTGGGCGCCGATACCATGCGGGCGCTGATCCGCCGCCTGGTGCCGCAGGCCGAATTTATCGCCCGGCCGCGGCTTTCGGCGCTGGAATATGCCGGGCCGAAAAAACTCTCACGCCTGCCGCCGCGCTCGGCGGTGGTGGCTTTTTCGGCCAGCGATGTTTATGCCATCGCCGAATTGCTGCGGCGCCAGCGCGGCGGCGCGGCGGTGGTGCTGGGTGCGCTCAGCCCGCGCGCTCGCAACGCCCAGGTGGCGATGTTCCAGAACCGCGAAGTGGATGTGATGGTGGCCACCGATGCCATCGGCATGGGGCTTAATCTTGATATCGAGCATATGGCCTTTGCCGAAACCAGCAAGTTTGACGGCATTTCGATCCGGCCGCTGACGCCGGCCGAACTGGGCCAGATTGCCGGCCGCGCCGGGCGGCATATGCGCAACGGCACCTTCGGCACCACCAACAACCCCTATGGCGGCGACAATCCGCAGCTAGACCCGGATATCATCGAGAAAATCGAAAACCACCGCTTTGACCCGATCCGGCAGGCACGCTGGCGCAATGCGGCGCTGGATTACCGCAGCCCGCAGGCTTTGCTGCGCAGCCTGGAGGCGCCGCCGCCGCGCGACGGCCTGATGCGCGCCCGCGATGCCGATGATTACCTGGCGCTGAAAGCCCTGATGCAGGATGCCGACACCCTGCACCGCGCCCAGGGCCGCGACCGGATCGGCTTGCTGTGGCAGGTGTGTGAAATCCCCGATTTCCGCAAAAGCCTGCATGACGGCCATATCCGCCTGCTGAGCCAGATTTACCGCCATCTGTGCGACCGCGATGGCCGCCTGCCAAGCGACTGGGTGGCCGGCCAGCTGGCCCGCATCGACCGCAGCGAGGGCGATATCGACACGCTGTCGAACCGCCTGGCGCATATCCGCACCTGGACCTATGTCGCCAATCGTGGCCAGGCGGCAGCCGGCAAATCGGCTGGCTGGCTTGACGACGCGGCACTTTGGCAGGAAAAGACACGGGCAATCGAGGATCGCCTGTCTGACGCCCTGCATGAGCGGCTGACGCAGCGCTTTGTTGATCGCCGCGCCACGGTGCTGACCCGGCACCTGCGTGATTTCAAAACCCTTGATATTCGTATCGCAGAGGATGACGCGCTCATGGTTGAAGGCGAGAGCATCGGCAGGATCGTCGGTTTGCGCTTTGCCCCGGACGGGCACGAGACCAGCGAGGAACAGCGCGCCCTGCGCGCCGCCGCGCATCGGGCGCTCGGCCCGGCCCTGGAGGAACGCGCGCGCGAAATCCTCGGCCTGGGCGATGAGCGTTTTGGCCTATCGCCGGAAGGCGCGATCATCCTCAAGGACGATCCGATCCATGCCCATGGCACACCGCTGGCCAAGCTGGCCAAGGGGCCGATGCCGCTGGAGCCGAAACTTGTGCTGCTGGCCGATGAAGCGCTGCCGGCGGAGCATCGCCGCGCCGTGGAAGACCGCCTGCAACGCTGGCTGGATGCGCATCTGCGCCTGCATTTAGGCGATCTCTACCGTCTGCGCGATGCCGATCTGAAAGGCGCGGCGCGCGGCCTGGCGTTCCAGCTTGCCACCGATTTCGGCACCGTTCTGCGCGAGGATGTGAACGATCTTTTGCGCGCCATGGACCAGGCGGCGCGGCATCCGCTGCGCCGCTTCGGCGTCACGTTTGGCGAGATGCATATCTTCCTGCCCAAGCTGCTCAAGCCGAAGCCGAGCCAGCTCAAGACCTTGCTGTTTTCGATCAACAATGAGCGCACGCCGCTAGCGCCGCCGCCGCCCGGCCTGACCTCGCTCGACATCCTGGAGCCGCGCCCGGAACGCTGGTGGCTCGCCGCCGGTTTCCTGAAGGTGGAGAACCGCGCCTACCGGCTCGATATTGTGCAGCGCATCGCCGAAGGCGCGCGCAAGGCCGAGCATGAGGCCAAACACCCGCCGGCCCTGTACTCGATCTCGCCGGTGACCCCGGCGGCGCCCGTGGTTCCGGCTGAAATCACGGCTGAAACCACTGCCGAGCAGGCGACCGAAACTTTGGCCACCGAAGAAGCTGAAGCGCCCGGTGAAGTGGCTTTGGAGGCTGTGGTGGAAGCCGAGGCCCAGGCTGAAGCTGCAACCGAAGCCCCGGCTGAAACCCCGGCCGAAACTGCCAAGCCGGCCCAAGCCCAGGCCCCGGCACGCCGCAAGCCGCGCCAGGATGGGTCTTTCCCGCCGGCGGTGGAATGGATGAACCTGGCCGGCTGCGGCCCGGAGCAGATCCGCCTGCTGCTGATCAAGCTGGGCTACCGCCCGGTGCAGCGCAGCCTGGAGGAAGGCCAGCCGGCGATCGAAATGTTTGTGCGCTCGGGCAAGGCGATCCAGGCCAAGCGCCAGCGCGAGCAGGAAAAGCGCCAGCGCGAAGCCGAAATCATCAAGGACAGCCCGTTCGCCGCCCTGGCCAAACTGAAGCAGCGGTAGGCGCAGGCCGCACCCGTCCGCTCCATTCCGTCGTCACCCCCGGGCTTGACCCGGGGGTCTTTCGCTGCCTGACCGAGATGCCCGGGTCTGCGCCCGGGCCATGACGACGTGAAAAAGTGTCGCCGCATTGCCTATCACGCCGTCACGCGGTAGGTTCCGCCCCAACGTCTCCGTAGCTCAGCTGGATAGAGCGGCTGCGTCCTAAGCAGCGGGTCGGGAGTTCGAATCTCTCCGGGGACGCCAATCTTCCTTAAATTGCTGAAATTCCAGGACATACCATATAAATGGATGGGTATCGGGGCGTATAGACCAATCACGCCAGCAGGCTCCAGAAAGCGCTTTTGCGGCCATGCCTGGCGCGCAGGTCGGCCTCAAAGGCGGCATGGTCGGGCCAGGCGCCATAATCCTTGATCGCTGTGGCCAGGCCCGCGCAATCAAGCAGGTGGCGGGCAGCATGTTTGTAGCGGCTCGACCGGGCGCCATCGAGTGTGAAGCTGATCATCGCCCGCAGCATCAGCGTGGCGGCCAATGGATAGCGGCCCGCCAGCGCATCGGCGCCGGGTGAGAGGATTTCATAATGATCGCCGTTCAGTTCCGCCGCCCGCCGCAGGATCAGTGCCGCTGCCCGCTCCACGGCCGGCCAGGGAATTAGAAAGGCCAGCGCCCGCGACAGCTTCTGCTCGGCCTCAACATGGGCCAGTGCCTTAGCCTCGGCTTCCACATCCTCAAAATCCGGCAGCCGCTTGAGATAGGCGCGCAGATGCGGCGCCGACAAATCCTGCTCAAAACATTGCCAGCGCGCCGCCTGGGCTTCGGGGCCGCGCCCGAGCGCATCCAGCAACTCGATCCGCGTATTCTCCCAATCCGGGCTGAATATTTTTCGTTCCGGCCCAGGCGCAGGACCGGCGCTCAGGCGCTGCCGTGGCGGTAGCGGCTCGGCCGCCTCCAGCGCCTGCCAGGCATCCTGCAAGCGGCCCGCCGCCATCAGCCGGCGGGCAATATCCGCTGCGATATTTGGGCTTTTCCTGGTCTTGGCATCATATTGCGCGATGAAGGCATCAACATCGCCCTGTGCCTCGGCAATGGCCATCATGGCTTGGCGGATCATGCTGTCGCGCGCCAGGCCTTCCCATTCATCGGCATGGATCGGCCCGTTCAGCGACCAGCCGATAACCACACGCTGCTTGCCGGCAGGCTGCGGCGCCGGCTGCTTGGCAAGCGTATTGAAATGGTATTTGAGCCGCTCCAGGCCGGCAGCGCCAAGCGCCTGAGCCAATGCCGGGATCAGACCGTCACTATGGCCATGCTGGTTTTTTTCCACCAGCGCGTTGTATACGCGATCCGCCAGCTGCTCGGATGCAAGCTTGGCCTGTACGGCCAGCCGGCCCAAATCGTCACAAGTTTGCTCAAAGATATCATGCAGCAGACCGTTACTATCGTCGCAGCGATTTTGCAGGCTATCGGCCAGATCAAGCATTTGCCAGAGCAATTCGCAGGCCTGCGCGGCATCTTCCGGCGCCAGCCGATCCACAATGATGCGCAATTGCAGCCGCAGATCGGCGGCGACCAATTTTAATTGCGGCCATTCGAGATAGCCCCGCGCCCGCGCAATGGAGGCTAGGCGCTTGCGCGTTTCTGCGCCCAGGCTATCCACGCCTTGTGCGCCGGCCAGTTCCAGGCGCAGCCGGCGCTTCACCGCCGGATTTTCCTCGCCGATCTCAATCAGCAGCGCGGCCAGCCGGGCGGCCCCCATTTTCTCCAGCGAAGCGGCATCTGTTTTGCTTTTTTTTGCCATCATTCTGCCCGGGTATCGCAGCGGCCCAAGCGGGCCCGCCGCCTCAGCTTTCCTTCACCAATACCGGGGCGGAGAAGCTGTAGCCGATGCCGTAGACCATCTTGATCGGGGCTTCGCCGCCGCTGGTTTCCTCGATCTTGCGGCGCAGGCGGCGCACCAGGGCATCTATCGAGCGGTCTTCGGCGCGCAAGGAGGGGCGCGATAGCACGCGGGCGATTTCATCACGCGGGCAGGGTTTGCCGGCGCGTTCCACCAGGGCGGAGAGAAACGCCACTTCGCTGCCGGTGAGGCGGATCACGGCGCCATTGGGTGCCAGCAACTGCCATTGCATCGGCTGGAAGGCCCAGCCGGGTTCGGATGCAGCGGGCGCGGCCTGGGCAGTTTCCGCTTCGTTTGCGCCAGCGGCGGCGCCAGCAACAGCGGCAGTATCGTTGCCGCGATTCTGCTCCAGCCGGCGCAACACCGAGCGGATCGTGGCCTCGATCTCACGCAAGGAGGCATGTTTGACCAGATAGGCATCGGCGCCGCTTTCCAGCCCCTCCACCCGATCATCGGCGCCGCTGCGCATGGTGAGCATCACAATGCCGCAATCGGATTGCTGGCGCAGCTCGCGTGCCAGATCAAAGCCATTGCCATCCGGCAGGTTGACATCCAGCAGCACCAGATCAGGCGCGCCATGCCAGGCGATATGATTGCGGAAGCCATAGGCATCACCCAGGCCGGTGACACTGTAGCCATGGGCGAGCAGGAAATCGACCAGATCAACCCGCAAGGATGGCTCGTCTTCAACAACGAGCACCTTGGTGGGATCGGTTATGGCATTGCCTTCAGTGCGGGAGACCATGGCGCCAGTATAAGAAAAAATCCTGCCCCGTCGACTACCTGCGGCAGGTCTAAACGCGGGTTAAATATCGCAACCGGCGGTATTGGCGCCAATTGCCTGCAAGCCATCCCGGCGGGCATCGCCAAAACGCGAGCCACGCAGGTCGGATTCGTTGAGATTGACCCGGCTGAGATTGGCCGGCCAGGTGCGGCCGGTATATTTGCCGGCCGGATCGCGCAGCGGCACCGAGAGGAAACGCGCACCGCGCGCCTTGCAGCGCAGCAGCACGGCGCCGGCCAGATTGGCGCCATCCAGCACCGAGCCATCCAGATAGGCGCCGGTCAGGTCGGCATCCGACAGATCGGCCAGGGTGAGATCGGCTTCCGACAACACGGCATTACGCAGATCGGCGCCGCGCAGCATGGCGGCGCGCAGATCGGAAGCGGATAGATCAAGCCCGATCAGCGAGCGGCCGCCGAGATCAAGCCGGGTGCCGCCGCTGCCATTGGTGTTGATCCACAGGCTGTGTTCATCAATCAGCGGGATCAGCCAATCGGGCAGGTCGGCGGTATTGCGGCGGCGGATGGCGCCGCTGAGATCGGCACCGGCAAAATCGGCGCGGCCCAGATCAACATTACGCAGATTGGCGCCGGTCAGGTCGGCGCCAACAAATTTGGCGCCGGCGATCTGCGCCCCGATCAGCGTGGCCTCACGCAGCCGGGCACCGGAAAAATCCGCCCCGCTCAGGTCGGCGCCGGCCAGGTTGACGGCAAACATATTGGCGCGGGCAAAATTCGCCCCTTTGGCGGACGATAACTTTAATGTTGAATTGCTCAGATCGGCGCCGGAGAAATCGGCGCGGTCGATCGAGACATTGGACAGGTCGGTGGCGCGCTCTTCCTTTTCCTCGCGGCCATTGCTCCATTTCACCACCTGGCCGGGGCGCAGATCGGCATCGCGCAGCACGGCATCATTCAACTTGGCATGGGCCAGATTGGCGCCGCGCAGATCGGCGCGCATGAAGCTGGCGCCGCACAGATCGGCATTGGAAAAATCCACGCCGAACAGATCAGCGGCATCGCAACGTGCGCCGCGCAGCATGGCATCAGTGATGGTGCAGCCAGTCAGCACCGCGCCGCGCAGATCCAGATTCAGCCCACCCAGGCCGGAAATATCCAGCGTGCGCATGATCAGGCGCTGGCCATTGGGCAGGTTGGAGGTGAAGCGGGCATGCAAAGCCGCCGCCTTGAGAAACACGCGCAAATTCGGATTCAGGCTTTGCGGCGCTGCGTCGCCCAAGGATTCCTGCCCGATGGCCATAAATCGAACCAGCTTTCTCGCGAACTGCGTGTATTGAAAATGGCATCGATTCCAATGCCATAGCCGATTCAATATTCAAAATTGAAATCTATGCGGCAAGTATTATTCAATTGTGACACTGCTTATATTGCCATTATATTGCTGGCTTATTTACTGGCGGTGGCGGGATTTGTCGGGATTTGTAGCAATTGGTCAGAATGCGCCAGCGGCAGGCGTAATTCGACGCGCGTACCGACACCCGCTTCGCTAAACAATCTGAAATTGCCCTGTTGGGCTTCGATCAGGCGCCGCGCCGCATAAAGCCCAAAGCCGGTGCCCTTGGCCATGCCGGCATTGCTGGCACGGAAAAACCGGCTGCCGATCTGCGCCAGTTCGGCCGGCGGAATACCGATGCCGTGATCCATCACGCAAAGCAGCGCGCTAGCGGCCTCACGCTCCAGGCGCAGCAGCACCACACCATCCGGGGCGGAATATTTCAGCGCATTGTCGATCAGGTTGGCACAGATCGCGCCCAGCCATTCGGCATCGCCCAATGCTGCGATAGGCTGGGCTGCAATAGGCTGGGCGGCTGCATCCGGCAATTCAAAACGCAGCCTGGCCGCTTCGCCCGCCGGCAATTCGGCCTGCAAATCTTGCAACAGCGGCAGCAGCAACACCGGCTCGCGGCGGCCGGCTTTCAACCCGGCCTCAAGCTGTTCGGTAGCCAGGAAGGTTTCCAAAAGCCGGCGCAGCCGGCGGCCGGCAGCGCGGATCGCCGCCAGCCGCTGGGCGATGGCCAATGGCGCGCCGGGCAGCAGGGTTTCCAGCATTTCGGCGGCGCGGTCGATCACCGCCACCGGGGTGCGGAAATCATGCCCCACCATGTCGATGAACAGGCGCTGGTCGCGGCGCATGGCGCTTTCCTGGTCCAACGCCGTGCTGAGTTTCTCCTGTAGCCGGCGGCGCGCTTCCACTTCCTCGGCCAGGGCGCGGTTGCGCTCGGTCAGTTCGGCCAGCAGGCGGCTGCCGACCAATGCCACCAGGGCGATGAAATGCAGCCCGACATAAAGAATGGTGCCGAGGAACCACATGATCTGCGCCGCATCCTCGGCCAGATAAAAATCCCGTGGCGGTGCGATGGCGGCCTCGGCCGCGCGCAGCAGCGACGACAGGCCATGCGCCAGATTGAGCCCAACCAGAAACCAGCGCAGCAGTGGCGGCGCGCCCTTGGCGCCGATCATGTTCAGCCCGGTGGCGGTGGCCAGCACACCAACGATGAACGAAAATACCAGAATGCGCAGCGACACATCATCCGGCGCCAGCAGCAGCATGGCCGGCCATACAGCGGCGGTGAACAGCACCATCAGCCAGGCCAGCCAGCGCAACGGCGGCCGGCCGGTGAATTGCGCCAGGCCCACCATCACCAGGGCATAGCCGGCCATGATCAGCAGATTGGCGCAGCTGATCACCAGCACCGGCGGCAGGAAGGCGCGCATCGGGTGCAGCGTGGTGCCCAGCGCCGCCGCCACCGAACCCAGCATGATGTTGCGGATGCCGGGCCGGGTGCGCAGGCCATTATGCAGCGCCACCCAGCCGACGGCCTGGATGCCAAGCTGGATCAGCAGCAGGAAATTCAGCGTCAGGAGGTCCACCTTCATGGTGCCACCATGGCGGCCGTCTCGGCCAGCGGCAGCCGCAGCAAGGCCAGCCGGCCCGGCAGCGCACCCAGCAGCAAGGCGCCGCCTTGCGCCTCCAGCAGCCGGCGCGCCGTGGCGCGGCCCAGCGTATCGTCATCCACCGCCATCATCTGGCGCCAGGCGCTGCCCAGCAGGGTCAGTTCGGCGCGGCCCGGCTGCGGCTCCAGCCGCAGCACCAAACTATCTTTTGTTGGCAATGCCGCATCCAGCAGGCAGGCCAGGGCGATGCGCAGCAGATCAGGATCGCCGCGCACCAGGCAGGCCGGCGGCAATTGCAGATCCAGCCGGGCGCGCTGGCAGGGATCGAGCCGGTTATGCAGATCCTGCACCAAAGCCACCAGGTCCACCACCTCGCGCCGCGCATCACCCAGGCCACTTTGCAGCCGTTCCTGCGCCAGAAAAGCATCAATCATCAGGCGCAGCCGCTGGCCTTCGCTGCGCAGGTCGCTCACCTCGCGTTGCGCCGGCTGATAGGGTTCAGTATTCCTGCCTTCCAGGCTGATCGCCACCATCTCGGCGGCGCGATCGATGATCGCCAGCGGGGTGCGGAATTCATGCCCCACCATATCGAGGAAATGGCGCTGCTCGCGCCGTGCCGCACTTTCCTCGGCCAAGGCCGCCGCCAATTCGGCTTGCAGCTTGTGGCGCTGATCGGCCTCGCGCAGCAGCATTTCATTCTGCTGCATCTGGGCATAGGCCAGCCGGCTGCCCAGCAGAGCAATGATGCCGATGAAGAAGAAGGCGGCATAAAGGATGAATTCCAGATAGAAGATATTGCTGGCCGAGGCCGGCAACACGCCCCGGCCGGTCAGCACATGCTGCGCGCCATCCAGCAGCCGCAAGGCGGCAACGGCGGCATGGATCAGGTTCAGCGCCGTCACCAGGCCCCGGATCACCTGCGGCACCTGCCGCGCCGCCCAGGCTTCGCGGGCGCAGAGCAGGGCATAACCCAGGCCCGGCACCGCACCCAGCAAGGCGATCCAGCCGGGATGGCCCGGCACCAGCAACACATAGGCCGGCCACATCAGCAGGTTGATGCCATAGAGCAAAAGCCCGGCACGCAGCGGCAAAGGCCGCTCCACCATCTGCGCCAGCGCCAGCAGGGTCAGCAGCAGGCCGCCAACGCTGAAGTAATTCGCCAGCACTTCGCTGATCCAGGGATTGACCTGGCCGCGCTGCGACACCAGCAGCAGGCCGGGCACAAACAGCAAGGCAGCAATACTGGCGGTGCGCACCCCGGCAGTGCGCGGCTGGCTGCGCCAGATCAGCAGCCAGCCGATGCCCTGCAACAGCAGCACCGTGGCCAGCACCACGGCAAGGGTGCGCTGATCAAGAAACACCCGGCGTCTCCTTAACCAGCGCGTCGCCCAGCGGCAGCAGCACCTTGAAGCTGCTGCCCAAACCGGGCTGGCTTTCCACCGTGAAACGCCCGCCATGAAACTGGATCAGCCGCCCGGCGCTGAACAGGCCCAGGCCGGTGCCCGGCACAGCGGCGGTATTGCCGGCGCGGAAAAAGCGCTGCCCGATGGCGCCCAGATCACGTTCCGGAATGCCGATGCCGCGATCCGTCACCGTCACCACCGCCTCATCACCCAGCCGCTCCAGCGTCACCTGCACCGGCGCCTCGGGGCCAGAATATTTCAGCGCATTATCCAGCAGATTGCCGAATACCACGGCCAGCATCGCGGCATCGCCGCGTGCCATCACCGGGGCCGCCGGGGCGCTGAATTGCAGCCGCCATTCGGCGCCCGGCCGCGCCCCGGGCCGCGCCTGTTCCTGCAACAATTCGGCCAGCAACGCCTTCAGGTCCACCGGTTCCTGCCGCATCTCGGCCATGCCGCCCTGGATGCGGCGATCCAGCAGAAACGTGTCGATCAGCAGCCGCAGCCGGCGGGCCGCGCCGCTAATCGCATCCAGCCTGGGCGCAGCGCTGTCACACAAGGGCGGCGGCAACCCGCGCAGCCGCTCGACACGCTGGCCGATGGACCGCAGCGGCACGTCAAAATCAGCCGAAATCCGATTGATAAAAAGCTGCTGCTCCTGCCGCATGGCGGCTTCCTGATCCAGCGCCGTGCGCAACTGCATTTGCAGCAGGCGCTGGGTGCCGATCACTTCGCCCAGGGCGGCATTCTGGCGCTCCACATCGCGCATCAGCCGGGCGCCGAGCAACACCGCAAAGCAGACCGTGAAGGCCACCACCGAGACAATATTCTCCAATGCCCAGATTGTGTTGAGCAAGTTGCGGCTGAAATAGGCATCACCAGCCGGGATGAACAGGCCGGAAATGCCGCGCAACACCACCGCCGCCATATGCAGCACCACCACAATGGCAAAGGCCCAGCGTTGCAGGCGCGGCAGGGTATCGGCGCGCAGCAAAAGCCATAGCATGACGATGAACTGCACCAGCACAATCACGGCATAGACGGTGACACGCAGGCCGATATTCTGCGGCACCAACAGCAGCGCCAGCGGCCAGAACACCGCCGCCAGGATGATCGTGGCATGGATCACCAGCCGCACGCGCCGCCTGCTCCAATCCAGCAGGTCGGCGACGGAGAGCGCCATCAGGCCCTGGCCAACAATGACGATGACATTGGCCAGCACCACCGAGAGCCAGTCGTTGATCAGGCCGCGCAGCGACAGCAGCAGCAGGCCAAGGCCCACCAGCAGGCAGCCAAAAGCCCAATACGGCACGCCGGGCAGCCGCATGCCGGGGATGAACGACTGCCCGCGCCACACGATCAGCAAAGCCACACCCAGCGCCAGGGTGAGCGCGAAGGTGACGATCAGCAGGGTGCGGATATCGAGCAATGCAATCTCCCGCCGCGCCCGGGCCGGCCTATAAAGGCACGGTCTTGGCGAAATCCGGTGGCCGTTTCTCACGATGCGAGGCCACACCCTCGCGCAGATCGGGGCCGTTGAAACCCAGCATCTCCAGCGCCAGCGAGGCATCGAAGGTCGGCCCGGCCTGGCGCAGCCAGTTATTGAGCGCGTATTTGCTCCAGCGGATCGCGGTGGGCGAACCGGCAGCCAGGCGCTGCGCCACTTGCAGCGCCTTGGGGAACAAATCCGCTTCGTCAACACAGAGTGACACCAGGCCGATCCGCTCGGCTTCCTCGCCGCTCACCGGCTCGCAGAGCAGCAGATGGTATTTCGCCTTGGCCATGCCGCAGAGCAACGGCCAGATGATGGCGGCATGGTCGCCGGCCGCCACACCAAGCCGGGTATGGCCATCGATAATGCGGGCGGTCTTGGCGGCGATGGAAATATCCGCCAGCAGGCCGGCCACCAGGCCGGCGCCCACTGCCGGGCCATGCATGGCGGAAACAATCGGCTTTGAGCAGTTGATCACGTTGTAAACCAGGTCGCGGGCTTCCTTCCACACCCGGGTCAGGGCGTTGAAATCCCCCGCCATGCTTTCCACCAGCGAAAAATCGCCGCCGGCCGAAAAGCCCTTGCCCTCGCCGCGCAGGATCACCGCCGCCACATCCGGATCGGCATCGATATCGCGCCACACTTCGGCCAGTTCACGATGCATCACATGGTCTGTGGTGGGCAGCCGGCCATCCTTGCCGGCCATCACCACTTCCAGCACACGCTCGGCCGGGCGGTTGAAGCGCAGGCTGCTATAGCTGGCATAACGATCTGCCTGTTGCATGTGCGCCGCCCTCAGCCGGCGGCCTTGGCGGCCTGCTGCGCGCGGCCCTGGCCCACCGCATCCATCACCCGGGCGGAATAGACCAAAGCCGAGCCGGCATTGACCGAGATGGCCACACCCAGCGCCTCGGCGATTTCGGCATCCGTTGCACCGGCCTTGAGCGCCGCCGCGCTATGCACCGCGATGCAGCCATCGCAGCGCGTGGTGACCGCCACGGCCAGGGCGATCAGTTCGCGCACCTTGTCGCCCAGCGGGCCGACCTGCTTGCCGGCGCCGCTCAGCGCCCGGTAGCCGGCGATCATGTCGGGATTGAGCTGGGTCAGATTACCAACCGCCTGGGCCAGTTCCTTCCGGTAGACATTCCAATCTTCCATGCTCATGGTTGCTGCTCCGTGGTTTGCATATCGCTGTTACGCTGCATACTGGCGCAGCTTGCCGGCCGGGTCCAGCACTGGCCGGTTTGGCCGGCTTTCGCTATGCTGTGGCCCGGTTCTCCCCCCCGCCCGGAAAGTTTTCATGGAACACTTGGTCGAAAAGATCATCTTCGGCAGCCGCTGGCTGATGGCGCCGTTTTATCTCGGCCTGGCCTTCTGCCTGGTGCTGCTGCTGGTCAAGTTCGGCCAGGAATTGCTGCATGTCACCCCGGCGGTTCTCACCATGTCGGAATCCGATGTGGTGCTGTCGATCCTGGCGCTGATTGACCTGTCGCTGGCCGGCAACCTTTTGCTGCTGGTGATCTTCTCGGGCTATGAGAATTTTGTTTCCAAGATCGATGTGGCCGATCACAAGGACCGCCCGGAATGGATGGGCAAGGTGGATTTTTCCGGCCTCAAGCTCAAGCTGCTGGCTTCCATCGTGGCGATTTCGGCGATCCAGTTGCTGCGCGCCTTCATGAACATCAAATCCATTGATCATATTGAACTGGCCTGGCTGGTCGGCATCCATATGGCGTTTGTGGTATCCGGCGTGCTGCTGGCCTGGATGGATCGGCTGACCGAAAATGGTCACAAGGCCAGCTACAAGGCTGATAGCTGATCACATGACCCGGCTGGCGGCAGCAGCATGGCTGTTTCTGCTGGCCGGCTGTGCCGCCGCGCCGCCCGCGCCGGCTGATCTGCCCTGGCGCGACAGCCCGGATGCCGTGGTGCGGCTGCATCGCGGCGGCGTGCCGCATACCGACCGCCTCGGCCTGACCCGCCACAGCCTGGACCCGGCGCGCTCGCTGCTGCCGCTGGTGCTGGATAATGCCATGGTGGATTACCAGCGCGGCCTGCGCTTCGGCTTTGCCGCTGCCGCCAATGCCGGCTTCAATGCCGTGGCGCCCTGGGCCGAGCAGCCGCGAGACGCGGTGCTGGAAGCCGCTGCCGGCGCCCGCCTGCTGGCAGTGATGCCGGCGCGCAAAACGGATGCCGAAGACAGTGATGACGCGGCGGACAACTCGGCCTGGTTTGATCCTGCCGGCATCCGGCTGGCGCGCGCCCTGCCGTTCCGCGCTCCCGGCCCGGCCGATCTGCGCCCGGCTTCCACCGCAGCGGCCGAAGCCGGTTTGCGCGGCCTGCGCCAGATGCTGGCCGAACAGGCCGGCCAGGCACGGCCGCTGCCAGTCTGGGCCATGCTGCAAGTTTTCGGCACCCTGGATGATGCCGCAGCGCCGGATGAGCGGCGCCGCCTGCCCAGCCCGGCCGAGGCGCGCGCGCTGGCCTATGGCGCCCTGGCGGAAGGCGCCAGCGGCCTGGTCTGGTTCGCCGAGGATAGTTATGCCGGGCGCAGCAGCGGCGCCATCGGCATCGCCCCGGTGCCGGCGCTGGATTACGGCATCCAGGTTTTTGACGGCCGGCGCCGCGATGGCCCAAAACCCGGCCCCGGCGCCATCGCTGCCGCAGCCGGGCTATGGCAGACCGTGGCACGGCTCAACCGCGAGATCGACCGGCTGGCACCGGCGCTGCTTAGTCCAACCGCCGGCTTTGACTATCAGGTGCGGCTGCTGGCGCTGGAACCCGGCGCCGCTTCCTTGCTGGCCACCGCCGAGAGCGATGCCTCGGCGCCGTTGCGCCTGCTGCTGAAAAGTTTTGACGGCCGCTTCACCCTGCTGGCGGTGAACCTGACGCCGCAACGCTGGCGCCTGGCGGTCAGCCTGCCGCAGCCCATGCGCCGCATCGAGCGCTGGTTCGACACCGATGCGCCACCGGCCTTGCTGGCCGGCGGCAGCGGCTTCGAGGAGGATTTCCCGCCCCATGCCGTGCGCATCTACCGCCTGTCGCCGTAAGAGCAAAAGCCGTCATGGTCGGCGCAGGCCGACCATCCACGAGTACTTTTCTCAGCCGGTAAAAAAACGTGGATGGTACGCCTTCGCGTACCATGACCAGTTTTTTGCGGGCTGACGTTCTCCGACCTTGACCTTCTACCGGGCGAAATAGGCGCGGATTTCCTCGGCCGTGTCGGCATCGGCGCAGGTATAGCGCACGCCGGCATAGCTGCCATCGATCCGCACAACCTGGGCCTCGGCGGCAAAGCGGAATACCTGGGCCGGCGTGTTCACTACCACGGTGAGCGACAGGCTGGCGCCAAGCTTGGGCATCTGCCGACAGGGACCGAACATCAGGCCGATGCGGCTCCAGTTGCGCAACGGCAATTGCTCGCCGTTATAGAGCACATGATCGGCCGCCGTGGTTTCCATGCGGCGCGCGGTGCGCTGCTCGAAGCTCTGCTGCGCCAGCTTGAAGAAGCCGACCAGTTCGGTGAGTTCCTGCGCCTGGTTGGCCAGCGCCTGGGCCGAGGCATGGGTCTGTTCCACCAGCGCCGCATTACGCTGGGTGATCTCGTCCATGTTGCTTACCGCCTTGTTCACCTCATCCAGGCCGCGTGACTGCTCGCCGCTGGCCGAGGCGATCTCAGCCACGATGCTGGTGACTTTCTGCACCGCGCCGACAATATCCTCCAGCGCGCCGCCGGCCTGATTGGCCAATTCGGCACCGGTGCGCACCTGGGCATTGGAAGCCGAAATCTGGCTCTTGATATCCTTTGACGCATTGGCGCTGCGCTGCGCCAGGGCGCGCACCTCCTGCGCCACCACGGCAAAACCCTTGCCGGCCTCGCCGGCGCGGGCCGCTTCCACACTGGCATTGAGTGCCAGCAGGTTGGTCTGGAAGGCAATCTCGTCGATCAGTGTCACAATATCGGAAATCTTGCGCGCGCCATCTTCGATCTTGTCCATGGCGCCAACCACATTGCCAACCACCTGGCCGCCGCGTTGCGCGGTCTGCCGCGCCTCGGCCGATAGCCGGTCGGCCGCCAGGGCATTATCGGCATTCTGGCGCACCGTGGAGGTGACCTGATGCATCGCTGCGGCGGTTTCCTCCAGCGTCGCGGCCTGGCTTTCGGTACGCCCGGCCAGGTCTTCCGAACCGGCCGAGATATCCGCCGCCGCATCGCGCAACTGATTGGCCGAAGCGGCCAGGCGGCGGGCAAATTCGCTCAAACGCTCGGCCATGCTGTTGGCGGAATCCTTCAATTCACCATAGACACCGCGATAATCACCCCGGATGCGGCGCGTCACTTCACCATCGGCCAGGGCGTGCATCACCTCGGCCAATTCGCCGGTAACACCCTGCAAGGTGGCGGTGAGGCCATTGAGCTGGCGGCTGACGGTGAGCTGGAAACCCTCCTTGTCGCCCTCCTCGATGCGGCGATCAAGCCGGCCCTGCGACACGGCTTCCACCAATTCGGCGATCTGAGCCGCCGCATGGGCCTCGCGTTGTTCCCGCAGCGCCCGGGCCGCCTCACGCTCCTGCCGCGCTGCTTCCGCCTCCTGCTGCAAACGCTCGTTTTCCAGGCCGTTATGCTTGAACACCTCAACCGAGCGGGCGATGGCGCCGATCTCGTCACGCTTGGCGGTATGCGGCACCGTGGTCTGCCATTGCCGTTCGGCCAGTTTGAGGATGGCGCCGGTCAGGTCACGCAACGGCTTGGCAACGCTGCGCGCCAGCAAAAAGCCGAACAGCACCAGCACCAGGCTGTTGATGGTCACGGCGATGATGGCATCGCGCAGTGAGGCGGCGGCATCGGCCTCCACATCGTCGATATAGATGCCGGTGCCGATCACCCAGCCCCAGGGCGCATAACCTTTCACATAGGAGATTTTTGGCACCGGCTGGTCATGGCCCGGCTTGGGCCACAGGTAATCCACAAAGCCGGCGCCTTCGCTGCGCACCACCCGGGTGAATTCAACAAACAGGCGCTTGCCATTGGGATCGGCATTGGCCGACACATCCTTGCCGACAAGCTGCTTGGCAAACGGGTGCATCAGCAGCACCGGGGCCATGTCGTTGACCCAGAAATATTCGTTCTTCTCGTAACGCAGGGCTTCAAGCTGGGCTAGCGCGGCCTGCTTGGCATCGGCTTCGCTCTGTTTGCCGGCGGCAACCTGGCGCGCATGGCTTTCCACAATGCCATGTGCCACTTCCACCAGATGGCGCAGGTCGCTGCGGCGTTCCTGGATGACATGCTGGCGCTGATCGGCCTCATCAAGCAGCATCTGCGTCACCAGACTGGCAATCGCCACGCCGATGATGGCCATGATCCGCACCATCACCGGGATACCAAAACCTGCCTTCACAACAACCCCCTGGAATCTGAAAACGCGAGTATAGGAACAAATCCGATTCGCGCCGAATGCGATAAATACGTAAAGCCGCTGTGCAAACCAATCGGCTTCGGGATGAATTTTTGTTAACAAGGCTATAGCTTAGCGCGGCGAATGGGGAATTGACCTGCATCAAGCCGGATGCTTGGCGCGCCGGGCGGTTTTCGGCTATTGTCGCCTGCCCGACGCCCCGGATTGGCGCGATTTGTTCTTTTTTGCCAGATTGAGGAAGCTCCATGCCGCAGCCGCAAGCCCCGTATGCCGGTAACCTGATGCAGGGCCGTCGCGGTCTGATCATGGGCGTGGCCAATGACCGCTCGCTGGCCTGGGGCATTGCCAAGGCGGTAGCCGCCCAGGGCGCCGAACTGGCCTTCACCTATCAGGGCGATGCGCTGAAAAAGCGCGTTGAACCGCTGGCGGCGCAGATCGGCGCCAAGCTGGTGATGGAATGTGATGTCACCAATGCCGCGTCGATGGATGCGGTTTTTGAGACCCTGGGCCGCGAATGGGGCAAGCTCGACTTCCTGGTGCATGCCATCGCCTATGCCGACAAGGAAGAGCTGAAGGGTCGGTATGTCGACACCTCGCCGGAGAATTTTGCCCTCAGCATGAATGTGAGCTGCTATTCCTTCACGGCTTTGATGGCGCGCGCTGAAAAGCTGATGAGCGAAGGCGGCGCGGCGGTGACGCTGACCTATTTCGGCGCCGAGCGGGTGATGCCGCATTACAATGTGATGGGCGTGGCCAAGGCGGCTTTGGAAGCCAGCGTGCGCTATCTGGCCGCCGATCTCGGCCCGCGCGGCATCCGCGTCAACGCCATCTCGGCCGGCCCGATCAAGACCCTGGCCGCCAGCGGCATCGGCGATTTCCGCTATATCCTGAAATGGAACGAACTGAACGCGCCGCTGCGCCGCAATGTCACCATCGAGGAAGTGGGCGGCGCCGGCCTCTACCTGCTCAGCCCGCTGGGCGGCGGCGTCACCGGCGAAGTGCATCATGTCGATAGCGGCTATCACAGCGTCGGCATGGTGGCGGTGGACCAGGCCCCGGCGGTGGCCGAATTGCTGCAAAGCCTCGGCGGCAAGAAAGCGGACTGATGTCGGATAACAGCTTCGGCCGGCTCTTCCGCGTCACCACCTGGGGCGAGAGCCATGGCCCGGCTTTGGGCTGTGTGATCGACGGCACGCCGCCGGGCATCACCCTTTCCGAAGCTGACATCCAGCATTGGCTTGACCAGCGCAAACCCGGCACCTCGCGTTTTGTCACCCAGCGGCGCGAGCCGGATGAAGTGAAGATTCTGTCCGGCATTTTCGAAGGCGTCACCACCGGCACGCCGATCGCTCTGCTGATCGAAAATCAGGATCAGCGCAGCAAGGATTACGGCGAGATCAAGGACAAGTTCCGCCCCGGCCATGCCGATTACACCTATTGGAAAAAATACGGTGTGCGGGATTATCGCGGCGGCGGCCGCTCCTCGGCACGCGAAACCGCCGCCCGGGTTGCTGCCGGCGCGGTGGCGCGCAAGGTTCTGGCCCATATCCTGGGCCAGGGTGTGATGCTGCGCGGCGCCCTGGTGCGTATCGGCGAGCTTGAAATCAACCGCGCCAACTGGCGCTGGGACAGTGTGACGCAGAATCCGTTCTGGTGCCCCGATCCAGAGGCGGCGATGCAGTGGGAGGAGTATCTCGACGGCATCCGCAAAAACGGCTCTAGCGTCGGCGCCGTGGTGGAATTGGTGGCCAGCGGCATCCCGGCCGGCCTGGGCGCACCGATCTATGGCAAGCTGGATGCCGACCTGGCCGCCGCGATGATGAGCATCAATGCCGTGAAGGGCGTCGAGATCGGCGCTGGCATGAATGCTGCGCAACTGACCGGCGAACAGAATGCCGACGAGATGCGCCTTGGCGCCGATGGCCAGCCATATTTCAACGCCAATCATGCCGGCGGCATCCTGGGCGGCATTTCCTCGGGCCAGGATATTGTGGTGCGCTTTGCGGTGAAGCCGACCTCCTCGATCCTCAATCCACGCGCCACGCTCGACCGCTTCGGCCAGGAAACCGAGATTCTGACCAAGGGCCGCCATGATCCCTGCGTCGGCATCCGCGCCGTGCCGGTGGGCGAGGCGATGCTGGCCTGCGTGCTGGCCGATCACCTGCTGCGCCATCGCGGCCAGGTCGGCGGCTTCCGCGACGGGTTCGATAAGACCTGAACTGCCCGCCGCTTCCGTGGCCGGCGGAAACCTTCTAGGCTTGATGATGTCCAGGAGGAGACCGATCATGGCCCAGACCAAAAAAGCCGCCGCCAAGCCCAAGGCACCGAAAGCCCCGAAGCCGCATGCGCTGGATATCCCGGTGCCGCCACGCGCCAAGCTTGATCCCGACACGCAGGCCTATTTCGCCAAATGCGACGAGAAGCTGGGCTATGTGCCGAATGTGCTGGCAAGCTACAGTTTCGATGCCAAGAAGCTGCGCGGCTTTTCGGAAATGTATAACGAATTGATGCTGGCGCCTTCGGGCCTGTCCAAGCTGGAACGCGAGATGATCGCGGTGGCGGTAAGCAGCATCAATCATTGTTATTACTGCCTGACCGCGCATGGTGCGGCGGTGCGGGCGCTTTCCGGCGATCCCAAACTGGGCGAGCAGATGGTGATGAATTACCGCGTCGCCGATCTGACGCCGAAAATGCGCGCCGCGCTGGATTTTGCCGCCAAGCTGACCGAAAGCCCGGACAAGATGGTGGAAGCCGACCGCGCCGCGCTGCGCAAGGCCGGCTGGAGCGACCGCGATATCTGGGACATCGCCGCCACCGCCAGTTTCTTCAACATGTCGAACCGCATGGCGGCCGCCATCGAGATGCGGCCGAATGACGAATATCACAGCGCTTCACGATAAGGCGGTGTGACAGGCAGGCGATTTCAGGCTGCATCAACCAGATCAAGTTTGAGTCGCTTGCCAACCGCCCGTGCCGCCTTCGACAGCGTGGCAACGGTAACCGTGGTGTTATCGGGATCAAGCAGGCGATCAAGCTGCGACCGGCTGGTGGCTAGGCGGCGCGCCATTTCCGCCTTGCTGATCTTCTGCCGCTGCATGGCCTGAGCCAGTTTCCAGGCCACCACCTTCTTGATTGCCGCTTCACGCAATTCCTCCAGCGTGTCGTCTTCCTGTAGCAGACTTTCCAGACTTGAGCCGGAATGTGGATTCCTGCGCTTCATGCTTGCGCTCCTTCGTGCATCCGCTTGTTGCGCCGCGCCAGTTCAAGATCAGCGACGGGGGTTTTCTCAGTCTTTTTTATGAAGCCGTGCAGCAAAACCATCTCCTGCTGCGCGCTGATATAGAATATCACCCGGGCGATCCGGTTACTGGGCAGGCGCGAGCGGATTTCATGCAATCCCTGGCCTAATGGACGCGACAACGGCATGCCCACAGGCCAGGCGAATTCCGCCAGTTGCAAATCACCGCCAATAACCTTGCGATCCTCCGCCGTGAGGTCACGCAGCCATTCTCTCACCGGCTCGCCGCCTTGGGCGGTGCGGAAGAAAATCGCCTGAACGCGCTTCATCACCGGCTTCGGCATTTAGCTTATGTACCACAAAAGGTACTATAGGGCAATTCTCCTGCATCCAGCCATCAGACGACTTGACGTAGGCCCTGCGGCCAGCACACTACACTTTTCCGTTTCGGGGGAGTGTGGTTTGTCCGGGTTCGATCCCGCCTCTATGTCGGTCATGGTGGTGGACGACACCAAACTGATGCGCGACGTGGCGCTGGCCTATCTGCGCCGCTATGGCTTTCTGCACTGCACCGCGCATGCCGATGGCCGCGAGGCATTGGCGGCGCTGGCGGCGGCGAGCCGGCCGGTGGATCTGATCCTGCTCGACCTCAACATGCCGGTGATGGATGGCATTGAAGTGCTGCGCCATCTGGCCGAGCGCGCCTATGACGGCCAGCTTGCGCTGATCAGCGGCGAGAATGCCCGCCTGCTGCGCACCGCCGAGACGCTGGCCCGGGCGCATGAACTGAATATCATCGGCGTGATCGAAAAACCGCTGACCGCAGCCAAATTTGATGCCCTGCTGACCCGGCTGGCGCCGCTGCGCAATCCCAATGAGCTACCGGCGACACTGCCGGCGGCCCCGGCCATCCCGGTGAGCGAGGCGGAATTGCTGGCTGCCATCGCCGCCGGCCAGATCGGCATCGCGGTGCAGCCCAAGATCAACCTGCGCGACCGCAGCGTGGTGGGGGTGGAGGCCTTGGCGCGCTGGCATCATCCCAGCCGGGGCATGGTGTCACCGGTGGATTTTGTGCCGGTGGCGGAAGCCGGCAAAGCTGCCGAGCCGCTTTTTGCCGCCGTGCTGGAACAGGCGCTGGCCAGCCTGGTGGATTGGCATCGCCAGGGCCACCGGCTGCAAATCGCCATCAATATCTCGGCACCCGACCTGACTCGGCTGCATCTGCCGGATCAGGTGGCGGAAGCCACCCTGCGCCATGGCCTGGTGCCGGAGGATATCCTGCTTGAAGTAACCGAAAGTCGGTTAATCCAGGATTTGGCGCCGGCTTTGGAAGTGGTCACGCGGCTGCGGCTGAAAGGCTTCGGCCTGTCGATTGACGATTTTGGCACCGGCTATTCCTCGCTGGAGCAATTGCAGCGGATTCCGTTTGACGAATTGAAGATCGACCGCCGCTTTGTCACCGGCGCCGCCAGCGATGCCTCGGCGCGCGCCATCATGGCCTCCTCGATCCGGCTGGCGCGCAGCCTGGGGATCGGCACCGTGGCCGAGGGAATCGAGACCCAGGCCGACTGGGATTGCGCCCTGCGCCTGGGCTGCGATGTGGTGCAGGGCTACCTGATCGCCGCACCGATGCCGCCCGAAAAACTGCCCGCCTGGCTCTCTGCCTGGAAATAAGGCAGAAGCGGCTTTGCCCTGGTGAGGGCTAAACCATTCGCTTACATACGGGTTTTCCGGTTGCCGCCTTCGCGGGCGCAATATTTATGCAGCCTGTGACATATCAGCAACAGGTGCGGCGCAGGCCATATATACCCTTAAAAACAATAACTTGCGGCATGAGCATTTTTTTATAACTTTCCTCTTGCACTGCACCATTCATCCCGCTACATTGTGCATCGCAGCAACGCTTCCCGGCTTGCTGCATGCCCTTCTCGGGCGTTTCCTCCCTAGACTTGGGCCGCATCGCTGATGCGGCCCCTTTTTTTGTCTGCGGCAGGCCGAAGCCTGCCATGCGACCGCATCACTGATGCCACCCCTTTTTTTTGTTCGCAGTTCGGCTCACACTGCAAACAATAATCGGGAGGAAAAAACCATGGGCCAGATTGCCAGCCTGAATAATCGCGCCGCTGTGTCAGATGCCGAATGGCGCCTGCGGGTTGACCTTGCCGCCTGTTATCGCCTGGTGGCGCATTACGGCTGGGATGATCTGATCTTCACCCATATTTCCGCCCGCATCCCGCAGGACGATCCGGCGGCGCCGGAATATTTCCTGATTAACCGTTACGGCCTGATGTTTGAGGAAATCACCGCATCCAGCCTGGTGAAAGTGGATCTGCATGGCAATGTGGTGGATGACGAGCCGAACAGCATCAACCCGGCCGGCTTCACCATCCATTCCGCCGTGCATGAGGCGCGGCCCGATGCCGGCTGCGTGATCCATCTGCACACCCCGGCCGGGGTGGCGGTTTCGGCCCAGGAAGGCGGCCTGCTGCCGATCAGCCAGACGGCGTTGTTTCCCTATGCCAATCTGGCCTACCACGATTACGAGGGCGTGGCGCTGAATCCGGCGGAGAAGCAGCGCCTGGTGGCCGATCTGGGCCGCTGCAACACCATGCTGCTGCGTAATCACGGCACCCTGGCGCTTGGCCCCAGCGTGGCCGATGCCTTCCTGGGCATCTATGTGCTGGAACGCGCCTGCGCCACCCAGGTGCTGGCCCAGGCTGGCGGCGCCGCCTTGCGCGCTGTGGCGCCCGAGATTGTTGGCGGCATCATGGAACAGGCGCGCCAGGTGACCCATGGCGGCGGCGGCCGGCTGGTCTGGCCGGCCTTGCTGCGCAAGCTGGAACGGCTCGATCCCGGCTACAAGAGCTGAACCGGGCTAGGCCGGCTGCGCAAAGACTTCAAACGCCACGCAGATACGGCGCTCATCCGCTTGATTCAGCGGCCGGGTTTCGTGGGTGAAATGGCTCGGCATCAGCACCACAAGGCCGGGCTGCGGCTGGATCCAGCGTTCATCCCAGCCATTTTCGGCGTTGAAGCCACGCTCAACCGCCGGGCCAACTCGTAGCCAGCCGGGCTTTTCCACGGCATCCGCCACCACGCGCGGCACCGCGACATAATACACGCCATTGACCCAGCTTTTGGGATGTAGATGCGACACATGATGGGTTTCAGCGCCAGAAACCACGCTCCAGCCGCGCAGGCCCAGCCGATCCGGGCGGGCGCGCAGGAAGGGATTGTCCGGCTCGGCTGGCAGGCGCGCGATGTAATCCAGCGCCATTGTCTGCAAGCGCTGAAACATCTGGCGCAGCAGCGGGCTTTCGTCCTGCTCCAGATGATTGCGCCGCCAGCCCATGCGGATCGCGCGGGAACTGGGCTGCTGAAAATGCTCCAGATCGCGGCTCAATTCCGCCGCCAGCAAGGGCAGCACCGGATCGTCCGGCCCATGCAGCGCAGCAACCTGGAGAAACCGCGCCGGATCGGTCAAGGCCCGGGCAGCCTCTGGCTTGCCGGCCCAGATAGCGGTGGCGGCCAGCAGATCAAAACTGCACGGATTGGCAAAACCGGCATCCACCAGGGCACGGACCAGCGGATATAGCTGCGGCCGTGGCATGGCCCAGGTCAGCAGATCGATAAAGCCGCCAATCCATTCGATACGGCCATCAATGGCCTGCAAGCGATGGCAAAGTTCGGCTGCGGCAGCGGCACGGCCCTGGAGCAGCAGGAAAGCTGCATGTCTGGCGCCAATGGCAAGGTCCGGCAGCGGCGCGTATGTCATGGCGTGTCAGTCAGCACCAGCTTATGCGCCAGCAGGTCAGACAGCAAAGCGGCAACATCCTGCCGGATCCGATCCAGCGGCGCGTCATAGCGCTGTTGCAAATCCAGGCAGAGCGCTTCAAAGCCAACGGGATTTTCCAGCCGCTGCCAGATGGCGGTGCCGATGGGATCAAGGTTAAAATAGTTGCTGCTTTCAACATCCATCATCACCAGTTCGCCATCCACCTCAGTGGCCAGCAGCTTGGGCGAACGGTGAAAAAGCGTATCTGGTGCAAAGGTCATGGCGTGTATTGGCTGTTGTCAGACGATAGGCCACCTTTTATGGCAGAGGCCCGCCAGCCGTGCAAATATTGCTGTTTGGCAGCTTACCCGGGCAGGGGTGGATGAATGACCGGTGAGTATCGCTACCGGATCTATGGCCTGACCCTGCGCAGCCCACGGCCGCTGCCGCTGCTATGGCCGGAACCCGATGCGGATCGTGCCGCCGATATCCTGCTGCGCTTTGGCCCGGTGGCGATCCCGGCCACACCGCCGCTGCGCCAGGCGCGCCGGCTGGCGATCCATGCCGATGGCAGTGGCCTGTTTCAGGCCCTGCGCGGCGCACGTTTCCTGATCCGTGACGGCCGCGAGATCACCATAGACCTGCCGCCCGGCACGCCTGCGGCAGAATTGCACGCGCTGCTCTGCGGCCCGCCGCTGGGCTGGCTGATGTGCCAGCGCGGCCAGCCGCCGCTGCATGCCTGTGTGGTGCAGATCGGCGGCGCGGCGGTGGCGCTGGCGGGCGATAGCGGCGCTGGCAAATCCACCCTGGCCCGCGCCCTGATCGCCCGTGGCCATGGCCTGATAACCGACGATCAGGCGGTGATCGATACCGAAGCCAGGCTGGTGCAACCGGGTTTTCCGGCCATGAAACTATGGCAGGGCGCGGCGGTTATGGCCGGCGACAAGGTGCAGCCAGCGCTGCGCGTGCGCGAAGGCCTGGATAAATTCTATATCCCGATGCCGCAAAGCTTTCGGCCACAGCCGCTGCCCCTGGCGCTGGTGCTGGTATTGTCGCCCGGCGCAAATGGGCAAAGGCTGGAGCGGGCCAAGGGGCCGGAGACTGCAACGCTTTTGCTGCGCCACCTGTATCGGCCGGAATTCAGCCGGGGCGATGCGCTGGCGCGCATTGCTTTCCAGCGCAACGTGGCCCTGGCCGGCGCCGTGCCGCTCTACCGGCTGGAGCGCAGCGGCGATCTGGCCGATCTGCCCGCCCTTGTGGCAACCGTGGAAAACCTGGCTGCCCGGCACGGATCATAGCCGCTGCCCGGCATGCAAAGCCGCCAGCCTGTGCCAGGGCGGGCGCAGAAACTGGTCACACAAGGCGCGGATTTCCGGGCTGGCGGCAGCCTGCTTTTCGGCGCGATCATCGCTGAACGGCAAGCGGCCGGCGCGGTTCCAGGCCTGCAATTTTGTCACCTCGGCCATCGCTGCCAGTTCATCCGGGCTGGGCGTGATGCCCAGGCGCGGCAGCAGCCGGGTGATGATGGCATCCGGCAATTCCGCATAATCCAGGATCAGCCAGCCGGCGGGATTCTGCGCCACGCGGTCGGCCAGGATGCTGAAGGCGCGGCCCAGGCAATGGGCGATGAATTCCGCATCACTGAGGCGGCTTTGCCGATCCAGCGCCAGGCCCGAAAGCAGCGGCGACCAGGCCATGTGGCGCAAGTGCAGCCAGCCCGGTTTGCCGCGCAGATTGGATACCAGGATTTCCAGCGGATCGCGGATCAGCAGCAACCGCTGCATGCCGGGATGCAGGCGCGTGAACAGGTCTGGCTCCAGACCGGCGCGCAAAGATTGTTTCACCACCAGATGGCGCGCCGCGTGGTGCAGCGGTTGGCCCAGCGCCAGCAGGGTTTTATCCAGCGCCGCCAGCCGTTCGGCATCCGGCACCAGGCTCCAGAAGGCGCCGCAGATATCAACTAGCGCGCCCGGTTCATCCGTCACCTGCAAAGCCTGGAGGCAGGCCAGCATCCGCGCGGCCAGGGTGGAGCCGCAGCGCGTCAGATGCCAGATCGAGAGCAGCGGCGGCAAGGCCGGCCGGCCCGGCTGAAAGGCGCGGATCGGCAGTGTTTGCAGCCCGGCCGCTGCCGGATCGCCAGCCGGCGGGCGGCCATGCAGGCCGAACAGAAAATCCGCCGCCCCGGCTATCGGGCGCAAAACAAAATCGCCGCCCTGGCCCGACGGCACCGCCCGCACCGGCATCAAAGCCGGCGGGGCCTTAGTCATTGCGGCCTTCCTGCATCAGGATGAACTGCCCCAGCCGCAACGCTTCGCCCAGGCCCTTGCGCAGACGATGCGAGGTGGGAAACCGCCCGGCCTGTTCCGGCGTGGCCGGCCAGGCATCCAGGATGGCACGCATCTGCGCCGTATCCAGGATAGCGCCTGCCAGCGGCGAGCGTTCGATCCGCGCCAGTTCCGCCGCCATCCAATCGCGCCGGCGGTCCATCCAATCGTACCAATCCGCATGTTGCAGGCCGATGCGGGTTTCCAGCCGGATGTTGTCGGGCGCCTGACCCGCCAGCAGCCGGCGCGCCAGCCGGCGATCCATGCCATTGCGGCGGTATTGTTCACGCGGCAGCGCCAGGCAGAATTCCACCAGATCAAGATCGAGATAGGGATCCCGCCAGGCCCAGTTCTGGCCTTGCAGGAAATGCGCAAACTGCGCATTGGTGTGGCGATGCCGGTCCAGAATCATGATCTGCACATCCAGATCGGGCGAGCCGGTACGCAGCAGCGGCCGGTCATGGTCATCCAGCTCCAGCCGTTGCGCCACATCCGGCCGCAACGTGCTCCATTCCTGCCACCAGTAATCACGCTGGCCACGCAAGCGGCGCAGCCGCCGCTGCATTTCCGGCGACAGCAGCGGCAGCAGACCCTGATTCCACAATGAACGCGGCCGGCCGGTCCAATCCCGGCGGAACGGGATGACGTTACGCCACGCCGCCAGCCAGCGCCCGGCCAGCAGTTGATCCGCCACCACATGCCGGCCGGTATAGCTCAGCGTGACATTGCCGGCATCGCCGCTCAGCACAGTGGCAATGCCCTGCTGGCGCAAGGTGTGTTGCAGCGGCAGGGTGTGCCAGGAGATCTGATATGGACTTTTGAACGGCCAGTCGCGGCTTTGCAGCAGGCTGCCGGGGGTTTCCAGCGCCAGATCGGGCAGGCCGGCATCGGCGACATGGGCGACCAGGCCCGGATATTGCGCCAGGAAAGGCTGCAACCGCTGCCATTCATCGGCAAAATGCCCGGCATCGGGTTGCAGCAGCCGGGCCGTGGGGTCGCTGCGCACGGTGAGGCTATGAACCGCCGCATCATGCTGCCGCACGGCGCTGGCCACCACCGCGGGGGAATCCAGCCCGGCCGAGAGCAGGCACAAGACCGGCTCGCCTTTGGGCAGCCGCGCCGCCACGGCGCGGTCGAGCAATTCACGCGCCGCTTCAACATAATCCTCGTCGCGCCGCAGGCGCAGGCTTTGGCGCGGCAGCGGCGACCAGAAGGGCGCGGCTTGCGATACGCCATGGTCCTTGCGCCATTCCAGCGCTTCGCCCGGCGGCAGGCGGCGAATCTGGCGCCAGGCGGTGCGATCGCCCAGGCGATAATCCATCTTGGCCAGCCGCAGGGCCAGCGCATCCAGATCGGGTGCCGGATCAACCTCGGGAAAGGCCAGCAGCCAGCTTGGCCGGCTGGCCACCACCAGGCCATCCCGGGTTTGCGCATAATGCAGGCTGCCCCAGCCCATCGGGCAACTGGCCAGCAGCAAGGCCTGGCGCTGCGGCTGCCATTGCGCCAGGGCATAATCGCCATTCAGCCGGGCCAGGCCCGCCATGCCCCAGCGTTCCAGCACCGCATCGGCCAGCAGCGACGCTGAAAGCGCCGGATCACGCCTCAGCGCCGCAGCCAGATGCGGGATATTGTACAAGGCCCCGCTGAGCAGGGTTGTTGTGCCCGAGGCGCCGCCAGGCAGACGGCCAACGGGCAAACGGTCTGGCGCCAGGTTACGCTGGGGCGGGCGGCGCGCTGCCGGCGCGGCGGCATGATCCAGCCGCAGCATGGCGCAATCGGCATCCTGAAACAGGCCGGTGATGGCCATGCCGGCCGGGCAGCGCCTCAGCAAAGATTGCGCGGCCGCCCCGGTCGCTGCCAGAAACATTACCGAGCTGGGTCAGGAATGGGTGTTAAGGCCGAAGTCGACGCTCTGGTCGCTGGAGCCTTTGGTCAGCGCGCTGGCGTCATAGAGCCGCAGCTTGGGCGTTGACCAAGGCAGGCGCTGGCTGGCTGATCGATCAGCATTTTCCTGGATTTCAGGGAGCTTTATATCGGCCATCATCACAAACCTTGTCATTCCGGATCAGCCGGGGCTAACCAAACATTGTTGCAAAATAATGCCGCTTGGCTTGGCAGGCAAGCAGAAGTTGGGCAAGTCCTAGGGTGCCGGCCCACAGCTGTCCGGTTTAAGTCGATGGCGCTGTTAACGCCCCTCCAAAGAGTCGTCATGCCCGCGAAAGCGGGCATCCCGTTTTTTGCCAGAAATATAGCTGAATTCATCGGAAAATGGGATGCCCGGGCTTGACCCACGGCTGTCCGGTTTAACGTCTGGCCGACTGAGCGTCCGCTCCGTCGTCATCCCCGGGCTTGACCCGGGGATCTCACTCCAATTGAAAAATTGTTGGAAAACAGTCAAAAAATGGGATGCCCGGGTCAAGCCCGGGCATGACGACGGTGAGGATGATGGATTTGAGCGTCGCGATATTTCAGCAGCGCTGATTTTGTGTCTGCTCAAGGCACGAAGTTCCAAAACCTCAGCAATGCCGGGTCTTTCGACGCTCCGACAAAACCTAAACCGGACAGTCGTGGATCACTCCCCAGCGCCGCAGCCAGATGCGGGATATTGTACAAGGCCCCGCTGAGCAGGGTTATTGTGCCTGAGGCGCCGCCAGGCAGCCGGCTTGGCGCCAGGTTACGTTGGGGCGGGCGGCGCGCTGCCGGCACGGCAGCATGATCCAGCCGCAGCAAAGATTGCGCGGCCGCCCCGGTTGCCGCCAGAAACATCACCGAGCTGGGTCAGGAATGGGTGTTCATAAAACCGTCCGTAGACTGGTCGCTGGTGCCTTTGGTCAGCGCGCTGGCGTCATAGAGCCGCAGCTTGGGTGTGGACCAGGGCAGGCGCTGGCTGGCTGACCGATCAGCATTTTCCTGGCTCTCTGGGGTTTTTATATCGGACATCATCACAAACCTTGTCATTCCGGATTAGCCAGGGCTAACCAAATATTGTTGCAAAATAATGCCACTTGGCCTGGCAGGCAAGCAGGGGTTGGGCCAGACCAAGGATGTGGGCCCATGGCTGTCCGGTTCAGCTTGTCGGGTGTTGATAAAATCCTGCATGGCGCCTGGGCTTTCCGGGGCTGGGCTTTCCGATCACTCCAGGTTTTCTCAACACCGTTGGCGCAAGGCGCGCTGCACTCGTCCCACAACACAGACCGT
>DLGP01000064.1:37971-44665 GCA_002482765.1 Alphaproteobacteria bacterium UBA7691
TGCGCCGACCATGACGACTTTGTTTTGAATACTGGCCGCAGCCAACGATCAAAAACCTAAACCGGACACCAGTGGGTCAAGCCCGGGCATGACGACGGTGAGGGTGCTGGATTTGCTAGCCATCCAGCCGGCTGGCGAGCAGCTTGTCGATGCGGCGGCCATCCATGTCCACCACCTCAAAACGCCAGCCATTCCAATCCACCCGGTCGCCGGTTTGCGGGATGGCGCCGAAGCGGGCCAGGGCAAAGCCGGCCGCCGTGTCGTAATCATCCTCGTCATCCGGCAGGGTGAAGCCCAGCGTTTCAGCCATATGGTGGCGCGGCGTGAGGCCATCCACCAGCCAGGAGCCATCCTCGCGTGCCACCAGCCAGGGTTCCACCGGGCCTTCCGGCGTGGCCAATTCGCCGACGATGAATTCCAGGATATCGGCGGCCGAGACCACACCTTGCAGGCTGCCGAATTCATCCACCACCAGGGCGATGCCGGTGGGCGAATGGCGCAATTGCTCCAGCGCTTCCAGCACATCGGCGGTTTCCGGCACCACCGGCGCCGGCCGCACCAGCGGGCGCAATTCCAGCGGCTTGCCATCAATCACCGCATCCAGCGCATCCTTCACCAGCAGGATGCCATCGATATGATCGATGCCGCCATGGCCGGCCGGCAAACAGGCATGCATGCTGCCGCGCAGGGTGGCCAATTGACGCGGCAGGGGCGCATCCAGGTCGATCCAGTCCAGTTCGGTGCGCGGGGTCATCACCGAGCGCACCGGGCGATCACCCAGCCGCATCACGGCGGCAATCATGGCGCGTTCGGCCGGCTCCACCACGCCGGCGCTTTCGGCCTCGGCCACCAGGCTTTTGATCTCTTCCTCGGTGACCTGCTCGGCCGTGTCGCGGCTGCTGCCGAACAGCCGCAGGCAGAGCTTGGCCGAAATATCCAGCAGCGAAACGGCCGGAGAGGCAAAACGCGCCACCTGGGTCATCGGCCGCGCCACCAGGCTGGCCATCCGCTCGGCATTACGCAAGGCAAGCTGCTTCGGCACCAATTCGCCAACGATCAGCGACAGATAGGTCACCAGCGTGACCACCAGGGCAAAGGCGATGCCATCGGCCAGGGCTTCGCTCCAGCCAAATTGTTCCAGCAGATAGAGGCCGAGCCGCTCGGCCAGCGTGGCGCCGGAAAATGCACCGGCGGCGATACCCACCAGGGTGATGCCGATCTGCACCGAAGACAGGAAACGCCCCGGATCGGCGGCCAGCTTGAGCGCCGCCTCGGCGCCGAGATCGCCGCGGCTGGCCATCAATTGCAGCCGGCTTTTGCGCGCCGACACCACCGCCAGCTCCGACATGGCAAGCACGCCATTGAGCAGGATCAAGGCCACCAGCAGCCCAAGCTCTGCCGCTAGCGGCATGGCGGCGCACTACTGGAAAGGGAAATCGGCTGGGCTGCCGGCGGGGCGCTATCGCTGCCTGCCGCCGGCGGGATTATTGGCGCATCATCATTTGGCATGGTGGCGACATTATACCGGAAAGCCCGGGGCCAAACCAAGAGGCTGTATCAGGCTACCACATCCGGCTGAATTTGCCGGAAAACCAGCCAATATCAGCGCGCCGCCACCGCCTCGATCTCGATCAGCCATTCCGGCCGCATCAGCCGGTCGACAAAAACCGCCGTGGAGGCCGGCTGATGCTCGCCCAGGAAACGTTTGCGGATGTCGTTGACCGCCGAACGCATGGCATCATTCAGGTCCAGCGCCTTGCTGTAGAAGATGGTCAGCTTGACCAGATCCTTCGGCTCCATCTGCGCCGAGCGCAGGATGGCGCCGATATTGGCCCAGGCGAGATGTGCCTGTTCCAGGATGCCGATGCCGCAGCGGCCGGTGGGATCAACGCCGACCTGGCCCGAGATATACAGCAGGCGCTTGCCGACAGGAATTTCGATACCTTGAGAATAGGCACCGGCCGGCAACATCGCGTCGCGCGGGTTATGGGCTTTAAGCATTCTGCTTTCCCCTGGTTATGGTTAACCGTAAGTTGCGCCAAACTGTTCGCAACCGCAAGAAAAATAATTATTGACTGATCGGTCCATAATTGGCAGGGTGGCGCCATGGCCAGACCGAAGGAATTTGACGCCGAAGCGGCTTTGCTGCGCGCCATGGAGCTGTTCTGGCGCCAGGGTTTCGCCGCCACCTCGCTGAGCCAGCTGGTGGCGGTGATGGGGATCAGCCGGCAGAGCCTGTATGACACCTATGGCGACAAGAACCGCCTGTTTCTGGCCGCACTCGACCGCTATTGCAGCGACCTGGCGGCGCATCTGCTCGGGCCATTGCTGCAACCCGGCGCCGGGCTGGCGGCTTTGCATCAGGCCAGTGTGGCGCTGATTGATTTCCTGCTCGCCTATCCCGAGCGCCGCGCTTGCCTGATGGTGAATTCGGCGATGGAAATGGCGCCGCATGATGCCGCCGTGGCCGCGCGCGCCCGGGCGCATTGGCAGGGCATGGAACAGGCTTTCGCCGCCGCTTTGCGCATTGCCCGTGAGCGCGGCGAGATCGCCAGCCCGGAAGCGCCGGAAAACCTGGCGCGTTTCCTGGTCGGCATGGCCAACGGCCTGATCGTGGCGGCAAAAAGCGGCGCCGACCGCGCTGCGCTCAGCGATATTGCCCGGCTCGGCGCCGGCATCCTGCAACCCGATCCTGCTGTCATCCTCACCCACGAAGAAAGGTTATCGCCATGAGTATCGAACTTTCCATGCTGGCCTGGTCGGCGCTGCTCTGCCTGCTGCTCGCTTTCCCCTATACGCTTGGCTTCATCGCCCAGCGCGGCCTCTACAGCGTGGCCGGCAACCGCGAGGATTTCCCCGCTGCCGGCGGCTGGATCGGCCGTTCGCATCGCGCCCATCTCAACCTGGTGGAAAACCTGGTGCCGTTTGCCGCCCTGGTGCTGGTGGCGCAGTTGGCCGGCAAGAATGATGCGATGACCGCCGCCGGCGCGCAGCTTTTCTTCTGGGCCCGGCTGGGCCATGCCATTGTCTACACTGCCGGCATCCCCTGGGCGCGCACCATCGCCTATTTCGGCGGCGTGGTCGGCATGCTGGTGATCCTGTGGCGCATCCTGGCCTGAGCCGCTGAATGGCCTGAGCGAGCCGGCCCGCGTCGTCATATTCCGCTCTGGCGACGGGCTATCCGGTTCAGGGCGCCAGATGCCGGCGCGACCCACGGCTATCCGGTTTAAATTTCAACCGCTTTTCAGACCGGTTTCCCCCGCCTCGTCATGCGCGGACTTGATCCGCGCATCTCTCCTTGCCCGGTAGTTCAAGGAAAATAGAGAAAAAGCGAGATGCGCGGATCAAGTCCGCGCATGACGATTATGGAGTGGTGAGGCCGGTGACGTTATCGGCGCTTACGCCCGCTTGGCGGCCTGGGCATCCGATAGCGGATGTTCCAGGCGGGCGATCATTTCCTTCGGGCAGACCTGCCAGAAACGGCCGCGCACATTGTCCCAATCGGCAAACAGGTCTGCCGCATAGGCCGATTGTGTTTCGCGCACATGCTCTTCGATCAGGCCGCGCAGCACACCATCCCAATAGCTGGAGGCGATGCGCTGATACACCACGCTCTCGTCGTTGATCGAGATCGGCAGCGTATTCTCCGGATCGTAGACGAAGGCCATGCCGCCGGTCATGCCGGCGGCGAAGTTGTCGCCCACGGCACCCAGGATGGCGATACGGCCACCGGTCATGTATTCGCAGCCATTCGAGCCGCAGCCTTCGATCACCGCCGTGGCGCCGGAATTGCGCACCGCAAAGCGTTCACCAGCCTGGCCGGCAGCAAACAGCTTGCCGCCGGTGGCGCCATACAGCACCGTGTTGCCGATGATGGTGTTGCGGCTGGTCTGGCCGACCAGCGGCGAGGACGGCGCCGGGCGCACCACGATCATGCCGCCGGACAGGCCCTTGCCGACATAATCATTGGCATCGCCGAACACTTCCAGCTTCAGGCCCTGCACCGCGAAGGCACCGAGCGACTGCCCGGCCGAGCCGGTGAGCCGCACCGTGATATGGCCCGGCTTCAGCCCCTTCATGCCGAATTTGCGCGTGATATGCGACGACAGCCGGGTGCCGATGGCGCGATGCGTGTTCTGGATATTGTAGGCCAGCTGCATCTTCTCGCCATGGCCGAAAACCGGCGCGGCATCCTTCACCATCTGCGCATCCAGCGTATCCGGCACTTCGTTGCGGCCCTGGAGCGTGCAGTAGCGCGCATAATCGCCGGCATCGGCCTGGGCCAGGATCGGGTTGAGATCCAGATCATCCAGATGCGCGCCGCCACGGCTGACCTGGGTCAGCAGATCGGTGCGGCCGATGATCTCGTTCAGACTGCGCACACCGAGCGAGGCGAGAATCTCGCGCACTTCCTCGGCAATGAAGCTGAACAGGTTGACCACCTTTTCCGGCGAGCCATCAAACTTCTGCCGCAGCGGTTCGGCCTGGGTGCAGACGCCGACCGGGCAGGTGTTGGAATGGCATTGCCGCACCATGATGCAGCCCATCGCCACCAGAGCCGCGGTGCCGACACCATATTCCTCGGCGCCGAGCATGGCGGCGATGACAATGTCGCGGCCCGACTTGAGGCCGCCATCGGTGCGCAGCTTGACGCGATGCCTGAGCTTGTTCAGCGTCAGCACCTGGTTGACTTCGCTCAAGCCCATTTCCCACGGCGTGCCGGCATATTTCACGCTGGTTTGCGGCGAGGCGCCGGTGCCGCCGACATGGCCCGAGATCATCAGCACATCAGCCTTGGCCTTGGCGACGCCGGCCGCGATGGTGCCGATGCCGGCTTCCGATACCAGCTTGACGCAGACCGTGGCTTCCGGGTTGATCTGCTTCAGATCGTAGATCAGCTGCGCCAGATCCTCGATGGAATAGATATCGTGATGCGGCGGCGGCGAGATCAGCATCACGCCGGGGGTGGAATGGCGCAGCTTGGCGATCAGCTCGGTCACCTTGAAGCCGGGCAACTGGCCGCCTTCGCCGGGCTTGGCACCCTGCGCCACCTTGATTTCCAGTTCGCGGCAATTGGTCAGGTATTCGGCGGTGACGCCGAAGCGGCCCGAAGCAATCTGCTTGATCGCCGAATTGGCATTATCGCCATTCGGACGCGGCTTGAAATTCTCCGGTGCTTCGCCGCCTTCGCCGGAATCCGACTTGGCGCCGATGCGGTTCATGGCGATGGTCAGCGTCTCATGCGCTTCCGGGCTGAGCGCACCGAGCGACATCGCCGCCGAGACAAAGCGCTTGCGGATTTCGGTGACGCTCTCAACCTGCTCAATCGGAATCTTCTGTCCGGCCGGCTTCAGTTCCAGCAAATCGCGCAGCGAAATCGGCGGCAGATCACGCAGGCCAAGCGTATACTTCTTGAACAGCGCATAATTCTCGCTCGCCACGGCGGTTTGCAGCATGTGGATCAGGTTGGCTTCCCAGGCATGCGCCTCGCCGCCGCGCCGATAGCGGTAGATGCCGCCCACCGGCAGGGCCACCACATCCTGGCGGAACGCCTTGCGATGCAGTTCCAGCACCTTCTTCTGCAAACCATCATAGCCGATGCCGGAAATGCGCGACGGCATGCCCGGGAACAGATCGGCCACCAGCGAGCGTGACAGGCCCAGCGCCTCAAAATTGTAGCCGCCGCGATAGCTGGAGACCACCGAGATGCCCATCTTCGACATCACCTTGAGCAGGCCACCATCCACCGCATCCTTGTAGCGCGCCACGGCTTCTTCGGCCGAAAGTTTGCCAAGCAGGCCGCGCGTCACCCGATCCACCAGGCTGGCTTCCGCCACATAGGCATTGATCGCCGTGGCGCCAACGCCGATCAGCACGGCGAAGTAATGCACATCCAGGCATTCGCCGCTGCGCACGGTGAGCGACGTGAAGGTGCGCAGGCCGGCGCGCACCAGATGGCTGTGCACCGCGCCCACCGCCAGGATGGTGGGGATCGCCACCCGCTCGGCGCTTTGCGCCTCGTCGGTCAGCACCAGATGCGCCGCGCCGCCACGCACCGCCGTATCGGCTTCCGTGCGGATACGCTTGATCGCATCGCGCATGGCGCTGGGGCCGCCATCCACGGCAAAGGTGGTGTCAATCCGCGTTGTGGTATTGGCGGTATAGGTCAGCACCCGGGCCAGATCGGCATTGGTCAGCACCGGGCTTTCCAGCAGCAGGATCTTCACCTGCTGCTCATCCTCGTCCAGCACATTGGACAGGTTGCCCATGCGGGTGCGCAGGCTCATCACCCGCTTCTCGCGCAGACTGTCAATCGGCGGATTGGTCACCTGGCTGAATTGCTGGCGGAAAAAATGATGCAGGCCACGATATTGTTCGGACAGCACGGCAATCGGCGTGTCGTCGCCCATGCTGCCAACCGCTTCCTTGGCATCTTCCGCCATCGGATGCAGGATCAGCTCCATGTCTTCCAGCGTCAGGCCGCCGGCCAGCTGGGCGCGGCGCAGGCCGTCGCGGTCGAAGCTCGGGCCCACCGGCGCGGCTTCCTTGATCGCTTCCAGCGTCGAGATGCCCTTGACCCATTCGCCATAGGGATGCTCGGCAGCCAGCCGGTCCTTGATCTCACGATCCTTGAACAGCCGGCCCTTCTTGAGATCCACCGCAATCATCTGGCCCGGGCCAGATGATTGCGGTG
>DLGP01000109.1 GCA_002482765.1 Alphaproteobacteria bacterium UBA7691
CCGAACTATCCCAATATGTGAGGCAGCATTCATGCATCCGGCCAATATCCAGGCTCCATTCCGCGCCGCTCATGCCGCCCTGACCGGCCAGGGCGGTGGCTTGGCCAGGGTGCTGGTTATGGTGGCGCTGGCGCCCCTGCTGCTGGCCGGCTGCACGATGCGCACATCGGCCCCGGCGCCGGGGCCGGCAGCAGAGCCGAATGTGGTGCATGCGGCGCCGGCCCAGCTTGACTCGCCCTATGGCCATTTCCTGGCCGCGCGTCATGCCCGGCTGAGTTTTGATCACGCCTCGGCGGCGAATTTTTATCTGCGCGCGCTGAATGAAGAACCGCGCAGCGGCATGCTCACCCAGGGTGCTTTCCTGTCGCTGCTGGCAGATGGCCGTGTGCCGCAGGCACTGGAACTGGCCGGCATCCTGCGCGATGGCAATCCCGGCGATCATGTGGCCCGCATTGCGGTTGCCACCGGGGCGATGCTGGGGCGTGATTATGATGCCGCTTTGCGGCTGGTGGCCGAAGGGCCGACCAGCGGCATTCATTCCGCCTTCAATCCGCTGATTGCTGCCTGGGCCTATGCCGGCAAGGGCGAGGCTGACCGCGCCCTGGAAGCGCTGGGCAAGCTGGACCGCAACCCGCTTTTTGGCGGTGTGCATGATCATCTCAAGCCGCTGCTGCTGGAAACGCTGGGCCGTGACAGCGCCGCCGATGCGGAATATCGCGCGGCAATGGCCAAGGGCGAGCGCGTCGGCATCCGGCAGGTGGATGCCTATAGCCGCTTCCTGCAACGCCGCGGCCGGGTTGACGAGGCGCGCGCGCTGGTGGCGCAGCATCAGAAGCAGAATCCGGAAAACAGCACGTTGCAAATGGCCACCTTGCGGCTGAAGCAGGCCAATGCCAGCGGCGTGGCGCCGCTGGTGGGCAATGCCAATGAAGGTTTTGCCGAAAGCCTGCTGGCCGCCGCCACCGCCTTTGGCCGCAATGATGGCGGCGAATTGACCGAACTGCATCTCCAGCTTGCGCTGGCTTTGCGGCCCGATCTGGATGATGCGCGGGTTTCGCTGGCCGATATCTATGAGAGCCGCAAACAATGGGATCGCGCCATCAAGGCCTATGGCGAGGTGCGGCCTGATGGTGCTTTCGCCGATACCGCCAAGCTGCGCATTGCCTGGTGTGTCAATGAAAGCGGCGACCATGACGAAGCCGTGCGGCTGCTGCGCCGCATGGCACGCGAGCGCAAGGATGATGCGCGGCCGCTGCTGACCCTGGCCGACCTGTATCGCCAGATGGAGAAATGGACCGACGCGGTGCGCGAATACAGCGCTGCGATCGAGCGTTTGCCGGCGCTGGAAAACCGCCACTGGATTGTGCTGTTCGGGCGCGGCATCGCGCTGGAACGCTCGAAGCAGTGGGACAAGGCCGAAGTTGACATGCTGAAAGCGCTGGAATTCCAGCCCGATCAGCCGATGGTGCTGAATTATCTCGGCTATACCTGGGTTGACATGAACCGCCATGTTGACCGCGCCACCGACATGATCAAGCGCGCCGTGGCGTTGCGGCCGAATGATGGCGCCATCGTCGATTCACTTGGCTGGGCCTATTACCGCCTGGGCCGCTACGAGGAAGCCGTGACGCAGCTTGAACGCGCGGTGGAATTGAAGGGCGGCGATGCGGTGATCACCGATCATCTGGGCGATGCCTATTGGAAGGTTGGCCGTCGCGCCGAGGCGCAATTCCAGTGGCGCCGTGCGCTTGGCCTCAAGCCGGAAGCCGAGCTTGAGCAGAAGGTGCGGCAGAAGCTGGAAGTGGGCCTCGATCCGGTGGCGCAGAAGTGAATGGGCGGCATTACGCTCAGGCCCGGCCAGTTGCTCCGTCGTCTTGCGCGGGCTTGACCCGCGCATCTCGTTACCCTCGATGGGCAGACCCCCGGGTCAAGCCCGGGGGTGACGACGGGGTTTTGTGATGGCTGGCAGCAATCGCGCCGAGCGGCTCGCGCCGGCCAAGATCAACCTTTTCCTGCATGTGACGCATAAGCGGCCCAATGGCTACCACGAGCTGGAAAGCCTGGTGGTGTTTGCGCGCGATCCGGCGGCGTCTGATACACTGGCCGTTGCCCCGGATGCGCAGTTAGCCCTCGATATCGACGGACCATTTGGCGACGGCCTGGCGGCTGAGCCTGACAATCTGGTGCTGCGTGCCGCCCGCTTGCTGGCTGCCGACCGACCGCTGGGCGCCCGGCTGAGCTTGCGCAAGAATCTGCCGTTGGCTTCCGGCATTGGCGGCGGCTCGGCTGATGCGGCGGCGGCCCTGCGGCTGCTGAACCAGTTTTGGCAGCTTGGGCATGATGACGATGCCTTGGCGCGGCTTGGCCTGGCGCTCGGCGCCGATCTGCCGGTCTGCCTGCTGGGGCAGCCGGCGCAGATGCGCGGCATGGGTGAAATCCTGCTGCCGCTGGCAAATAGTCTGGGGCCATTGCCGCCGGCCTGGCTGGTGCTGGTCAATCCCGGTGTGGCCTTGCCGACCCGCGAGGTGTTTGCGGCGCTGAACGGCGCCACCAGCCCGGCTGATCCGTTGCCGCGTTGCCCTGGCAGTGCTGCCGATCTGGCCATTCTGCTGCGCCAGCGCCGCAACGATCTGGAAGCGCCGGCGCGGTTCCTGGCGCCGGCAATCGACCCGGTATTGGCGGCGCTCAAGGCGCAAAGCGGCTGCCTGCTGGCGCGCTTGTCGGGGTCTGGCGCCACCTGTTTCGGCCTGTTTGCCGAGGCCAGGCTGGCCGAGCATGCAGCGCGTGGCTTGGGCCGCGCCCAGCCCGGCTGGTGGGTGGCGGCCACGGCGATCTGAGCTGGATCAAAAACCTCAGAGCGGCGTGAAAGTGATCGTCACTTTTTCCATATTGGGGCGCGAAGCCGCCGCCTTTTGCGGAAAGTGATATACCGTGGCGCCAAGCAGGAAGCGCGCCTCGCCCTGATCATCGGCCAGCGGCATCACAATACGCTCGCCCTGGCCGCTGCCGCCCATCCGCTCAAATACCAGGCCGATATTATGCATCACGCTGCCATCGCGGCAGACCTGGCGGTAGCGCTCGCGCACCACGGTGGCAATCTCGGGCGGAAACACTTCGGCCAGCTTGGCGCCCTGGCGCGTGGTTTGCAGCATGGTGCGGATTTCCTCACCCGCCAAGCGGATATGAAAATCGTCATCCGCCGCAACATATTCATACAGGAACACATTGCTGAGCAGCTTGGGAAAATCCATCGGCGCGATGCGGCTGCGCAGCGGCACCCGGGCGCCATCGCGCCGCGCCAGATAATAGGCCAGCAGGTTGCGCAACAGGCCATCCTTCACATGGCCAAAGGCGGCCAAATCGGGCAATTGTGGCGGGCTGGCGGGGCTGCTGGTGGGGCCGGTCACGGTTGCGGGCAATCTCTGGCTGACATGCGCAAATCCTAGTTGCGGACGCGGCCAAAGGCAAACCCAATACAACAACGCAAAAGCCACCCGAAAGGCTGGAAAAGCCCGGGCGATCCGACTATCTTCCGGCCCGCCCGCAGCCAACCAGGCGCTCGTCTGGCCGGCATGCTGCTGGGGTGTAGCCAAGCGGTAAGGCAACGGTTTTTGGTACCGTCATCCCTGGTTCGAATCCAGGCACCCCAGCCAATTTTCCTGGAAATTAGATATATTTCTCGATTTTGGCCTAGCCAGATATGGCAGGCTGCTGCGCGTCTACCAAACACATAAGCCCAAGGCCGCAGCAAAGCACTGCGGGCGAGAGCGCGCGGATCGTAGATGATAGCTCTCACCAGGGCCGGCAGACATGGCGGCGAAACGGGCCGATGATGAGGCTAATGAGGCAATTAGCTGTGTCGGCTGTAGTGCAGGAGGGTGATGTGTCATCCCAGTAGAAAGCCTTGGTCTCATCCTTGCCGATCACTACCATGTCGCGGCTTAAGTAGGTGAAATAGCCAAATTCAATATTGATGCCGGCTTCCGGGGCGATAAGCCGATAGCTGGAGGGGCCATATCCCAGGTCGTATCCCAGATAGGCGGTGACGCTGGCCGCGAGCTTGCCATGCCAGAGCGGAACTTCTTCCTGTGAGTTCCGTATCAACAAAAGTGTCAGATTTTCCACCGCAGTATCCCGCGCATTCACCAGGATCACCCGCTGCGTGAAGCATTGCGGGATGAAAAGATAGGCTGCTCCAACGATAGCTATTCCAAGGAGGGTCCGACGGATGTGCCTTCGTTCGAGACGCATCATGTCGCTCACTTTCCTGTGGGATATGGTCGTGTCCGCAGACGGCCTGCCCGCAGGGCTTCCATAACAACTTGTTCTGGGGATTTTCCGATATTGGCCGGATCCTTTGCCAGTTGCCGGCCGACATGATTGTTGTAAAGGTCCATCATCCGTTCATCGGGATGATTGGGTCCGGATATTTCGTGCGCATCACCGAAACGCTTGGCGGCATCGACGCCGAGATGCTGGGTCATCTCGAAGGAGAAATAGGCGTGGCGGAAAGCGTCCGCCTCATCATTATGTTTCTTTGCCGTTGGAAAATTTCGCTTTGTTGCTGCATGTGCGAATTCGCTCAAAATGAATGCTGACATGCCTTTTGCCGGGCTTAGGCTGGCATGAACATCCTCTCCCATCCCCCCCGGATCGAAATCGAGGATGTTGTATAGCTCTTCGGCCGTCACGTCATTGCGGTCGGGTGGTGGCAGGGGCGTCCGTGCGCGACGAACCTTGGCCGCCGCATCGGTGCTGCCACCCTGGCCGGGGCGGTTACGGTAATATTCGCTGACGGGGACGCCGCTGCGCTTATGGGCATCGACATGCACCGGGCCATCGCCGCCCGGGCTGCCTTGGCCGCTTTCGGCCTGCCGGCCTGGTGTGGGATAAAGGCTGCGGAAGCCTTCCGTTATCATGGCCTGAAAGGCGGGATCGGCATGCCGAGGGTGCCAGTAGCGCTTGTCCCGCATCAGGAATTTGAGCTTGGCTTCGCTTAAGGGTTCGGGCATATCAGCCTCAGGTTGTTTTTATCGCCATTGCCTCCCGAAAAATATATTGAACATTTAGCGAACAATCAATCAAAAATCTTTTGCACCACGAGCTGCATAGCAACGATCGGACAAGGGGGAGGGAGTCTTAGAGCCGACTTTTTGGCAAGCTCAATTCACGATCCGCCAGGCGCCATCGGGCATCAGGCAGGCGGTGCCGTAGCTGGCTTGCGGCGCGCCATTCACCACCACAGTGGACTGGTATTCGCGGCAATATTGGCCGTTTTGCGCCTGATAAACCGGCGAGGCCGGCACGGCGGAGATGTTTGGCCCGCCATAGGGTGCGGGCGCATAATAAACCGGCGGCGGTGGCACATAATAGCGTGTGCGCGGCGGCTCAATCAGCACCACACGCGGGCGATAGGCCGGCGGGCCCCAATAGCCGCCGCGATAATCCCGACCATGGGAATGGCGCGGGCCATAGGCATGGCCACGCTGGCGATAGCCGTTATCGTACCACGGTCGGGCATGCCATGGCCCACTCGAATAGCCGAAAGAGAAACTGTCGGCCTTGGCCACCTGCGGCGCCAGGGCGATCAGCAGGGCGGCCAGGCCGGCTTCGGCCAGATGCTTGTACATGGCATGTCTCCTTGGATAAGCCATGGCGGCAGACTGCCGCTTGATCGTGGCTGAATGAAGGCGCAGGCTGCCTCTGTAACCATATTTCAAGCGTGACGGGCGAAGCATGAATCAGACATCGACTCCCAATCCCGCCAGTGGCGAGCGCCGTTTTATCCCCTGCCGCATCGCCGTGCTCACGGTATCCGACACCCGCTCGGCAGCCGAGGATAAATCCGGCCAGACCCTGGTGGACCGGCTGACCGAGGCCGGCCATGAACTGGCGGCCCGCGCCCTGGTGAAAGATGAGATTGCCGATATCCAGGCCCAGCTTGTGGCCTGGATCGACGATCCCGCCATCGATGTGGTGCTATCCACCGGCGGCACCGGGGTTACCGGCCGCGATGTGACGCCGGAGGCTTTCGAGGCGATCTATGAGAAGGCGATTCCGGGCTTCGGCGAATTGTTCCGCATGCTCAGTTTCCAGAAGATCGGCACCTCCACCATCCAGTCGCGCGCCACGGCGGGCGTGACGCGCGGCACTTATCTGTTTGCGCTGCCGGGTTCACCGGGGGCTTGCCGCGATGCTTGGGATTTAATTCTTAAGGATCAACTCGATTATCGCCACAAGCCGTGTAATTTTGTTGAATTGTTCCCGCGTTTGCGAGAACATGAGCGGCGCAAACCAAGTTAATATCCGGCTTGAAGCCGGAACGGAAGTGTCCGGTGAAAAAGATCGTCCCTCGCGCCATCAGCACTGAAGCCGACCAGGCCCGCCCGGATGCGCGGCGCGGGCGCGGCGCGGTCAGCGATGTGGCCAGCCGCTATGATACGCTGCGGCGCCAGCGCGAGGATGATGGCTGGGGCGTGTGGGACGAGCCGGAGCCGCTCAAGACCGTGCTGCATGCCGATACCTCGCGCAGCATCATCGCCTGGAACAAATCGCCGGATATTCCGTTTGATCGTTCGATCAACCCCTATCGCGGCTGCGAGCATGGCTGTGTCTACTGCTTCGCCCGGCCCAGCCATGCCTATCTCGGCTTTTCGCCGGGGCTGGATTTTGAAACCCAGATCATGGTGAAACGCGATGCGGCGGCGTTGCTGCAAAAGGAACTGGCGGCGCGTGGTTATCAGCCGGCAGTGATGAATATGGGCACCAACACCGATCCGTATCAGCCGGTGGAGCGCGAGGAGCGTATCACCCGCAGCGTGGTGGAAGTGTTGCGTGATACCTGCCATCCGCTCGGCATTGTCACCAAGAATTTCCTGGTCACGCGCGATATCGATCTGTTCAGCGCCATGGCGCGCGACGGGCTGGTGAAGATTTTCCTCTCCGTCACCACGCTGGACCGGCAATTGGCGCGCCGCATGGAGCCGCGTGCCTCAACGCCGCCGAAGCGGCTGGAAGCGATCCGGCAACTGGCCGAGGCTGGCGTGCCGGTGGGCGTGATGGTGGCGCCGATCATCCCGATGGTCAACGACATGGAGATCGAGCGTATTCTGGAAGCCGCCTATGCCGCCGGCGCGCGCGAAGCCGGCTATGTGCTGCTGCGCCTGCCGCTGGAATTGAAGGAAATCTGGCGCGAATGGCTGGCCGAACATTATCCCGACCGCGCCGCCCGGGTGATGAAGCTGGTCCAGCAAGCACGCGGCGGCCGCGATTATGTGCCGGAATTCGGCAATCGCATGCGCGGCGAAGGGCCTTATGCCGAGCTGATCGCCCAGCGTTTTGTGCTGGCCAGCCGGAAACTTGGTTTCAATGAGAAGCGTCTGCGGCTGCGCACCGATCTGTTCAAGCCGCCAAGCCGCGACGGCCGCCAGGGGAGTTTGTTCTGATGCCTGCCCAAACACCTGCCGAACGCCAGTCACCGGCCGAAAGATTGCGCACTCTCTGCCTGGCCCTGCCGGAAGCCATCGAGCAGGAAACCTGGGAGCGGCCGACCTATCGTGTGCGCGCCAAAATCTTCGCCATCGAGGTGGCCCAGGCCGGACGCCCGGCCTTCTGGTGCAAGGCGCAGCCGGGCAGCCAGCAAATCCTGATTGGCGCCGATGCGGTGCGTTTCTTCGTGCCGCCCTATTTCGGCCCGAAAGGCTGGGTCGGCATGTGGATCGACCGCAAGCCGGATTGGCGCGAAGTGGCTGAACTGGTGCGGCGCAGCTATCGCCTGGTGGCGCCGAAAAAGCTGGTGGCTATGCTTGCTTGATAGTGATGCGAAAGGCCGGGACCCAGACCGCTTATTTCTGTAGTAGCCGCAGCAGCATGTGGCGGATATGGTCCTGGCCGCCAAAAAACACTGCGAGTACACGGACTTTCTTTGTCCCCTCATCAATCTCAAACCAGTAAATGGCACGGTCAATGGCAAGGTATCGCGCGCCCGGAAAAATATCATCGCGGCGCGTGCCGCGAACGGGAAATGTTGCCAGGGTATCTGTCGCTTTGCGGATCGCCGCGACTCGTCTGGCAGCGTAGGTATATGCCGTCTGCGCGCTTTCGCCAAAGCCGGTATAGCTATCGAACAGATGATCAAAAATCAGACTGAGGTCGCGCTCGCTCGCCGTCGAGAATTCAATCGTGAATGCCATGCTTTTGTCGCTTGCGCTTCAGCATGTCGGCAAGGCGGCTGTCCATTTCCGTCGCTGAAATGAAGCTGCCTGAGCGGCGCTGCGCCAGCAATTCGGCCAGCGCATTGCGCTCTAATGTTTCAGCCTCCATCTCTGAGCGCAGTAATTCCACACCATGCTGAAGCACCGCGCTGACACTTGAGAAACGACCGGCATCGACCAGGGTCTTGGCAAATGCGTGCTGAGCGTCAGTCAGCGAAATCGAGGATTTTACGGTCATAAGCCCTAAGCTCCCAGAGTGACAGTAATACGGTAATACCAGGTGGCACCGGAGTCAATCTTTGGCAGTTTTACGCCGTCAATCATAACGCCCGATGATCGAGACCGAGCAGACATTTTGATGCGGGAAGCCGCCCAGATTGTGGGTCAGGCCAAGGCGTGGCGGTGTTGCGCGCTGACGTTCGCCGGCGCGGCCCTGCATTTGCAGATACATCTCGTAGATCATGCGCAGGCCGGAGGCGCCGATGGGGTGGCCGAAACATTTCAGCCCGCCATCGATCTGGCACGGAATGGCGCCATCGGCATCATAAAAGCCATCCAGCACATCATGGATGGCGCGGCCTTCGGCGGATATGTGTAGGTCTTCCATCGTCACCAGTTCGGTGAGCGAAAAGCAGTCATGCACTTCGATCAGGCTGATTTCATCGCGCGGGCGCTCGATGCCGGCTTCCTGATAGGCGCGCTTGGCGGCAACCCGGGTGGTGACGAAATAGCTGCCATCCCAGGAATTATGCTGCGCCTCCAGGCCGTTCGAGACCGAAAGCTGGATGGCCTTCACCGTGATCAGGTCGTGCTTGCCGAGGGACCTGGCGATTTCCGGCGTGGTGACAATGGCGCAGGCGGCGCCATCCGACACGCCACAGCAATCATAAAGCCCAAGCGGCTCGGCGATGATCGGCGCGTTCAGCACGGTGTCGATGGTGATCCGGTTGCGCAGATGCGCTTTCGGATTACGCGCACCGTTATCGTGGCTCTTGACCGAGATATGCGCCATGGCGCGCTTCAAATCCTCGGGCGTTGAGCCATGCTTGGCGCGATAGGCGGTGGCAAGCTGGGCGAAGCTGCCGGGCGCGGAAAGATTAGGCCAGGTCTGGTTGTTGAGTGTGCCGCGCCCGCGCTGCGGCAGGCCGCCATAGCCGGTATCCTTCAGCTTCTCCACGCCCAGCGCCAGCGCGATATCCGCAGCACCCGAAGCCACGGCATAAACCGCACCGCGAAATGCCTCGGTGCCGGAGGCGCAGAAATTCTCCACCCGCGTCACCGGAATGAAAGGCAGCCGCAGCCCCACTGCCAGCGGCACGGCGGATTTGCCGACATGCTGCTCCTCGATGGCGGTGCCGAGCCAGGCGGCATCAAGCTGCTTGGTTTCGATGCCGGCATCGGCCAGGGCTTCGGCATAGGCCTCCACCATCAGGTCCTGCGCTTCCATGTCCCAGCGCTCGCCGAATTTTGAGCAGCCCATGCCCAGGATGGCCACCTTGTCGCGGATACCTTTTGGCATGTTCAATTCCCTTCGGTGCTGGCGGCCGGTGCCGCCTTCCAGAAATAACGGCGGAAGCCGCGCTGCTGGTCGATATCCTTGATGCGGAACATCATCCGCATCGGCTGGCCGACGCTCAGTGCCTCGGCATCGATATCGGTGAAATCCATCATCCAGCGCCCGCCTTCGTCAAACTGGATCATGCCATAGCAGGCCGGCGGATCGGGCGAATAGGTCAGGCGGTCGGCGGTGTAGGAATTGATCCGGCCGATCTTGCCGGCGAAAGCATGCGGTTCCTGGCTATCGATGGCACCGCAATTGGGATTGACGCAAACCCGGCTGAGCGGAAATTGCCGCGTGCCGCATTTGCCGCATTGCCCGCCCATGAAGCTGGTCAGCGCTGCGCGGTTACGCCACAGCGAGGACAGCGCGGTCTGCTTGTCTGCCTCGGCGCGCATGCCGCGCTCCAATGCGATCACGTCGTTGAAGGCGAGGAATTTGGCATAGTTGGTTTCAGCGCGGCGCCGCGCCAGATGGCCCTTCACGCCCAGCCGCGGCGTGGTTTGCGCAATTTCGGCTGTCACTTCAAACAGCAGCGCATCGGCGCCCTGGCCAAAGCCCACCACCAGGATCAGGTCGCCGGGCCGCGCCTCCTCCAGCGCCGCCGCCAGCAGCAGCAATGGATGCGCAGTGCCAGTTTCGCCACACACGCTATGCAGATTGTCGCGCAAGGCAGTCTCGGCGATGCCGGCCGCCTTGGCCATGGCATTGCCCAGGCGCGGCAAGGTGGCCGGCATGCAGAAATGCGTTACCGCGCTGGCCGGTTTGCCGGCGCGCTCCAGGCAGCGGCTTATCACCGGCGGCACGATCTGGGCATAGCCGGCATCGCGGATCCAGCGTTCTTCCCAGCCGTAATCGCCATCTGAATCAGCCGTGCGGTAATGATCAACAAAATCGGCGCTGCGCGTGGCACTGGCAAGCAATATTGCCAGCGGCGCACCATGGCCCAGCAGCAGCGCGGCGGCACCATCGCCGGCCGCCATCTCCAGCGGGCTGGCCGCCTTGGCTGCGCGTTTGTCTGCCGCCAGCAGCAGGATGTTGTCCTGGCCCTGCAAGGCTTGCAGCAGCGCGGTGGTGGCGGCGCGCTGGCTGCCGGCCACATCCTGGGCGCTGATTTCCTCGGGCAGTGACAGGGCCTCGCCCACCAGCCCGGCATTCAGGCGATCCAGGAACGGGAAACTGGTGGAAGCAAAACGCAGGCCGGCAAGCTTGGCCGCAGCATGGCCCAGCAAGGCATCGCGGCCGGCTTCCACCGCCATGGTGATCGGGTCTTCATCCCAGTTGCAGATGGCGCGTTCGCCCTTGCCCTGGGCTTTCAGCGCCGGATTGAACCAGGCATTGGCTTCGGCGATGGCTTTGCGCGCCAAACGCAGGCGCGGAATATAGGCACCAAAACTGAGAATGCCGTAACGCAAATCGCCTGCCATTGTTTCCTCCATTTTTGCAATGCTGGCAGCGGGGTTTGGCTTAGTCAAGCCGATGCGCGAATTGACCCCACGGCAGCCATGCGCCAGATTTGGCAACAGCAAAAAGCGGGAGCGGCGCCATGGCAATCGATTATCAGAAACTGAAGCATTGGCAGTTTCCCGATCTGGAGCATCGCTACAGCAAGAAGGACACGATTCTCTACGCCCTGGGTCTTGGCTGTGGCAGCGATCCGATGGATCTGGACGATCTGCGTTATGTTTATGAGGATGGCCTGCTGGCTTTGCCCAGCATGGCGGTGGTGCTGGGTTATCCCGGCTTCTGGCTGAAAGATCCCAATACCGGCGTGGATTGGCGCAAGGTGCTGCATGGTGAACAGGGGTTGGTGATCCACAAGCCATTGCCGGCCAGCGGCACGGTGATCGGCAAAAGCCGTGTGGTGGAAATTGTTGATAAAGGCCCGGGCAAGGGTGCGCTGCTGTTTTCCGAACGTGATGTGATCGACAAGGCCAGCGGCGATCTGCTCTGCACGCTCAGCGCCACCACCTTCATTCGTGGCGAAGGCGGCTTCGGCGGCCCGGCAAGCTTGCTGGGCCAGCCATTGCCAGAGCCCCATAAATTGCCCGAGCGTGTGCCGGATGCCGTTTTGGCTTTGCCAACCTTGCCGCAGGCGGCGCTGATCTATCGCCTGTCGGGTGATGACAATCCGTTGCATGCCGATCCGCGCGTGGCGGCAGCGGCCGGGTTTGCCCGCCCGATCCTGCATGGCCTGTGCAGTTTCGGCGTGGCGGTGCGGGCCTTGCTGCGGCTGTGCTGTGACAACGATCCGGCGCGGCTGCGCGCCGTGCAGGGCCGCTTCAGTGCGCCGGTTTTTCCCGGCGAGACAATCAGCACGGAAATCTGGCGCGAGGGCGATGGTATCAGCTTCCGCGCCCGTGTTGTCGAACGCGACGCCGTGGTGCTGAATAATGGCCGCGCTGAGATTGTGTCAGGCTGAGTGACGCCGGGTGCTCTTGCCTTTGCGTACCACACCCACCTCAAGCCCCACTCGTCATGCGCGGACTTGATCCGCGCATCTCTCCTTACCTGATAAATCGAGCAGGATTGAAAAAAACGAGATGCGCGGATCAAGGCCGCGCATGACGAGTGGGGGAAGAAACCGGGCCTGGAAAGCCGTTGAAATTTAAACCGGACAGCCGTGGTTCACACCCGCGCATGACGAAAAGGAGAGGGCAGCCCAGTCCTTGGGGCTGCCCTCGCATTATTTCGACTCAGAAAATCTCGAACAGGCCGGCGGCGCCCATGCCGCCGCCGATGCACATGGTGACCACGCCGTATTTGGCGCCGCGGCGTTTGCCTTCGATCAGCACGTGGCCGGTCATGCGGGCGCCCGACATGCCATAGGGATGGCCGATCGAGATCGCGCCGCCGCTGACATTGAGGCGGTCATTCGGGATGCCGAGCCGGTCGCGGCTATAGAGCACCTGGCAGGCGAAAGCCTCGTTCAATTCCCAGATGCCGATATCGTCCACGCTCAGGCCATGCTGCTTGAGTAGCTTGGGCACGGCGAAAACCGGGCCGATGCCCATCTCATCCGGATCGCAGCCGGCCACCGCCATGCCGCGATAGGCGCCCAGCGGCGTGAGGCCGCGCTTCTCGGCTTCCTTGGCTTCCATCAGCACGGCCGCCGAGGCGCCGTCGGAAAGCTGCGAGGCATTGCCGGCGGTGATGAACTTGCCCACGGCGATGCGCTGGCCATCCTTGAACACCGGCTGGAGTTTGGTCAGATCAGCCAGCGTGGTCTGCGGCCGGTTGCCTTCATCCTGCTCCAGCGTGATGCTGCGTTCCGAGGTGGCGCCGGTGGCCTTGTCGGCCACCAGCATGGTGGCGGTGATCGGCGCGATTTCGGCCTTGAAGCGGCCTTCGGCCTGGGCCTGGGCGGTGCGCTGCTGCGATTGCAGCGAATATTCGTCCTGCGCCTCGCGGCTCACGCCATAACGCTCGGCCACAATCTCGGCGGTTTCCAGCATGGTCATGTAAAGCTGCGGCAGGCGTTCCACCAGGGCCGGATCGCGGGTGCGGAAGCGGTTGGCGTGCTCATTCTGCACCAGCGAGATCGATTCCAGCCCGCCGCCCACGGTAACGGTGTGGCCATCCACGATGATCTGCTTGGCGGCGGTGGCAATCGCCATCAGGCCGGAAGCGCATTGCCGATCCAGGCTCATGCCGGCCACCGTCACCGGCAGGCCGGCGCTCATCGCCGCCTGGCGCGCCACGTTCATCGCCGTGGAACCCTGCTGCATGGCGGCGCCGATCACCACATCATCCACTTCCGCCGGATCGATGCCGGCACGGGCCACGGCGGCGGCGATGGCATGGCCGCCAAGCGCCTGCGCCTGGGTGTTGTTGAAGGCGCCGCGATAGGCTTTGCCAATCGGCGTGCGGGCGGTGGAAACGATAACGGCTTCACGCATGAGACTATGTTCCTTCGTTTATCTACGTTGCGTTTTGAAAGGTAGCGTACTGGACAGGCCGCCATCCACTGCCAGCGCCTGGCCATTCACATAGCTGGCCTCGTCGCTGGCCAGGAATAGCGCGGCTGCGGCAATTTCCTCGGGCTGGCCGGCGCGTTCGGTGGGATTAAGCTGGCCGATGCGACTTTCCGCGCCGCGCGCCCGGGCGGCATCAAAGAGCGGCTGGGTCATGCCGGTTTCAATCAGGCCGGGGCAAACGGCATTAACTCGCACGCCGCTGCCGGTCAGCGCATTGGCTGCGGTTTGCACCAGGCTGATCACGCCGGCCTTGCTGGCGGAATAGGGCGAGCCGGCAGCGTTGGCGCGCAGGCCGGCCACTGAAGCCGTGCAGACAATGCTGCCCTTGCCCTGGCGCTGCATGATCGGGGCACCATGGCGGATCGCCAGGAACGGGCCGATCAGGTTGATACGCAGGATTTCCTGCCATTGCGCCACCGTCTGCTCAAACAGCGGCACTAGGCCGCCGCTGATGCCGGCATTGGCCCAGATCGCGTCGAGCTTGCCGTAGGTCGAGAGCGTCTTGTCGATGTAAGCGATCACATCCTTCTCGGAGCCTGCGTCGGCCATCACGGCTTCGGCAGTGCCGCCGGCCTTGCGCACCTGATCAACGGTTTCCTGAACGCCTTCGGTGCGGTCAACGGCGATCAGTCTGGCGCCTTCTCTGGTGAACAGCAGCGAGGCCGCGCGGCCGATACCGCTGCCCGCGCCGGTGATGATGACCGATTTGCCTTCGAGGCGACCCATGCAACTCTCCCTGCTTGACGACAGTTGTTTCCTGTTTGCCGCCCGATGGAATTCATACAATGTTTGAAGCAAACCGCTCGCGCAGACGGCCATGCTGGACATGGCGTTGACTTATGATCCCGCTATATCTCACTTACAGCCGAGCCAAACAGTATTGAAGGTCTTTTGTCATGTCCAATCCTCCGCAGCCGTCGTTCGTCGCCCAGCACAGTGTTCCGGCTGGCGTGGTCGCGACGCGATGGTGGTGGGTGCGTCATGCGCCGGTGCGCGAGGATGGCGGTTGCATCTATGGGCAGACCGACATCGGCTGCGATTGCAGCGATCGTGTCGTGTTCGATGCGGTGGCGCGAATTCTGCCGCGTCAGGCCGCGTGGTATGCGAGCAATCTCAAACGCACGCATCAGACTGCCGACGCGCTGTGGCAAGCCGGCTATCCGAAGCCCGCGGCAATGCCCCATGAAGCGGCGTTCGCCGAACAGCATCTCGGTCAATGGCAGGGGCTAAACCGCGCGGAATTCTTCGCCAGCCGGCCGATCGCCGTCGGCACTTACTGGTTCGCGCCGATCGACGAGCCGTCGCCCGGCGGCGAAAGCTTCATGGATCTCTACAACCGCGTCAAAATCGCGATCCAGCGTATCAATGCGGCTCACGCCGGCGGCGACGTCGTCGTCGTCGCCCATGGCGGCACCATCAAGGCGGCGCTCGGCGTCGCATTGAACGATCAGCCGGAGCGGGGGCTGGCCTTCACCATCGACAACGTGTCGGTGACGCGGCTCGACCATCTCTCCAGCGACGGCCATAGCGGCTGGCGCATCCCGATGGTCAACCAGCAGCCGTGGATCGCCGACGCGTCCCACGCCGCGATGCATCAGCCGTCCGGCGCGGAGCCGGCAAGCGCGACCAAGCTGGCGTAACGGCGACCGATCACGACAACGCAGCAAAACATCAAAGGAGGAATCCATGACCTTGTTCGACATGAAGGGAAAAGTCGCGGTGATCACCGGCTCGACGCGCGGCATAGGCCGCGCGATCGCCGAACGGATGGCCGAGCATGGCGCGAAAGTTGTTATTTCGTCGCGCAAGCAGGATGTCTGCGACGAGGTCGCAAAGGAAATCAACGACAAGTTCGGCAAGGGCACAGCCTTCGCCATCGCCGCCAACATTTCCAGCAAGGAAAATCTGCAGCATCTCGTCGACGAATCCAACAAGGCGTTCGGCAAGATCGACGTGCTGGTCTGCAACGCGGCCTCGAATCCGTATTACGGTCCGCTCGCCGGCATCTCCGACGATCAGTTCAACAAGATCCTCAGCAACAACATCGTCGCCAACAACTGGCTCATCAGCATGGTGGTGCCGCAGATGATCGAGCGCAAGGACGGCTCGATCATCATCGTGTCGTCGATCGGCGGCCTCAAGGGTTCGACGATCCTCGGCGCCTACGCGATCTCGAAGGCCGCCGACATGCAACTCGCGCGTAACCTTGCCTGCGAATACGGCAAGCACAACGTCCGCGTGAACTGCATCGCGCCGGGCCTGATCAAGACCGACTTCGCCAAGGCGCTGTGGGA
>DLGP01000063.1 GCA_002482765.1 Alphaproteobacteria bacterium UBA7691
CGCGTTGTCGCTGACTTCGAACACCATATGATGCAGGCCGCTGCCGTCGTCGGTGACGCCGATATACATGCCGGGGCGCTTGCGCACCGCATCCAGGCCTTTCAGCACCTTGATGGCAGAGGAATCATAGCCTTCGCCGTTGCGCGCGGCTTCGTCCTTGCGGAATTGTTCTTCACTCATGGTCTTACCCTCGTTTTGGCGCCGGGCAGGGCGCAAGCGCGCCTTCGGCCACCGCATAGAAGGCGCCTGCATCGGCCAGCCCGGCAAACAACTCGGCATCGGTGCCGGTGAGCCAGGCCTGGCCGCCAAGCGCCAGGATTTCGTCATACAATGCGTTGCGCCGCAGGCTGTCGAGATGGGCCGAAACCTCATCCAGCAGCAGCAATGGGGCAAAATTCTTGCGTTCGCGGATCAGCCGGGCATTGGCCAGGGTGATAGCGATCAGCAGGGCTTTCTGCTCGCCGGTGGAGCAATGTTCGGCGGCCTGTTGCTTGGCGCTGTGCCACACCGCAAAATCGCTGCGATGCGGTCCTTCGGTGGCGGCGCCGGCATCGCGGTCGATGAAGCGGCGCTCCTGCAACAGCCGGCGCAGCTTCTCTTCGGCGGCCAGGGCCGGCATTTCCGCCAGCCAGGCTTCCACCAGGCCGCGTGCCTCCAGCCGGGCGTGCGGAAAGGCTGCGGCGCCGGAAGCCTCGCTCAGCGCCATGCCGGCTTCCACCAGGGCCAGGCCATCGCGGCGTGCGGCGGCCACCGCCACACCATGCTCGGCCATCTGGCCTTCCAGCGCGCCCAGCCAGCCGGTATCCGCAGCGCCGGCCTTCAACAGCCGGTTGCGTTCGCGCATCGCCTTTTCATAGGCGCCAACGCGGCGGGCATGGCCACTATCCAGGCCAAAAACCAGGCGGTCCATGAAGCGGCGGCGGGTGGAGAGGCCATCCACAAACAGGCGATCCATCTGCGGCGTCAGCCACACGATGTCAAGATATTCCGCCAGGGCATTGGCGCTGCTCACGGCTTCGCCATTCAGCCGCACCTGGCGCCGTTCGCCCGCATCGGCATCTGTGTCTGGCATCAGGCCGGTGCCGATGCTGATCGGGCCGACATTGCTGATCAGTTCGGCATGCACCGCCCAGCGCGCCTCGGGCGCATGTTGCCGTGTTGCTTCAGCCAGGCGGGCGCGGCGCAGGCCACGGCCCGGGCTGAGGAAGGACAGGGCTTCCAGGATATTGGTTTTGCCGGCGCCATTCGGGCCGGTCAGCACCACAGCGCGGGCGGCAGGACACAGATTAAGCGTTGGATAGTTGCGGAAGTCACGCAACGTCAGCGCAGAGATAGTGCAGCCAGGCGCGACATTGCCCGGCAGCAGATCGCTTCGGGCGGCGGAGCCGAGGCTGGTGGACTGCTGGTCTAGCTGCTCCGCCAATGCCGCGGCGCTGCTGCCCATCACACGCGCATCGGCATCAGCACATACAGCGCGCCATCGTCGGCCGGGTCGCGCACGATGGTCGGCGCCAGTGCATCGGCCAGCAGGAAGCGGGCATTCTCGCCCTCGATCTGGCTGGCAATATCGAGCAGGTAGCGCGAATTATAGCCCACCTCGATGGGCGCGGCGCTGTAGGCGATGGTGAGCTGCTCGGTGGCCGAACCCTGGTCCGGGCTGGTGGCCGAAAGCTCCAGCCCTTCCGGCTTCAGCGTCAGCTTCACCGCACGGCTTTTTTCGGTCGAGATGGTGGCAACGCGGTCAACGGCGGCCGAGAAGGCCTTGCTGTCCACTTCCATCACCTTGTCATTGTCGCGCGGGATAACGCGCTCATATTCCGGGAAGGAACCGTCGATCAGCTTCGACACCAGCACCAGATCGCCAAAAGCAAAGCGGATCTTGGTGTCGCTCAATTCGATGCGCACATCGGCAGAGGCGCCATCCAGCAGCTTGCGCAGTTCGGTCACGGTCTTGCGCGGCACGATCACGCCCGGCATGCCGGAAGCGCCGGCCGGCAGCGGGGTTTCCACGCGGGCCAGGCGATGGCCATCGGTGGCCACGGCGCGCAGCATCGGCACGCCAGCGGAAGCGGCGGCATGCAGATAGATGCCGTTCAGGTAATAGCGCGTCTCCTCGGTGGAGATGGCGAAGCGGGTCTTGTCCACCAGGCGACGCAATTGCTCGGCCGGCAGCGGGAAGCTGTTTGGCAATTCGCCCGCCGCCATCACCGGAAAGTCTTCCTTCGGCAGGCAGGATAGCTTGAAGCTGGAGCGGCCGGCGCGCAGTTCCAGGCGCTGGTCATTGGGCGAGTAGGTCAGCTCCACCTCGGCGCCATCGGGCAGCTTGCGCACGATGTCGTAGAAGGTGTGCGCGGCCACTGTGGTGGCGCCCGGCTTGCTCACCTTGGCGGCCAGCTTCTCAACCACCGCAATATCAAGGTCGGTTGCGGTCAGCGCCAGCTTCTCGCCCTCGGTCTCCAGCAAGACATTGGAGAGGATCGGGATCGTGTTGCGGCGCTCCACCACACTTTGCACATGGCTCAGGGCGCTCAACAGGACGGCACGCTCGATGGTGAGTTTCATGGCTGAAAACCGGGAATGTTGCCTTGCCCGACAGTGGCTCTGCCGAGTCAGTACAGTATAGCAAAGCAACCCCGGCGAAGCTATTGAAACGCAACGCAAAAAAGGGTTGCTGGGGATAACCCTGCAACCCTTTTAAGTCATTGAATTGTAAAGAATATCTTTTGCGTCAGCTTTCCAGTTTGCGGCGCAGCAAGTCGATATCCTCGGCAAAGGCGCTGTCGATCTCGCGCAACTCCTCGATCTTGCGCACGGCATGCATCACCGTGGTGTGGTCGCGGCCGCCGAATTTGCGCCCGATCTCGGGCAGGCTGCGCGAGGTCAGCTGCTTGGCAAGATACATCGCCACCTGGCGTGGCCGGGCCACGGCGCGGGCGCGGCGCGGCGAATGCATGTCGGCAAAGCGGATCGAGAAATGCTCGGCCACGCGCTTCTGGATTTCCTCGATTGTCACCTTGCGGTCATTGGCGCGCAGCAGGTCAGACAGCACTTCCTGCGCCGAGGCAATGGTGATCGGGCGGCCAACCAAGCTGGAATAGGCCGAGATGCGGTTCAGCGCGCCTTCCAGTTCACGGATATTCGAGGTGATGCGGCGGGCGAGGAAATCCAGCACTTCGACCGGGATGCCACGCAGGCCGCTGCGCTCGGCCTTGGCCTGTAGGATCGAAAGCCGCAATTCAAAATCGGTCGGGTGAATATCCACCACCAGGCCCCAGCCGAGGCGCGAACGCATGCGCTCCTCGATGCCTTCCAGGTCGGAGGGCGAGCGGTCGCCTGAAACAATGATCTGGCGGTTCTGATCGCACAGCGCATTGAAGGTGTGGAAGAATTCTTCCTGCGTACTTTCCTTGCCGGCGATGAACTGGATGTCGTCGATCATCAGCACGTCCACCGAGCGGAACTGCTCCTTGAACGCCATCGTGTCCTTGAAACGCAGGGCGCGGATGAACTGATACATGAACTTTTCGGCCGACAGGTAGACAACCCGGCGCTCCGGAAAGCGCTGGCGGATATGCCAGCCGATGGCATGCATCAGATGGGTTTTGCCCAGGCCGACGCCGCCATAGAGGAAAAGCGGATTATAGGCCACCTGCGGGCTTTCGGCGACGCGCAAGGCGGCGGCGCGGGCCAGTTCGTTGGACTTGCCGGTGATGAAACTCTCAAAGGTGAAGCGCGGATCGAGCGGCGCGGAAAGTTCGCGTTCCACATCATCCATGTCGCGCGCCGGCAGCAGGCCCGGGCTGCGTTCGGCCGGCATCGCTTCGGCGGGGCGGCGCATCTCAGCCTGCTGGTTGCGCGGCTCGGCCGTTTCAGCCACGGCAGCGGATTGGGCAGGGCGCACCGCCATCGGCTTGGCGCCAGCCGGCTGGCTGGCAGCGCCTTGCGTGGTGGCGGCAACGCGCACATGGATCAGCACCCGGCGCACATCGGGATTTTCCAGGCGCCAGATTTCACGCAGCCGTTCGCTGTAATGATTGGCCACCCAGTCGCGCATGAAACGGGTCGGCACCGAAAGATGCACGTCGCCATCCCCCAGCGAATTCTTGGCCAGCGCCAGCGGCTTGAGCCAGGAATTGAACGCGGCTTCGCCAAAGGCAACCCGCAGGCGGCCGCGCACGCGCTGCCATTGCGGGTCAAGCTGGGCGGCGGCTTCCTCGGCCGGGCTGATGGCGTTGATCTCGCTCAAGCTGCCATCCAGCGGCGTGGCGGCTTTGGCGGAGACGGATTTGGGCTGTGGCTGCAAAGACTTCACCATGTTGCGGCCTCAGCTCTGCGACCAGGCGAGGCCGGCGGCCTTCCAGCCATTGACGCGACCGCGCTGCTTGGCGCCGTCCATGTCGCCCTCAAAGCCGCCTGCGATATTGTAGCAGGGGCCAAGGCCCGTTGCCGTCATGGCGATGGCAGCGGCGCGCGAACGCGCCCCGGAGCGGCACAGGAAAAACAGCGGCTGACCGGGCGCAGCGCCCTTGGCGCGCAGTTCGTCAGCGAATTGCGGATTAACAGTCATCTCAGGATACACTTGCCACGAAATCAAAAGTGGAGACTTGGAAACAGCGCTCAGGTCGGCAGTGCCGACAAAGCCCCATTCCGGCTTGGTTCGAACATCTATCAGGAGAGCGGCCGGATCGCTCTGTAGCTTGGTCCAGGCTTCACTCGGTGAAACATCACCCGCATAGCTATCAACTTCAGACCTTGCCGCCTGCATCCCCAACCTCGCGCCACGTGATTTGTTTAACTCGTTTTTCTCGTGCGTAACGCGCTGCCGGCGCCGCCATATTCATCAACTCAACACCCGCACCACTCGACCAACTCTGCACTACAATACTTGGCCGGTGCATCCGCCCATGTCGTCTATCCGACCAGAGCGGCCTTATGTTTTTCGTGTGGCTTCTTCCGTTGGGAAACGAAAAAAATACCTTGAAAACACTAAAGTCCGCTCCCGTCGCCGCGTCATGTCGCATCCGCATCCATCGCGAGGCAGCGGTGCATTAAAGGCAAAAACGCCGAAGCGGTGCAAGCGGACAGATGAAGACTCTCCAAAATATTTTTTCCGTGTTGCAGGAATGGAACTTGTGGCCTGTTTTGCATTCAACACGGCGTGTTGTTTTCATGCATGCGGATTAGTTGCCGATCAGTGGAAGAAGCCGGGAACATCGTGTTTCAACGAGTCGTAATCGCCAGCAAATTGACGTTGCTCTCGTTCCTTTGAACAGTATCGTCCGCCGCTTGAATCACGCTGCCATCGCAGGCGCACAAAAAAACATCGCCACGCACCGGCTGGGCGTGGCGATGTCGGAAACTTTATATCTGCACGCGCCGGCCAGAGCCGGCGGTGAAGATCAAGCCATCGTCTTGATGGCGGCGTTCAGACGCGACAGCTTGCGCGAGGCGGTGCCCTTCTTGACCACGCCCTTGGTGACGCTCTTGTCGAGCGCCGGCTGCGCCAGCTTGAAGGCGGCGGCGGCGGCGGTCTTGTCGCCGCTGGCAATCGCCAGCTCAACCTGCTTCACCGCGCCACGCACCTTGGTGCGACGCGAGCGGTTGACTTCAGTGCGCTTGATGGTTTGGCGGGCGCGCTTCTCCGCAGACTTATGCTGAGCCATGGATAGGGTATTCCAGTTGCTTGGATTATGCCTTGCGGCGAAATCAGAGGCGCGCGTTATAGCCCCCTGGCCCCCCTCCGTCAACCCCATGTGAAACGCCGCGCCGTTTGAATGGTCGGGCTGGAGAAAAACCGCTGGTCATGACGCAGGCTTGCCGAGCCGGGGCCGCAACCGGCATAGTGCCGCCATGGCCGAATTTTCCTTGCCCGATATGGGCCTAATCGTTTTATGCCTGGGTTTCCTGGCGCCGGCGGCGGGCTTTGCCCTGGCTGCTGGCAGCCCGTTGCCGGCGGCGTTGTTCTGGGGCATTGGCTGCGGTTTGCCGGCGGCCCTGGCCGCTGCTGAACTGGGTGAGGCGCTGGGTTTGCCGGGAATCGCCGGCTTTGCCCCAGCCTTGCGCTTCCATAGCCTAACCCTGGGTGGCCTGGCGCTGGCGCTGGGTGCGCTGCTGGGCCTGATTCTGCCGCCCGGCCATAAGCGGGCGCCTTTGCTCACTGCCATCGGCATTGCATTGCTGATCGCGGTGGCGGCGGAAAGACTGCCGCTGTTCAATCTGCCGATGCCGCTGATTGTGCTGGGCGTTTTATTGCTGGCGGTGTTGATCGGTTTGCGCCATCGCCCAGCCCCGGCGCGCTGGCTGTTGCTGGCCCTGCTGCTGCTGGCTTTGGCCGAGCTGGCCCGCCACCGTTATCTTGGCGGCGTAGAACTGGGTCGAGTCGCCCTGACGGCAGACCATATGGCGCGGCTGCTTGGTGGCGCCGGCTATCTCTGCTGCGGCCTGACTGCGCGCGCTACACGCTGATCGTTGCTTAGCTGAAATCGTAAAGCGCGCTTGGGTTGTCGACCAGGATTTTGTGCCGGTCGGCCTCGTTCGGCGCCCAATCAAGCAACAGGTCGAGCATGGCTGCATCATCCGGGTAGCCGAATTTGGCTGCCTGGGCATGGGGGAAGTTGCTGGCCCAGATCATGCGCTCGGGCGCTGCCCGCACCAGGGCGCGCGCCAGGATGCTGACATCCTCATAATGGGGCGCGCCGGTCTTCGAGGTTTCATAGGCGGCAGACAGCTTCACCCACACATTGCCGCCGGCCAGCAGATCGAGCAGGGCGCGGAAAGCTTCATGTTCAGGTGACACCGGCTCCAGGAATTTGCCGATATGATCGATCACCACCTTGCAGGGCAGGCGGCGGATCATGGCGGCATGCTGGTGCAGGTCGCGGCCATCCAGTTGCAGCAAAAGATGCCAGCCGAAAGGCGCCACCCGGGCCGCCATTGTCTCGGCCATATCCAGCCCCAGCGTGCCGCCAAGCAGGGCCATGATGCGCAGGCCGCGCGCGCCGGCTTCGGTCAAGCGCGCCAGTTCCGCGTCGCTCACCGCCGGCTTCACCACGGCCACCGCACGCGCCTGTATCCCGGGCATGGCATTCAGCTGCGCCACACTATCCATGGTCAGCCGGTTATCATCACCATAGGCATTCGGCTGCACCACCACCACACGCTGAATACCCAGCCAGTCCATCACCTGGGCATAATCGGCCACCGAGGCATCGGGCGGCGTTGGTGTGTTGGGCAAAGCCGCATAGTGGCTGTCATAGAAATGGATATGCGTGTCGGTGGCGCCTTGGGGCATTGCCAGCTTGGGTTTGGGGCCGGTGAGGATGCGGGTATAGCTCATGTCAGGTCACACGATACTGTTCGACGATGGCGGGGTCTGGCGTGAAGCCAAGGCCGGGTCTGTCCGGGATCTGGATCAGGCCCTGCCGGGGCAGCGGAATATCCGGCGCCAACCAAGCTGCCGGCTGCACATAAAGGAATTCAAACAGGCCGATGCTGGGCCGGTTTGCCGCCAGTTGCAATGTGGCCCAATAGCCCGGGCCGAAATAGGGTGAATGCGGCATGGCGCTTTTTCCGGCGGCTTCCGCCAGATCAAGCGTGGCGAGAAATTCGCTGATGCCGCCGATTTTGGTCACACTGGGCTGCGGATAGTCCAGGGCGGGGATCAGTCGGCGGAATTCAAATGCCGTGCAGGCATTCTCGCCCACCGCTAACGGCACGCCGAAGCGGGCCAGCGCCTGATGTGTGTCATAATCCTCCGGCGGAAAGATCGGCTCTTCCACCCAATGCAGGTTGAGTGGCCGCAGCCGCGCCAGCAATGTCTCGGCCTCGCTGTGGCTCCAGGCGCAATTCACGTCCACGGTCAGGCGCAGGTCAGGCCCGGCAGCGCGGGCCGCTTCGATCACCAGCGGGTCAATCTCATGCAGCTTGATATCGGTGTAACCCTCGGTCCTGGCGCGCTGGATCATTGTGGTGATTGGCGCCGCGCCAGCATAGCGCACCAGCGAGGCATAGGCCGGCACCTGCTCCCGCTGACGGGCGCCAAGATGTCGCGCCAGGCTGAGGCCGGCGCGTTTGGCCTGCAAATCCCACAGCGCAATATCCAGGCCGGATAGGGCAAAGATGGTGATGCCATAGCGGCCCCAGATATGCAGTGCTAGCTGCAATTCGCGGTTCAGCGCCGGGATATCCTGTATCTCGCGGCCCAGCACCAGCGGCGCCACCATATCCAGCAAAGCCGCCCGCACCGCGCCGGCACAGCTATAGGCAAAGGCTTCGCCCCAGCCGACATTACCCTCGGTATCCTCCACCCGCACCAGCAGGGTATCGAATTCGGTCCAGCCGCGCCGCTTGGCGCGCGGCCCGTCATAGAGGTCGTCAAACGGGATTTTCAGCGTGATGGCTTCAAGCTTGGCAAGCTTCATTTTTTCAGCCGCTCAAAATCACCGTCAAATTCCTGGCTGCAAAACGGGCTGCCGCCCTGGAAATAATCGCCAATAGCGTCGGGCGGCAGCAATTTTTGTGCTTCCAGTGCGTCTGCGGCAAAATCCTCGGAGCGGCCTTCAGGGCGATAGCCAAGCGCCAGCGCATGGCTGTTATCCCACCAGGCGCGCTGATTGTCTGACATGCCGTAAACCACTTCATAAACCAGATCGGGTTTTTCCAGGCCCAGGCGAATGAGCTGCACCAGATCGGCAGGCTTGAGCCAGATCGCCAGCCGACGTGCATCAATCGGCTTGTCGCCAAAATTGCCGATGCGGATGCTGAGCACGCCCAGGCCATGCTTGTGGGCATAAAGCGCGCCCAGCCCTTCACCGAACAATTTGGACAGGCCATAGCGTGTATCGGGCAGCGGCACAGCTTCTGCGCCAATCTTGCTGTGGCGCGGATGGAAGCCCATCACATGGTTGGACGAGGCAAAAACCACGCGGCGCACGCCCTGGCGCCGGGCCGCCTCAAACAGGTTGTGGCAGCCGATGATATTGGCTTGCAGGATGGTTTCCCACGGCCCTTCCACCGAATAGCCGCCCAGATGCACGATGCCATCCACGCCCTGGCAGATTTGCTCCACCGCCGCGGCATCGGCCAGGTCGGCAGGCAGGAAAGTTTCGTCCGCGCCAAGATCGGCCGGCGGTTTCAGGTCGCTCAGGATCAGTTCAGGATAAAGCGGCTTCAGCATCTGGCGCAGCCTGGTGCCGATGCCGCCGCTGGCGCCGGTGAGCAATACCCGCTTCATCTTATTTTCCCCCTGACATTGATCTGCTTTTCTGCCGCAGCATGCGCTTTTTCTGCGGCCGGCTTCAAGTTTCCATCGCGCGGCGCACACGCTCGCGGCTGTTGCTGAGATGCAGCCGCATCGCCGAGCGGGCCGCATCGCTGTCATGGCGCCGGATGGCCTGATATGGGGCAACTGGTGAAGGCGGCGGCCAAGGCAGTGAAAACCACCGGCGTTGTGCTGCTGCTGACGCCACTGAATTAGAACTTGCGCGCCGCCACGAGCAGCGCCGGGATATTGGCCTCGCCGAGATAGCGGAAGGCTTCCAGCCGGTGCAGCCCGGCCACCAGCACATAACGCTCCTTGTCGGCGCGCACCTGGATCGGCATCTGCAAACCCTTCTCGACGATATCATCCGCCAGGGCTTCCACCTTCGCCTGGTCAAGCGTGCCTTTGAATTTGGCCGGCACATAGATTTTCGCCAGCGGCACCGGAACAGCTTTCATCATGGCGATACTCTCCGTTTCAGGCGCAGGATAGCCTCGTGCAGCGCCGACAGAAAGGTCGAGCGGTCACGCGGCGTGAAGGGTTTGGGGCCGCGTGTCTGTTCGCCGGCCGCGCGCAGGTCGGTCATCAGGTTGCGGGTTGCCAGGGCCAGGCCGATGCTGTTTTCATCAAACAGCCGGCCGTTTGGCGCCAGCACAATGGCACCGGTCTTGACGCAGCGGCCGGCCAGCGGGATATCGGCGGTGATCACAATATCGGCCGGGCCGGCGCGTTCGGCGATCCAGTCATCGGCGGCATCCAGCGCATCGCCCACCTGGGTTAGGGCGATCCAGTCCGCCCGCGGCGTCTGGATGAAGCTGTTGGCCACCACCTGCACCCGCATGGCATGGCGTTCCGCCACCTTGTAGATTTCCGCCTTCACCGGGCAGGCATCGGCATCCACATAGATCAGGCCCAGTGCCACAATATCCCCTCTCAAGGTATTCAAGCCGTTAGCGCAAATTAATGGCATCTGCGGGCAACTTTGCCGCTTTGGTATGCGAATTGCTAGTACTGGCATGCAATTGAGGCCTGGGTGAAGCATTGTGAGTGGCTTGCGTATCCTGTTGATCGACGAGAATCCTGAACGCGCCGCCGTGTTGAACGAGGCGTTGCGGGCGCAGGGTTATGAACTGGTGGCGCGCCTGGCGCCGCGCGAATTGAGTGCCCGCCGGGTGGCCGAGATCGGCCCGGATATTGTTATCGTCGACATGGATTCACCCAGCCGCGACACGATCGAAAGCATGCGGCAGATCAACGACGACCAGCCGCGCCCGATTGTGATGTTTGTCGATCAATCCGATGTCGGCATGATCGAGCAGGCCATGCAGGCCGGGGTTTCGGCCTATATCATCGATGGCCTGAATGTGAAGCGGGTGAAGCCGATCCTGGATGTGGCGATTGCCCGCTTCCGCGAATTCCAGGCCCTGCGCGACGAGCTGAAAAAAACCAAGGCAACGCTGAATGAGCGCAAGCTGATCGAGCGCGCCAAAGGCATGCTGATGCGCGAGAAGAAACTGAGCGAAGACGAGGCTTATGCCGCCTTGCGCAAGCTGGCCATGGACCGGCAGCAGAAGCTGGTTGATGTGGCCGAAACCCTGCTGGCCTTTGCCGACCTGCTAAAGAAGTGAATTGCCGCTTTGCTCAGCGTGCGGGCAGTCGGCGCCTGTTTTGTGTGCAGTGCAGCAGAAAGTCCCTGGCCGAAGACTCCGCAATCTTTCCTTGATAAACCGGCAAAAATCATAAATCCGACTTTTGGCATGCTTTCTGCTTAGTAGTCTGCGACCGCCTGCTGCAACGGCGCAGTGGGCATAGATACGGACAATGGCGTCCTGCGATGTGGCTCGGCCCCTTTTGGGGTTCGATGCGGCATCGGAGGGCGCCTTTTTTTTGTTGCCGCAGGGGGACCGGCGGTATCCGACAACCAGCAGGAGGCGTGAAGCATATGCGTGAGATCAGCAGCAAGAAGGGTCTGGTAAGCAAGGGCTTGAATCGGCGTCAGGTGATCAAGGGCAGCGCAGGCGTTGCCGCTTTGCTCGCTTCCGCCAAGCTGGCGCTGCCGGCCGGTGCCTTTGCGCAAGGGACAGGCCCGGAAGTGAAGGGCGCCAAGCTGGGCTATATTGCCCTCACCGATGCTTCGGCGCTGATCATCGCCAAGGAAAAGGGCCTGTTCGCCAAATATGGCCTGCCCGATATGAGCATCGAAAAGCAGGCTTCCTGGGGCGCCACACGCGACAATCTGGAACTCGGCGAAGCCGGCGGCGGCATCACCGGCGCGCATATTCTCACCCCGATGCCCTACCTGATTTCCACCGGCAAGGTGACGAAGAATAACGTCAAGGTGCCGATGTATATCCTGGCGCGCCTCAACACCAACGGCCAGGCCATCTCGGTTTCCAAAACCTATGCCGGCATGGGCGTGACCACCGATGCCAAGTCGCTGGCCGCCGCCTTCAAGAAGGGCAAGGCCGAAGGCAAGGAACTCAAGGCTGCCATGACCTTCCCGGGCGGCACGCATGATCTCTGGATTCGCTACTGGCTCTCCGCCTCCGGTATCGATCCCGACAAGGATATCGCCACCATTGTTGTGCCGCCGCCGCAGATGGTGGCCAACATGAAGGTGAATGCGATGGAAGCCTTCTGTGTCTGCGAGCCGTGGAACCTGCAACTCATCCACCAGAAAATCGGCTTCACTGCGTTGATGACCGGCGAATTGTGGAATGACCATCCTGAAAAGTCGCTCGGCCTGCGTGCCGATTGGGTGGATGCCAATCCGAAGGCTGCCAAGGCCATTCTGATGGCAACGCAGGAAGCCCAGATGTGGTGCGACAAGATGGAGAACAAGGATGAGATGTGCAAGATCGTCGGCGGCCGCGACTGGTTCAAGGTGCCGGTGCCAGACATCCTGGATCGTGCCAAGGGCGTGATTGATTATGGCGATGGCGGCCGCAAGGCCACGGTGGGCACCGAAAGCCCGCTGATGATGAAATTCTGGCGCGACCATGCTTCCTATCCGTTCCAGAGCCACGAATTGTGGTTCCTCACCGAAGACATGCGCTGGGGTTATCTGCCCACCGATCTCGACACCAAGGCGCTGATCAAGGCAGTGAACCGCGAGGATTTGTGGCGCGAAGCGGCCAAGAGCATCGGCGTCTCTGATGCCGACATGCCGAAATCAACCTCGCGCGGCAAGGAAACCTTCTTCGACGGCAAGGTGTTCGATCCGGCCGATCCGATGGCCTATCTCAAGAGCCTTTCCATCAGCCGTGTCGCTTGAGCCAGAAAGGGCATGAGCATGAAAATGGAAGCAATCGACAAGGCGGTTCTCATGCGTGAGAGCCGCGACTGGCGCGTCACACTGCTGCCGAAAATAGCAGCCGGTGCCAAACATGTGGCGGAACGTGTGCTGCCGCCGCTTTTGTTCCTGGCCTTGCTGCTTGGCATCTGGGAAATCGCCTGCATGGCGCCGGATGCCACCTTGCCGCCGCCAAGCCGTGTGGTCGAGGAAACCTGGATGCTGATCAGCGATCCGTTCTTCGACAAGGGCAATCTCGACAAGGGCCTGTTCTGGCATCTTGCCTCCAGCCTCAAGCGTGTTGCCATTGGCTTCACGCTGGCTGCCATCATCGGCATCGGCCTTGGTGTGCTGATCGGGCAATCAACGCTGGCTTTCCGTGGCCTTGATCCGATTTTCCAGGTGTTGCGCACAGTGCCGCCGCTGGCCTGGCTGCCGCTGTCGCTGGCGGCATTCCGCAATGCTGATCCTTCGGCGATTTTTGTCATCACCATCACCGCGATCTGGCCGATCATCCTCAACACGGCGGTGGGCATTCGCAATATCCCGGAAGATTACCGCAATGTGGCGCGTGTGCTGCGGCTCAATGGCTTTGAGTTCTTCTTCAAGGTGATGCTGCCGGCCACGGTGCCGTTCATGTTCACCGGCCTCAAGATCGGCATCGGCCTGTCTTGGCTCGCCATTGTGGCAGCCGAAATGCTGATCGGCGGCGTTGGCATCGGCTTCTTCATCTGGGATGCGTGGAACTCGTCGTTGATCAGCGAGATCATCCTGGCGCTGATCTATGTCGGCCTGGTCGGCTTCATGCTGGATCGTATGATCGGTTATATCGGCAGCCGCGTTGGCGGCTACGCCCAGCAGTAAGGGCTTGCAGATGGCGCCGCGTCAGAAAAAGGCAAAGCGAGTGGGGGCCGCCAATGCGGCGGCTCCCATGCCGCTGCGGATCGGTTTCATTGCGTTGTCTGATAGCGCGGCGCTGTTTGTTGCCCAGGAAAAAGGCTTCTTTGCCCAGCATGGTCTGAAGGTTGACCTGCAACGGGAACCCTCCTGGGCCAATATCCGCGACAAGGTGGCTTTGGGCGCCCTGGATGCGGCGCATATGCTGGCGCCGATGCCGCTGGCCGCCACGCTTGGCGCCGGTGGCTGGAAAAAACCCCAAGTCACCAGTTTTGTGCTGGCGTTGAACGGCAATGCCGTCACCATTTCGTCGGCCTTGTGGGATCGCCTGGTCAGCGCCGAGCCTGGCTTGCAGCATTCGCGCACTGAAAGCGCCAATGTGCTGCGCCGCCTGATCAACCAGGATCGCAAGGCCGGCAAGCCGCCGCTCACTTTCGCCACTGTGTGGCCCTATTCGTCACACCAGATTCAGTTGCGCTACTGGCTTGCGGCGGCCGGCATTGATCCGGATCGTGATGTCAATCTGGTGGTGGTGCCGCCGCCGCAGATGACGGATCGTCTGGCTGCCGGCGAGATTGACGGCTTCTGCGTTGGCGATCCATGGAATTCACTCGCCGTGTTGCGCGGCGTTGGCCGCATCCTGATTTCGGGTTACGAAATCTGGAATAACCGCATGGAGAAGGTGGTCGGCGCCAACCGCGATTGGGTCGAGCGCAATCCGGTGGTGCACAAGGCCATGCTGATGGCGCTGATCGAGGCCGGCGAATGGCTCGACAAGCCGGAGAATCGCCTGGAAGGCGTTGAGATCATGGCGCGGCCGGAATACGTCGGCAGCCATGCCGCCGAAGCAATCAGGCTCGGCATGCTTGGCATTGTGCGCTACGGCCTGGATACCAATCCGGAGCATATGCCGGATTTCCATGTCTTCAGCCGCTACACCGCGAATTTCCCGTGGCGCAGCCAGGCAGAATGGTATCTCAGCGAAATGCGGCGCTGGAAACTGATCGATCCGGCCACCGATATTGCCGCTCTGGCCGATCAGGTTTATCGCACAGATTTGTATCGCGAAGCCGCCGCCGCGCTCGACAAACCCTTCCCGCTGATTGATCGCAAGCCCGAGGGCCTGCATGCCGGCCCCTGGCTGCTGGCGCAGGCCAGCGCGCCGATCCCGATGGGGCCGGACCTGTTCTTTGACGGCAGCTATGTCTCTTCCGCCCGGCCGCAAGTGCCCGGCGCGCAGCGCCAGGCTGCCGAAGCCACATCCACCACGCCAAGCCGGCTGCCGGCTAATCGTTGACCAACTGTTTATAGGAGTTCGCCCCATGACTGCCTATCTCTCCATCGATGATGTTGGCATGAGCTTCAACGGCGCCAACGGCACATTCGTGGCTCTGCGCGAGATCAACCTGCAAATCAGGCAGGGTGAATTTGTTGCCCTGATCGGCCATTCCGGCTGCGGCAAGTCGACGCTGCTGAATATCGTGGCCGGCCTGCTGCGGGCCACGCGCGGCGGCGTGCTGCTGCAAGGCAAGGAAGTGAACGATCCCGGCCCGGATCGTGCCGTGGTGTTTCAGAACCATTCGCTGCTGCCCTGGCTCACCGTTTACGGCAATGTGCGGCTGGCAGTGGACAAGGTGCATGGCAGGAGCAAAAGCGCCGCCGAGCGCGATGCCTGGACCCGGCATAACCTGGCCCTGGTTGGCATGGATCATGCGCTTGACAAGCGGCCGCAGGAAATTTCCGGCGGCATGAAGCAGCGCGTCGGCATTGCCCGTGCGCTGGCGATGGAACCCAAGGTGCTGCTGCTCGACGAGCCATTTGGCGCGCTGGATGCCCTGACCCGTGCCACCCTGCAAGATACCGTGATGGAATTGCAGGCCAAGCTGAATAATACCGTGATCATGATCACCCATGATGTGGACGAGGCCGTGCTGCTTTCCGATCGTGTGGTGATGATGACCAACGGGCCGGCGGCTACGATCGGCGAAGTGCTGGACGTGAATCTGCCGCGCCCGCGCAATCGCCTCGCCCTGGCGGCCAATCCTGATTACAACCAGTACCGCCAGCAGATTCTGGAATTCCTTTATGCCCGCCATCGTGCGCCGGCTGTGCAGGCAGCCTGAGGAAAAGCGCCATGAAACAGAAGCTGCTGGTCATTGGCAACGGCATGGCGGCCGGGCGCGTGCTGGAAGAATTGCTCGAACGCGATCCGGGCCGCTACGAAATCACCATTCTGGGCGAGGAGCCGCGGGTCAATTATAACCGCATCATGCTGTCGCCGGTTTTGTCGGGTGAAAAAGGCTACGAGGATATTCTGATTCACGATGATGCCTGGTATGCCAGCCACGGCATCACTCTGCTCAAGGGCCGCAAGGCGGTGAATATCGACCGTGCCGCCAGGCAGGTTCATGCCCATGACGGCACGGTGCTGGGCTACGACAAATTGCTGGTGGCCACGGGGTCGCTGCCGATCATCATTCCGCTGCCGGGCAGCGATCTGCCCGGCGTGCTGGCCTATCGTGACCTGGATGATGTGAACAAGATGCTGGCGGCGGCGGCTCGGCCGGGCAGCCGTGCCGTGGTGATTGGCGGCGGCCTGCTCGGGCTGGAAGCGGCGGCAGGCCTGGCTGAACGCGGCATGGCAGTGACCGTGCTGCATCTAATGCCAACGCTGATGGAGCGCCAACTTGATCCGGCGGCCGGCTATCTGTTGCAGCGCGCCATCGAAGCGCGCGGCATCGAGGTGATCACGCGGGCCAACACCCATGCCATTCTCGGCGAAAATCGTGTTGAAGCCGTGCGCCTGGATGATGGCCGCGAATTGCCGGCCGATATCGTGGTGATGGCAGTAGGCATTCGCCCCAATGCCATGCTGGCCAAGCAGGCCGGGCTGAATGTCGGGCGTGGCCTGGTGGTCAACGACCACATGGTGACGGATGACCCGGATATTCTTGCCGTCGGCGAATGTGTTGAACATCGCGGCATCTGCTATGGCCTGGTGGCGCCGCTTTATGAAATGGCCAAGGTGGCGGCGGCGCAACTGGCCGGCGACGCGGCGGCGGCCTATGCCGGTTCGGTCACGGCAACCAAGCTGAAGGTGACCGGCATTGATCTGTTCTCGGCCGGTGATTTCGCCGAGGCCAAGGATCGTGAGGAGATTGTGCTGCGCGATGCCGCACGCGGCATCTACAAGCGGCTGGTGCTGAAGGATAACCGCATCATCGGCGCCGTGCTGTATGGCGAAACCGGCGACGGCGCATGGTTCTTCCAGTTGCTGCGCGAAGGGCGCGATATTGCCGACTTGCGCGAAACGCTGATTTTCGGCCAGGGCTTTGCGGGAGGTGCCCCGCTGGACCCTATGGCGGCCGTTGCAGCCTTGCCGGATGATGCGGAAATCTGCGGCTGCAACGGCGTATGCAAGGGCAAGATCGTTTCGGCGATCCGGGAGGGCGGCCACGCGACGCTCGATGCGGTGCGGGCGCATACCAAGGCTTCCGCTTCCTGCGGTTCCTGCACCGGGCTGGTGGAGCAGTTGCTCGCCGTCACGCTGGGCGATAGCTACCAGCCGGCAGCGGTGAAGGCGATGTGCGGCTGCACCGATCTGGGGCATGACGATGTGCGCCGCCTGATCATCGCCAAGCAGCTCAAGACCATGCCCGCAGTGATGCAGGAACTGGAATGGAAAACCTCCTGCGGCTGTTCAAAATGCCGCCCGGCGCTGAATTTTTATCTGCTCGCCACATGGCCGGGTGAATATACCGACGACTACCAGTCGCGTTTCATCAATGAACGTGCTCATGCCAATATTCAGAAGGACGGCACCTATTCGGTGGTGCCGCGCATGTGGGGTGGCGTCACTTCGGCCAAGGAATTGCGTGCCATCGCCGATGTGGTGGACAAGTTCGCCATTCCCACGGTGAAGGTCACTGGTGGCCAGCGCATCGATCTGCTCGGGGTGAAGAAGCAGGATTTGCCCGCTGTCTGGGCCGATCTCAATGCCGCCGGCATGGTTTCCGGCCATGCCTATGCCAAGGGTCTGCGCACGGTGAAAACCTGTGTCGGCACCGAATGGTGCCGCTTCGGCACCCAGGATTCCACCGGCCTCGGCGTCAAGCTGGAACAATATACCTGGGGCAGCTGGACACCGCACAAGGTGAAGATGGGGGTTTCCGGCTGTCCGCGTAATTGCGCCGAGGCGACGGTGAAGGATATCGGCGTGATCTGCGTCGATTCCGGCTATGAGCTGCATGTCGCCGGTGCTGCCGGCCTGGAAGTGAAGGCCACGGTCTTGTTCTGCAAGGCCGAGAGCGAAGGCGAGGTGATCGAGATCGTCGGTGCGCTGATGCAGCTTTATCGCGAACAGGCACATTATCTCGACCGCATCCACAAATGGGCTGCCCGCGTTGGTCTTGACAGTATCAAGGCCCAGGTGGTGCAGGATTTGCCGCGCCGCCGTGAATTGAATGCGCGTTTCGTGTTCTCGCAAACCTTTGCCCAGATCGATCCCTGGGCCGAGCGCGTGGCCGGCGCTTATGCGCATGAATTCAAGCCGATGGCCGATCTTTCGGTGCGTGAGGTGGTGCAATGACCATGATGCAGGATGAATGGCTTGATATCGGCCAGCTGGATGATATTCCGCGCCGGGGTGCCCGGGTGGTGAAATCGCCGGCTGGCGATATCGCCGTGTTTCGCACCCAGGATGATGCCGTCTTTGCGCTGGAAGATCGTTGCCCGCATAAGGGCGGCCCGCTGAGCCAGGGCATTGTGCAGGGCCATGCGGTGAATTGCCCGCTGCATAACTGGCTGATCAGCCTGGAAACCGGTGCGGCCCAGGGTGCTGATCAGGGCTGCACAAAAACCGTCCCGGTGAAGCTGCAAGGCAGCCGCATCCTGCTGGGGCTGGCGGCCTTGCTGGCCCGCGCCGCATGACAACGGAAACCCGCACCACCTGCCCCTATTGCGGTGTTGGCTGCGGCGTGATTGTAACGCGCCAACAGGATGGCGCGCTTGGCCTGCGGGGTGATCCGGATCACCCGGCGAATTTTGGCCGGCTCTGCTCCAAGGGTTCGGCATTGCTCGAAACCCTGAGCCTGGATGATCGCCTGCTGCATCCTTTGCTGCATGGCGAACGTGTATCCTGGGATATGGCCCTGGATACCGCCGCCGCGCGCTTCCGCCAGGTGATTGAAGAACACGGGCCGGAAGCGGTGGCCTTCTATGTTTCAGGCCAGATTCTCACCGAGGATTACTACGTCGCCAACAAGCTGATGAAGGGCTATGTTGGTGCGGCCAATATCGACACCAATTCCAGGCTCTGCATGGCCTCGGCGGTGGTGGGCCATAAACGCGCCTTTGGTGCCGATACCGTGCCGGTGAATTATGCCGATCTGGAACTGGCCGATCTTGTGGTGCTGGTTGGTTCCAACCTGGCCTGGTGCCATCCGGTGCTGTTTCAGCGCCTGGCAGCGGCCCGGCAGGCGCGGCCCGAGATGCGGGTGGTGGTGGTTGATCCGCGCCGCACCATGACGGCGCAATTCGCCGATCTGCATCTGGCGATTGCGCCCGGCTCGGATGTGGCGCTGTTTAACGGCCTGCTCTGTCATCTGGCGGCCGATGGCCGCATGGATGCAGACTTCTTGGCCCACCATGCCACGGGGGCCGAGGCAGCCCTGGCGGCAGCACGCCAGGATGGTTTGGCGGAAGCTGCGCGCGCCACCGGGCTCAGCGCAACACAGCTTCAGCAATTCTACGCCCTGTTCGCCCGCAGCGAACGGGTGGTTACCGGCTTCAGCCAGGGCGTCAACCAGTCAAGCCATGGCGTTGACAAGGTGAATGCGATCCTGAATTGCCATCTTTTCACCGGCCGTATCGGCCGGCCGGGGCAGGGGCCATTCTCGATCACCGGCCAGCCCAATGCCATGGGCGGGCGCGAAGTGGGTGGGCTGGCCAACCAGTTGGCCGCGCATATGGAGATCGACAATCCGGCGCATCGTCGCATTGTGCAGGATTTCTGGGCTTCGCCGGCTATCGCCGCGCGCCAGGGCCTGAAAGCGGTTGATCTGTTCCAGGCTGTGCTGGCCGGCAAGATCAAGGCGGTGTGGATCGCCGGCACCAATCCGGTTGATTCGATGCCGGATGCCGATGCGGTGCGCGATGCCTTGCGGGCTTGCCCCTTTGTGGTGGTTTCCGATGTGGTGCGCCACACGGATACAACAGCGCTGGCGCATCTGTTGCTGCCAGCTGCTGCCTGGGGCGAGAAAGATGGTACGGTGACCAATTCCGAACGCCGCATTTCGCGCCAGCGCGCTTTTCTGCCGCTGCCGGGCGAAGCGAAACCGGATTGGTGGATTTTTGCCGAGGTGGCACGGCGCATGGGCTGGAGCGAAGCTTTCGCCTATGAAAACGTCGCCACGATCTTCGCCGAGCATGCCGCGCTTTCGGCCGCAGAAAATGCCGGCAGCCGGGATTTTGACATTGCGCAATTGAGCAGACTCAGTTCGGCTGACTATGATGCGCTGGCGCCGTTCCAATGGGGCGGTGAACGCTTTTTTGCCGATGGGCGTTTCTATACGCCGGATGGCAAGGCGCGGCTGGTGCCGGTGCGCCAGGCGGCGCCGGGCGCGGCAGTGGACGCGGATTATCCGCTGGTGTTGAATACCGGCCGGGTGCGCGACCAGTGGCATACCATGACCCGCACCGCCAAGACGGCGCGGCTGATGAGCCATATCGCTGAACCCTTTGTGGAACTGCATCCTGCTGATGCCGCAGCGCTTGGCATCCTGCCGGCCAGCCTGGTGAAGGTGCAAAGCCCGCTGGGTCATGTGGTGGCGCGCGCGCTGCTATCGCCAGACCAACGCCCAGGCTCGGTATTTGTGCCGCTGCACTGGACCGGGCAATATAGCGCACAAGGGCGCATTGATGCGCTGATCGCGCCGCACCGCGATGCGTTGTCAGGTCAGCCGGAATTGAAATTCACCCCGGTGCAGGCATTGCCCTATCGCGCCGCCTGGTATGGCTTTGCCGTGCTGGCGGAAAAGCCGGTGCAGTTGGATGCTGGCTATTGGGCCCTGGCGCCGGCCAAGGCCGGCTGGCGGGTGGAACTGGCCGATACTGCTTTGCCGGATGATTGGGATGCCTATGCCCGGGCGCTGTTCGGCGCCGGTGATCTGGAAATGCTGGCTTATCACGATGCGGCGGGCGCGCGGCATCGTTTTGCCCCCTTCCGCGATGGCCGCCTGCTGGGAGCGTTTTTTGTGGCGCCCGAGCCGGTGGCGGTGTCGCGCGCCTGGGCTGCTGAACAATTGGAAGCAACTGAACTCGATCCGGCGGCGCGGCTGCGCCTGCTGGCCGGGCGCGCCGGTGCCGAACAGCCGGATCGTGGCGCCATTGTCTGCGCCTGTTTTGAAATCGGCGTCAATCAGATCGTGGCCAGTATCAATGCCGGCTGCGTGGATGTGGAAGCGGTTGGCGCGGCTCTGCGCGCCGGCACCAATTGCGGCTCCTGCCGCAGCGAAATCCGGAGGCTGATCGATGCCGATAGAATCCAGCAGAAAGCCGGTTGAAGCCAGCCCGGCGCGGATTGCGCCGCTGGCCGTGCTGCCGCTGTTTCTCAATCTGCAAAACCGCCGCGCGGTGGTGATTGGCAATAGCGAAGCGGCGGCATGGAAAGCCGAGTTACTGGCCGCCGCCGGTGCTGATCTGCTGCAATTGCAAAACTGGCAGGCCGGCGACCTGGCCGGCGCTGTTTTGGTGGTGGCGGATATCGATGGCCTGGATGAATGCGCTGCCTTGCAGGCCGCCTGCCATGCGGCGCGGGCGCTGTGTTGCATCATCGACAAGCCGGCCTTCTGCGATGTGCAGTTTGGCGCCATCGTCAATCGCTCGCCGGTGGTGATCGGTATTTCCACGGCCGGTGCCGCGCCGGTGCTGGCCCAGGCGGTGCGCCGCCGTATCGAAACCGCCCTGCCGCTGGCGCTTGGCGCCTGGGCAGCAGCAGCCAAAGCCCTGCGCGGCCGCATCGCTGCTTTGCTGCCGGACAAGGCGGCGCGGCGCAGTTTCTGGGGGCGTTTTGCCGAGCAGGCCTTCACCCGGCCATTGCCGGATGCAGCCGAGATCCTGGCCTTGGCCGAACCGGCCGAGACAACAGCCGGCGAGGTGACGCTGGTGGGCGCCGGCCCGGGCGATGCCGAATTGCTCACCCTGAAAGCAATGCGCGCCTTGCAGGCCGCCGATGTGATCCTGTTCGACGATCTGGTTTCCGACGATGTGCTGGAACTGGCGCGGCGCGAGGCCAAGCGTTTGCTGGTGGGCAAGCGTGGCCGCCGCGCCTCGTGCAAGCAGGATGATATCAACGCGCTGATGATCAAGCTGGCGCGCCAGGGCAAAAATGTGGTGCGGCTGAAATCCGGCGACCCGATGATCTTTGGCCGTGCCGGCGAGGAGATCGAGGCGTTGCGCGCCGCCGGCATTCCGGTGCGTGTGGTGCCGGGTGTCACCGCTGCTTTGGCTGCCGCTGCCGAGCTTGGTGTGTCGCTGACGCATCGTCAGGCGGCGCATTCGGTGCGTTTTGTCACCGGCCATTCGCGCCAGGGCGCATTGCCGGCGGATATTGACTGGCGCGGCCTGGCCGATCCGGAAACCACGCTGATGTTTTACATGGGCGGCCGCACCGCGCCGGAGATTGCACGGCGGCTGATTGCCGAGGGCTTATCGCCTGACATGCCGGTGGTGGCGCTGGCTTCGGTGTCGCGACCGGGGCGCCAGCTCTGGCATGGCAGCCTGGGCGTGCTACTCGCCGGCCCGGCCCTCTCCGATGCCGAGGGGCCGGTGCTGCTTGGCATCGGCGCGGTGTTCAGTGCGGCATTCAGGCTGGCGCAAACCAGCGCCGCACCTGATCATCCGACAGGGCTTGCAGCAGCTTTGCCAGCAACGCCACGATCAGCAGCGTGAGCAGCACGCGGCCTACCAGGATAATCCACAGATTGCCGCCCATCGCCAGCATCAGCAGCGTATCCTCAATCAGGCCATGGCTCAGCGACAGCCAGGCCAGCGCCAGGAAACGCGGCCGGGGCGGAATATTCTGCTCGCGTGCCTGTTCGATGATCAGTCCGCCGCCATAGGTCAGGCCCAGCAGCACACCCACAGTGGTGACCGGCGCCACCTGGGCATCCAGGCCGGAAAGCCGCAGCAACGGCTCCAGCGCGCGGGTGATGCGGGCGGTGATGCCGCTGCGCTCCAGCACATCCAGCAAAATCAGCAGCAGCAGGATGATGGCGAAGATCATGGCAAAGCTCTGGGCCACACCGATGGCCCAGTCAATCCAGCCGGCATCCTGGCTGGCCGGTGCCGCCAGATGATGCAGATTGGCCGGCTGATCCAGCCAGCCGGTGAGGCGCGAAACGGCAACGATGGCGGCGCCATAGCCCAGCCCGGTGCCGGCGCGCAGTAAAGTGGTGAGCCAGAAGCTGGCCCCGGCGCGGCGCACAATGGCCTGCTCCACCGGCAGCGAATGGGCAAACAGCATCATGGCGCACAGCGCGGAAAGCTGTGCCTCGGTCAACTGCATCTGCCCGGCCAGGCCGATCAGGGCCGCCACGCCGCCATAGATGCCCACCAGGGCGGTGGTGACCCAGATAATGCCGGCTTCCAGCGGCAGCCCGATCAGTTGTGTTACTGGATCAAGGCCACGCGCCGCCTGTGTGATCAAGCCGGCTTCCTCGGCCAGCTTCACTGCCAGCATCACCGGCAGCATGATTTTCACCAGATCAAGGAACAGCCGGCGGCAGCGCCGCAGCGTGGCAACAAGATAATTGAACATGGGGGGAGGTCAGCGCACGGGTTGAACAGGAAAAACCAGGATGGCGGTGGTACCTTCGCCCTTGCGGCTTTCAATCTCAAGTCGTCCACCATGCAGTTCGACCAGGGATTTCACCAGCGGCAGGCCCAGGCCGGTGCCGGTTTGGCCGCGACTGAGCAGGCTGTTGCGGGCGCCTTCATTGATCTGGCCAAAAGGTTCCAGCGCCACCTTGATCTCATGCGGTGCCATACCGATGCCGCTATCAGCCACGCTGACACGCAGCAGTCCGGGCGCAGCGCTGGCGGCAACATGGATGCGGCCACCGGGCGGGGTGAATTTCACCGCATTGCTGAGCAGGTTGAGCAGCATCTGGCGCAGCATGCGCTCATCGGCCATCAGCAGCGGCAAATCCTGCGGCAATTCGGCGCTGATCAGCACCTGGGCCTTGTCGGCTTCCGGCCGGATCAGATCCAGGCAATCGGCCAGGCTGTGATCCAGTTCCAGCGGCGCCGGATGCGGCTCCATCTTGCCGGCCTCGATCTTGGCCAGATCAAGCACATCATTGATCAGTTGCAGCAGATGGCGGCCGGATTTGTGGATATCCTCCACATAGGATTGCTGTTTCCCGTTCAATTCGCCGAAATAACGCGCCGAAAGCATTTCCGAGAAGCCGATGATGGCATTCAGCGGCGTGCGGAATTCATGGCTCATATTGGCCAGGAAGCTGCTCTTGGCGCGACTTGCCACTTCGGCCATTTCCTTGGCGCGGCGCAACTCGCGCTCGGCGCGGCGGCGTTCCTCCACCTCGCGGGTTAGCGCCTCGGTGCGCTCGGCCACGCGGCGTTCCAGGCTTTCAGCCACATCACGCAATTGGTCCTGGGCGCGGCGCAATTCGGTAATGTCGGAATAGGTGGTGACAAAGCCGATGCCCGGCACCGGGTTGCCGATCACTTCGATCACCCGCCCATCCGGCCGCATCCGTTGCAGCCGATGCGGCTCGAAGCGCAAGGCCAGCTTCACGCGCTGGCTGACCAATTCGCCGATATCGCCAGGGCCATATTCGCCGCGTTCGGCATTATAGCGGAATTGCGCCGCAATCGGTGTGCCGGGGATGGCGAATTCATCTGGCAGGTCGAGAATTTCCAGCATGCGCCGATTGCACAGCACCAGATCAAGATTCTGGTCAAACAGCGAAATGCCATGGCTCACATTGTTAACGATGACATCCAGCATGCGGTTCTGCCGCAGCAATTCGCTTTCGCGCTGTGCCAGGTCAGCCGTGCGGCGCCGGACCATCTCTTCCAGGTCGTCGCGTGCCTGCCGCAGCGCATCTTCTGCCCGGCGTCGTTCGGTCACATCGGTATAGGTGGTGATCCAGCCGCCACCGGGCAGCGGCGTGCCGCGAATATCCAGCACCACGCCATTCGGCCGCGTACGTTCCAGCCGATGCGGCAGGAAGCGGCGCGCCAGTTCCAGCCGGTCCCGCACCAGGGTTTCCACATCGCCGGGGCCATATTCGCCGCGCTCGGCATTGTAGCGGTAGATTGCTTCCACGCTGGTGCCGGGGCGGCACAATTCGGGCGGGAAGCCATAAAGCGCGGCGTAATGCTGGTTGCAGGCCACCAGCACAAGGTCGCGATCAAAAACGCTGATCCCCTGATCAATATATTCCAGACCCTGAAGCAGCAGGTCGGCTTGCCCCACTGTCACCCTCCCGAGACGACTTTGCACCGAGTCTATGCCAGGCTGGCTCATGGCGCCAGTAGCTGCCACAGCGGCGGCACCAGCAGAGCGGTGATCAGCCCGGTCAGGCCCAGCGCGATACCGGCAAAGGTGCCGGCCAGTTCACTGCGCTGAAAGGCGCGTGCGGTGCCGATGCTATGGGCGCTGAGGCCCAGCGCCAGGCCATAGGCGGCATCGCTGCCCCGGGTCAGCCGGTTCAGCAGCGGCAAACCCAGCAGCACGCCGGCCAGCCCGGTCAGCACCACCATGGCGGCGGTCAGTGAAGGCAGGCCGCCCAGGCGTTCGGTGATGGCCATGGCAATCGGGGCGGTGGCGGATTTGGGTGCCAGTGCCGCCAGCAGAGCGTTATCCAGGCCAAAGGCGCGCCCCAGCAGCAGGGCCGAGCCGGCAGCAACCACGGCGCCAGTGATCAAGGCCGCGGCCATCGGCGCGGCGGCACGGCGCACCACGGCGCGGTGGCGGTAAAGCGGCACGGCCAGGGCCACCGTGGTGGGGCCGAGCAGGAAATGCACAAACTGCGCGCCCTCGAAATACTTGGGATAAGGCGTGCCGGTAAGCAGCAGAACCGGGATCAGCAGGCAGATGCTGAGCGCCACCGGGTTGGCCCAGGCCGCATGGTGCATGCGTGCGGCAAACCAGCTTGCTACGGCATAGGCCGCCAGGGTCAGGGTGAGCCAGAGCAGCGGCGAGGCCGCCAGATAGACCCAGATATCACTGACCGCAGTCATGGCTTTGCCGCATACGTGTCATCCCCGCCGCGCCAGCGCCGCACCAGCATGAAGGCGCCGGCGCCGGCCAGCAGCGCCAGCAGGGTGGAAAGCACCAGGGTAAGCAGCAGCGGCAGCAGATGCGCTTCCAGCAAAGCCCAATGCTGCACCACGCCAACACCGGCCGGCACAAAAAGCAGTGACAGATGTTTGAGCAGGAAATCCGCCGATTGGTTCAGCGCCTGGGCCAAGGCGGTGGTTTGCCAGGCCGCGCCACGCAGCAAAAGCACGGCAAAGAGCAGCACCATGCCCAGCACCGGGCCGGGCAGCGGCAGGCCAAGCGCGCGGGCGAGCAATTCGCCAACAAGCTGGCAGCCGAGCAACAGGGAGAGGGCGGTGACCATCGGCTGATACTAAAACAAAAAGCCGCCCCGGGAGAGTCACTCCTGGGAGGGCGGCTTTGCCTGCGTCTGAATGACGCTATGGCGCGGGAGCCGATGGCTCCCGGCAGGTATCAGGCGGCGGTGCCTTCGCGCTGGGCGCGCTTGCGGGCCAGCTTGCGGGCGCGGCGGATCGCCTCGGCCTTCTCGCGCGCGCGGCGCTCCGAGGGCTTCTCATAATGGCCGCGCAGCTTCATCTCGCGGAAAATGCCTTCACGCTGCATCTTCTTCTTCAGCGCCTTGAGAGCCTGGTCGACATTGTTATCACGAACGAGCACTTGCACGTCTGGTCATTCCTTTCAGTCGCTTCCGGCGTCCTGGTCTTTAGAGCCGGGCGTCGAATTAGGTGTTTTGGCCGTCAAATTCCGTGGCCGAGGCCCGAGGCAACCCGGCGAGGTTGGGCTTGTAACATGCCCAACCCCCTTTGTGAAGCGGGTTTTAGTGATGATTTTTTCCCGGGATTGCTGGGTTTTTGCCGGTTTATCGGGCTTGAATGGCGCCAAAATGCCGCAGCAAACCGCTCCAGGCCTCGCCCGGCGGCATGGATTGGCCTAGATTCCTGCCATGGCCATCCTGAAAATCGCCCGCATGGGCCATCCGATTCTAGCGCAGCCTGCGGCCCTGGTGCCGAATCCGGCAGCGCCGGAAATCCTGCGTCTGGTGGACGACATGGTGGAGACCATGTTCGATGCGCCGGGCCAGGGCCTGGCGGCGCCGCAGGTGCATGTTGGCTTGCGCGTGGCAGTGTTCATCACGCCGCCGGATACCGAGGGCCGGCGCGAATTGGTGCGCCTGATCAATCCGACCTGGGAAAAGCTGGGCGAGGCGCAGGACATGGCCTGGGAAGGCTGCCTGTCGGTGCCCGGCCTGCGCGGGCTGGTGCCGCGTTACACCCATATCCGCTACAGCGGCATCCTGCCCGATGGCCAGCGGCTGGAACGCGAGGTGAGCGGCTGGCATGCCCGGGTGGTGCAGCATGAATTTGATCATCTGGACGGCATGCTTTATCCGCAGCGCATGCAGAATCTGAGCGATCTGATCTTCGAGAGTGAGATGCGCCACAGAACGCCGCCCCAAGGCCCGGCGGCACGGCCCGAGGAGAGTGAGACATGAGCGAGACCGAGCATCTGTTGCAGGAGAAGCGCGCTCTGCTGGCGGTCATGCTGCCGCATGTTGCCTTTGATGGCTGGAATGCTGTGGCACTGAACGCAGCGGCGCGTGATGCCGGTTTGGATGCCGGGCTGGTCAGCCGCGCCTTTCCTGGCGGGGCGTTGCAGGCGCTGGATTTCTGGGTGCGGGAAACCGATCAGGCCATGGTGGCGGCTTTTGAGGCACAGCATGGCGCAAAGCTGAAAATCCGCGAGCGCGTGGCTTTGGCGATCATGCTGCGGCTGGAAATCGCCGCGCCGCAGCGCGAGGCGGTGCGCCGGGCGCTGACCCTGGCGGCGCAACCACATCTGGCGCCGCGTTTCCTGAGCCAGCTTTACCGCACCGTGGATGCGATCTGGTATGCCGCCGGCGACACCGCCACGGATTTCAATTTCTACACCAAGCGCCTGCTGCTGGCCGGGGTGTATAGCGCCACGCTGCTGGTGTGGCTGGATGACAAGACGCCAGGTTTCACGGCCACGCGGGAATTCCTCATGCGCCGCATCGACAATGTGATGCAGATCCAGAAGGCGCGCGGCAAGCTCGAAAGCCTGGGCAGCCGGCTACCCAACCCGCTGCGACTGTTTCGCCGCGCCTGATTTCTTGAAGTAGAGACACAGCTTCTTCATGCCTGGGCTTGGCAGAGTTCGATTGCGGGGGAGACAAAGGGCGTTTTTTGCGCCGGCATCACCGACCCCATAATCGTCATGCCCGCGAAAGCGGGCATCCCGTTTTTGCCAAATTATGTCTGAATTCCTGGTAAAATGGGCTGCCCGGGTCAAGCCCGGGCATGACGATGGAGAGGGTGATGGATTTGAGCGCCGTGATATTCCAGCCGCGCTGATTTCGTGTCAGGTCAGGGCACGAAGTTCCAAAACCTCAGCAATGCCGCGTCTTTCGACGCTCCGACAAAAACTGAACCCGTCAGCCTTGGGTCAAGCCCACTGCTGTCCGGTTTAATCCAATGCCGCTGTTAGCGCACCCCGGAAAGTCGTCATGCCCGCAAAAGCGGACATCCCGTTTCCCTGGAGTTTGGCGGAAATTGAATAAAAAACGAGATACCCGCTTTCGCGGGTATGACGATTTCTATGGGGCGTTACCCCGAAGCCTCAAACCGACAGGCTGAGATTACGGCCAGCCTGGTTCGGATTGCTCGACGTGTTGACCGCACCGCTGGCGCTGAAATTGATCTGCACGCCACTGCGCTGATCGTTGTTGCGCGGCTCGGCCGGGATGTTGCCATTGGCAGCCTGGGGCTGGCCCGGGTTATTGCCGGCCGAGCGGATATCCACCCGTGTGGCATCGCCAAAACCCTGGCCCGGTGCATTGTTGTTCCGCGCCGCTTCAGCCGGGCGCGGACGCTCTGCCGCGGCATTGCCGGTATCGGCGATGCTGGGACGCTGTGCCGCTGCCGTGGCGGCATTCACCGGACCCTGGTTCGCAGTATTGCGCTGATTGCCTACCGTGCGGTTATCGCTGCCGGCGGATTGTTCGGAAGGATTCTGCAAGCGCAGCAGGGCCTGTTGCGCGGCGCTGCCCGTAGAGGTGTCGATGGTTGCCATAACTTCTGTTCCTAACTTCGACATGCCGGCAGCATTCTGTGCCAACCGCGAAGCCGGTCGCCGTTCTCGGCAACCCGGAAAATCTGGACATTATTATAGCGTGCCGACACGCCAGAGTCCAAGCCGACATGAGATATGGTTAACGCCTTGATTCGGCTATCAGCTTTCCGCTGGCGGGCGCTGGCCCAACGGAAACAGGCGGGTGACATGGCCCATTTTGCGCCCCGGACGGGCCTCGGCCTTGCCGTAAAGGNNCGCGCCTCGGCCTTGCCATAGAGATGCAGCTTGCTGGCGGGTTCGGCCAGCAGCTTGGGCCAAGCATTGATCTCGTCGCCGATCAGGTTTTCCATCACCGCATCAGCCAGACGCTCGGCGCTGCCCAGCGGCAGGCCGCAAACCGCGCGCACATGCTGTTCGAATTGCGACGTGATCGCCGCATCCAAAGTCCAATGGCCCGAATTATGCACACGCGGCGCCATTTCGTTGACCACCACGCGGCCATCCACCACAAACATCTCCACCGCCAGCACGCCGACATAATCCAGGCCCACCGCCAGCCGCTGGGCCATCGCCTCGGCCTCGGCGGCCAGGGCTGCTTCGATGCCAGCCGGGGCGAAACTGCGCCACAGAATATGATGGCGATGAATATTCTCCACCGCGCCGAAGGATTGCAGGGCGCCATCCAGGCTGCGCGCCAGCACCACCGAGATTTCCTTCTGGAACGGCACAAAGCCTTCGGCGATCAGCAGGTCTGAACGCAGCTCGGCGAAGGCCTGTGCGGCCTGCTCGCGGCTGTCGATGCGGCGCTGGCCCTTGCCGTCATACCCCATGCGGCGGGTTTTCAGGATCAGCGGCAGGCCAAGCGCATCAATCGCTGCTTCCAGATCCTTCACACTGCTGACGGCGCGATAGGGCGCAGTGGGCGCAGCATGCCGATTGCAGAAATCCTTTTCGAACAGGCGGTCCTGGGTGATGCGCAGGGCTGCCACACCGGGGCGCACCGGCACCAGATCGGCCAGGGCGGCCACCGGTTCCACCGGGATATTCTCAAATTCGTAGGTCACGACATCAACTTTGCCGGCAAAATCCTGCAATGCCTGGATATCGGCATAGTCGGCGCGGGTGACATCGGCCACCACCTGCGCCGCCGGCTGGTCGGCTTCCGGCGCATAGATATGGCAGCGATAGCCCAGCCGCGAAGCCGCCATCGCGATCATGCGGCCAAGCTGGCCGCCGCCGAGAATGCCGATGCGGCTGCCGGGGGGAAGCGCGGCCACCCTCAGGCCTCGTCGCGCGGCTGCAATTTCACCGCCTTGGTCTGCTTGGCCCGCCAGGCTTTGAGCCGCGTGGCCAGGGCTTCATCCTGCAAGCTAAGAATCGCAGCGGCCATCAGGCCGGCATTGATTGCGCCAGCCTTGCCGATGGCCAGGCAGCCGACCGGGATACCGGCCGGCATCTGCTGGATCGAGAGCAGGCTGTCCAGGCCCTTGAGCGCCTTACTTTCCACCGGCACACCCAGCACCGGCAGATGCGTCATCGCCGCCGCCATGCCGGGCAGATGCGCGGCGCCGCCGGCCCCGGCGATAATCACCTGGATGCCACGCTCGGCGGCCGAATTGGCATAGGCATAAAGCCGCTCGGGCGTGCGATGCGCCGAGACGATGCGGGCTTCGTAGCTGATGCCGAGGTCGTCGAGAATGCGGGCCGCCTCTTTCATCGTGGGCCAGTCCGACTGGCTGCCCATGATGATGCCAACCAGCGGGGCGCGGGTGGCAAGGGTGCTTCTACGCGCCGGCATTTTGTTTTCGGGCGCCGTGGCTGGGGCGGCCTTGCCGGATTTGCGACTGGTACGCGGGCTCGCCATGCCTGTTCCTTCCTGGCGTGTGCGGGAAGCGCGGGATTATAGGGCCGGGCAGGGTGATGTAAAGCGCGGCCCGACTATCCTTTGTTAACGAACTAGGCTCATATA
>DLGP01000007.1:0-731 GCA_002482765.1 Alphaproteobacteria bacterium UBA7691
GCATAGAGCGACACCGGCTGGTCGACGCGATCCTCCACTGCGAAAGGCAGTTTGGTGTTGCCGCCATAAACCGAAGAAGACGAGGCGTAGACCAGATGCCGCAGCTTGGGCCAGTTGCGGCATAATTCCAGAATGGTGGTGTGGCCCATCAGGTTGGCGCGGATATAGGCGAAGGGGTTGATCAGCGAATAGCGCACCCCGGCCTGGGCGGCGAGATGCACCACATGCGTCACCGGCTCATGCGCCAGCGCCGCCTGCATCGCCTCATGGTCGGCAATATCCAATTTGAGGAAGCGGAAGCCCTGGCGGCCCTCGAGTCGGGCCAGCCGGGCCTGCTTCAAGGACGGGTCGTAATAGTCGTTCAGATTATCAACACCGATCACCTCTTCGCCACGCCCCAGCAGCAGCTCAGCGACATGGTATCCGATGAAACCGGCAGCGCCGGTAAGCAAAACGGTCATCGATCTATCCTTGCTGCGCGGTTTTCCGCCTAAGAATCGGACAAACGGAAAACTGGGGCGCGTAGTTGACTATGCCGGGCAATCTACCAGAATCATACACAAGAGCAAACCAACCCTCCCGGCCAATAATAATACTACCGCCGGATAGCAAAGCTGGTTTATAATTAGGTCAGTATTGCTTACCTATCTGCCAAACCCCAGGCAAGAGCAATGCTGGTATCAGGAGGAAATGGGATGCTGACGAATGTCACGCTCGACGACAAATACACC
>DLGP01000007.1:820-13319 GCA_002482765.1 Alphaproteobacteria bacterium UBA7691
TTCATTTCCGGCTATCGCGGTTCGCCGCTCGGGCTGTTCGACCAGCAGCTCTGGAAAGCCCGCAAATTCCTCAAGGATAATCATATCCACTTCCAGCCCGGCCTGAATGAAGACATGGCCGCCACCTCGGTCTGGGGCAGCCAGCAGGTCGGCATGTTCCCGGGCGCCAATTACGATGGCGTGTTCGGCATCTGGTATGGCAAGGGGCCAGGCGTGGACCGCGCCATGGACGTGTTCAAACATGCCAATTCCGCCGGCACCTCGCCCAATGGCGGCGTGCTGGCTTTGTGTGGCGACGATCATGGTGCCGCCTCCTCCACGCTGGCGCATCAGTCCGAGCACATGATGATGGCGGCGATGATGCCGATGCTGAATCCCGCCAGCGTGCAGGAATTCCTAGATTACGGCCTGCTGGGCTGGGCGATGTCGCGTTATGCCGGCATCTGGGTCGGCTTCAAATGCCAGACCGAGACGGTGGAAAGCTCGGCCAGTGTTTCGATTGATCCGGAACGGCTGGTGATCCGGATGCCGACGGATTTTCAGATGCCGATGGGCGGGCTGAATATCCGCTGGCCGGATGCCGTGCTGGAGCAGGAATTGCGGCTGCAACAGCACAAGGTTTATGCCGCGCTGTCTTTTGCCCGCGCCAACCAGATTGACCGCGTGGTGATCGACAGTCCGCGCGCCCGGCTTGGCATCATCACCACCGGCAAATCCTATCTCGATGTGCGCCAGGCGCTGGACGAATTGGGCATCGACGACAAGCTGGCCGCCGAGATCGGCATCCGGCTGTACAAGGTCGGCATGGTATGGCCGCTGGAGCGCGAAGGCGCGCGGCATTTCGCCGAGGGGCTGGAAGAGGTTCTGGTCGTCGAAGAAAAGCGTGCCATGATCGAGAACCAGCTCAAGGAGCAGCTTTATAACTGGCGCGAGGATGTGCGCCCGCGCGTGATCGGCAAGTTTGACGAAAATCACGACTGGATCCTGCCCTCGGCCGGCGAGATCAGCCCCGGCATGGTGGCGAAGGCGCTCTACAGCCGCATCAAGCGCTTCTACACCAACGCGCAGATGGAAGAGCGCATCGCCTTCATTGATCGCAAGGCGCGCGAGAAGGCTTTGTCGAAAGTGACGACACAGCGCACGCCGTATTTCTGCTCGGGCTGCCCGCATAACACCTCCACCCGCGTGCCGGAAGGCAGCCGTGCCGCCGCCGGCATCGGCTGCCATTTCATGGCCTTGTGGATGAACCGCGAAACCGCCACCTTCACCCAGATGGGCGGCGAAGGCGTGCCGTGGATCGGCCAGGCGCCGTTCACCAGCGAAAACCATATCTTCGCCAATCTGGGCGACGGCACCTATTTCCATTCCGGCCTGCTGGCGGTGCGCCAATCCATCGCCGCCAAGGTGAACATCACCTACAAGATTCTCTACAACGACGCCGTGGCGATGACCGGTGGCCAGCAGCATGACGGCGAGCTGAACCCGGCCTCGATCACGCAGCAGGTTTATGGCGAAGGCGCCAAGAAGATTGTGGTGGTGACCGACGACCCAGAGAAATATCCGGTGGATACGCCCTGGGCGCCCGGCGTCACCATCCGGCATCGCGACGAACTGGATGCGGTGCAGAAGGAATTGCGCGAGATACCGGGCTGCACCGTGCTGGTTTATGACCAGACCTGCGCCGCCGAGAAGCGCCGCCGCCGCAAGCGCGGCACCTTCCCCGATCCGCAGAAGCGCGCCTTCATCAATGATGCGGTCTGCGAGGGCTGTGGTGATTGTTCGGTGAAATCCAATTGCGTCTCGGTGGAGCCGCTGGAAACCGAACTGGGCCGCAAGCGCAAGATCAACCAATCGGCCTGCAACAAGGATTTCTCCTGCGTCAACGGCTTCTGCCCGTCCTTCGTCACCGTGCATGGCGGCCGCGTCAAGCGCGCCAAGGTGCAGGCCGGCAAGAGCGGCCCGAGCGAAGCCGATATCGCCGCCATGATCGAGCGCCTGCCGACGCCGGAAGTGCCCGGCCTGGCCGAGCCCTATAACATCCTGATCACCGGCATCGGCGGCACCGGCGTGGTCACCATCGGGCAGATTCTCGGCATGGCCGCGCATCTGGAAGGGTATGGCACCAGCGTGCTGGATTTCACCGGCCTGGCGCAGAAAAACGGCGCCGTGCTGAGCCATGTGCGCATTGCCGCCGCGCCGGAGCAGATTCATGCTGTGCGGGTTGCCGCCGGCGGCGCCAATCTGGTGCTGGGCTGCGACATGGTGGTGGCAGCAAGCACCGACGCGCTCGACAAGATGTATAGCGGCATCACCCGGGCGGTGATCAACAGCCACCGCACGCCCACCGCCGCCTTCACTCTCAACCCCAACAGCCAGTTCGACGAAAACGGCATGACGCAGGCAATTCGCAAGGCTGCCGGCGACAATCTGACCGAATTCCTGGAAGGCACCCGGGTTGCCACCGCGCTGATGGGCGATGCCATTGCCACCAACATGTTCATGCTGGGTTATGCCGTGCAGCGTGGTCTTATCCCGCTGCGGCTGGATGCCCTGCTGCGTGCCATCGAACTGAACGGCGCCACAGTGGAAAGCAATGTGCGGGCACTGAACTGGGGCCGGCTCTATGCCCAGGACCCCAAGACGGTGGAAGCCATTGCGCGCCCGGCAATTCCGCCGGCCGAATTCCAGGTTTTCGCCACCAGCCTGGAAGATATCGTCGCCAAGCGCTACGACCTGCTGGTTGCCTATCAGGACAAGGCCTATGCCGAGCGTTACAAGACCCTGGTGGAGAATGTGCGCCAGGCCGAGGCGACACGCGCCAAGGGCTTTACCGGCCTGGCCGAAGCGGTGGCGCGTTATGCCTACAAGCTGATGGCCTACAAGGATGAATATGAAGTGGCGCGGCTTTATACCGATGGCGACTTCAAGGCCAAGCTGAATGCGCAATTCGAGGGTGACTTCACCCTGGAATTCCATCTGGCGCCGCCGTTGCTGGCCAAGCCGGATTTGCAGACCGGGCTGCCGAAGAAAATGCAGTTCGGCCCCTGGATGCTGAAAGCGTTTGGCCTGCTGGCCAAGTTCAAGCATCTGCGCGGCAGCAAGCTGGATATCTTCGGCTATACCGAGGAACGCAAGATGGAGCGCCAGTTGATCAGCGACTATGTGGCGCTGGTGGGCGAGCTTTGCACCAAGCTGACCCCGGCCAACCACCGCACCGCCGTGGCGCTGGCATCGATCCCCGAGGACATCCGTGGCTATGGCCACGTCAAACTGAAGCATCTCAAGGCGGCCAAGGACAAGGAAGCCGCCCTGCTGGCCGAATTCCGCAATCCGGCCCCGGTGGCGAGTGCCGCAGAGTAAAAAAACGCCGTGACGTGGCGGCATGCCGCCACGTCATTACCATATCGGTAATTGCCAAGCCGCCGGGCGCGTGGCTCAATCGCGGCATGACCGAGCAGATCATCCTGACGCGGCACAATGGCAGCCGCTTTGCCCTCACGCTGTTTGCGCATGAAAACGCGGCGGCGCCCGCCATCCTGATCCAGCCCGCCATGGGTGTGCAGGCCGGCTATTACGCCTTGCTGGCCGAGGCGCTGCATGCCGCCGGCCATCATGTCGGCATCTCCGAATTGCGCGGCCATGAGGCGGCGGTGGATGCGCCGCGCCCGGGCTGGAATTACGATTTCAGCTATCACGACATGCTGCATGAAGACTGGCCGCTGGCGGCCCAGGCGATGCAGGCGCGTTTCCCGACAGCGCCATTTTACATGCTGGGCCATAGCCTGGGGGCGCAGATCAGTTGCCTCTATGCCAGCCTGAAACCGGCCGGCCTGCGTGGCCTGATCGTGATTGCGGCTTCCTCGGTGCATTGGAAACTCTGGGGCTGGCCGTTCCTGCTCTACAGCCAGGCGGCGGGGCTTTCCGGCCGGCTGGTGGGGCATTTCCCCGGCAAGGTGTTTCGCTTTGCCGGTCGCGAGGCGCGCGGTGTGGTGGCGGATTGGGCGCGCCAGGCGCGTACCGGGCGGTTTCTGCTGGGCCAGCCCCGGGTGGATTACGAGCCGAAACTGGCCGAAGTGACGCTGCCGGTGCTGGCGATTTCGCTACAGGGCGATTTCTTTGCGCCGCATCACACATTGGATGCCCTGATCGGCAAGATGCCGCAGGCCGCCCTCACCCGGCTGCGGCTTGATCCCAAGGCGCTGGGCTTTGAGAAGATCGATCATTTCCGCTGGGCGCGGCAGCCGCAACTGGTGCTGCCGCCCGTGACGCAATGGCTGGCGGCTCAGCATGATGGCCTAGTTTAGATTTTTGATCGTTGGTGACAGCCAGGAATCACAACAACGCCGTCATGGTCGGCGCAGGCCGACCATCCACGAGTGTTTGTTTTCCGTGAGTACAAAACTTGGATGATACGCATTCGCGCACCATGACCATCTGTGTTACTGGGCGAGGAGTACTCGTCTTGCGCTACCCGTGTTGAGAAAGTCCGGAATGATCAGAAAGCTCAGTATGTATGCTGGGATCAGCGCAATCCGACAAACTCAACAAAAATAACACTGGCGGCACAGCAAGAATTGCAGCTTGATCCGGCCAGCTCTTCGCAGATCGGCAGGATTGGCTCCAATTATCTCCCCCCCGGCGTCATGGCCAAATGAAGCCTAGAAAGCAGAAGATCAAGCAGTTAGTTGTTTGGCTGTAATAGCCCATCCTTAATGGTTAAGCGTATGACTTCTGGTGGCCGGTCCGCCTCTGTGAGCGCGTCCGGATATTTTTGATTCAGGTATGAAAGAACAGGATCAACCATCAGCCGCCGAATATCTTCGGTACGACGCAAGGCGTCGAGCGGAAAAGCATACCACCAGCTGATATTTTGCAGCTTAGTATTCCGATGGGAGCTACCTTCCAAGCCCAAAGCCAGATGGTCTAAGGCAAGTTCATACCGTCCAGGATGGCCGTCCCCATCCCATCGGCTGGGGCATGGTAGCGTGATGTGCTGTATTTCCCAGGGGGCATCGGTCGCCATCGACCATGCAACGGCTACGCTGGCTTGACCTAGACAGTTTGAAATCCCGCCATCGCGGCCGAGGTCGTAGATATAGGTGAGCTGACCAAGCGGCTTTCCAATGCCGCGCCCCCTTGCTCGAAACAAATAACGACAAAAGTAAGCCGTGCATATCCAATCATGAGGGTCGTCCTCGGTGCCTTCATCCTTGTCGGCGGCCTTTATGTTGTATTCTTTTTCATTCAGTAGAATTTCCGACAGTTCTTTGGAAACGGCCGAGATCTCGGCTCCGGTGTGGGCTATTGCCCTGGCGGCGCGATAAATATTCCGTGCAATGTCTCCTGTGGAAGCCATAGAATCTACCTATAAATTTCGGGCAGGAGTCCAATGATCAATGTCTTCAACTGAGACAAGCGGCCATGAAATGTTCATGAAGTCCGCATAAAAGATCGGTGATTGCATAATAGGAATATTATTCAATTCGGGATGCTCGACAATACCCTGGAAGCAATGCTCGCCAAAGCGATCCAAGGTTGCTGCTGCATCGCCTGACCAAGCCCGTAACGGTGACCATTGTTCATTTGCAGGCAGTGACCGCTTCAATTGAGTGAGGTTTCGGGCGACTTGTTTCCATGTAAGAATGCGCAAACTGCTGGACCATGACGACTCACATTGATTCTTCTCGCATGCACGGACATGCTGCTCGGCGATTTCAGGCCTTCGTACCAATAGTACATGTATGGCGTCAGGGTCATTTAGGAGTTGCCACTGTGTAATTGCCTGATTTTCATGAAATGGGGAATCCCATTTAACCTCCACCAGAACACGATAAATGCACCCCTGCCCATAATTTATAGTAATGAGCATGTCTGGCTCGATACCGCCATAACGTGGCCATAGAGTTACGGAGAATTGGTTCGCCTCTCTCGGCCAATTGAGGGGGGCCCCATCACGATAGAAGTTGCAGAAGGTGGATTTGATGGCTAGCAGAGCCCAATCGATGGGCATATACGCAAGGCCGCCGAGTATTGAGGCGGTCATCAGGTCTTCAATAGGGCTATGGCGGGCAGAGCGGACAAGCCGTGTCAGCTTTGAGCGCGTAAAGCCTTGTAACATGGCTTGCCCCTCCCTTATCTATCTATGCACAGAATTCCTGGTCCCTCTGGCTGCCGCCATGCCACCCAAGGCACAAGCTCTCCAAGCATCGGCAATCTGAGGGCTCAGACGGTCCCATTTTTGGGCCAGTTCGGCTTTCAGCGACCCTCGTAGCATTTCACCTTGGTCACTTCGCCGCTATCGGTCTCTTTGCTCGGCTCGCGGTAGATTTCCATGGTGCCGCGATTGCGCAATTTGCATTCGCCGAGCGGCAGCCAGGAAGACAGCAGGATCACATAGATGAACTCGCCCGCGCCAAGCCGATCCGGCGCGCAATAGCGCGTCACTTCTCTGGGCTTGGAATTCACCGTGGAATGCACGCGGCCTTCGCGCTTGATGCGGATTGGCCAGTTATATTGTGTCAGGTTGGCCACCGTGACACAGGCCTGCTGATCGTCGGTGACAATCGGCGGGCGGCCTTGCGCCTGGAGAGGCGCGAAGGCGCCGGTGGCCGTAAACAACGCGGCGGCAACGCTCAAGGCAAGCGTGGCGCCGCGCCGCATCTCACTCAGCCGCCTCTTGCATGCCGAGCGCACCCATATAGAGATCGAGCAATTCTTCCTGCTCGTCGAGATCGGCCTTGTCCATCTTGCGCAGGCGGATCACCTGGCGCAGGATTTTCACGTCAAAGCCATGGCCCTTGGCCTCGGCATAGACTTCCTTCACATCGTCGGCGAGCGCCTTCTTTTCCTCTTCCAGCCGCTCGATACGCATCACCAGCTGGCGGAGCTGGTCGGCGGCGAAATTGCCGGTCTTCAACTTGGTAGCCATGACAATCCCCTGGCAATGGCGAAATCCGAGGCGGGGATTATAGCGAACAGCCGCCCCGGCGGAACCACCCCGGCAAAGTTATCCACAAGCTAGTGCTTATGCGCCTGCGAGGCTTCGGTGAATTTGGCCTTCTGCTCGGCCGAGGCTTCCTTCTGGTATTTCGCCTGCCATTCGGCATAGGGCATGCCATAGACAATCTCGCGCGCCGCCATCTTGTCGAGCGCGATGCCCTTGGTTTCGGCCGCAGCCTGATACCAGTTGGACAGGCAGTTGCGGCAGAAACCGGCCAGATTCATCAGGTCTATATTCTGCACATCACTGCGCTCGCTCAGATGCTGCAACAGGCGGCGGAAAGCGGCGGCTTCCAGTTCGGTGCGGGTGGTGTCGTCGATGGCGTCGCTCATGCTTACGCTCCCTCAGGCAAAATTCAGTGTTTCAGCGGCCAGCCACTCTACCACCTGGCGCAGGGCGGCGGCATGGTCCTGGCCATTATCTAGGGCAGCCTGGTAAACCTGCAACTGGCACTGCGCCGAGGTGCCGCGCGCCAGGATCTGCCGCGTGTCCTGCACTTCGGGCCAATAACCACCGGCCACGGCTTCCTCACGCACCAGCTCGATCAGTTCTTCCAGCAGCAGCGCATAATCCACTGCTTGGCCCTTGCCAAAATCCACCAGGTGCCCGGCCACGCCATAACGCGCCGCACGCCAGCGGTTTTCGTCGATCAGCGCATTGGCATAAAGCCGCCAGCGCTGGTTGCGCTGGCGCAGCCGCAGCAAAGCCGCCAGCAGGCCGCGATAAAGCGCGGCAATGCTGATCGCATCATCCAGCCGGGTGCACACATCGGTAACGCGCAATTCCAGCGTCGGGAAACGCGCCGAGGGCCGGATATCCCACCACAGCTTGGTGGCATCATCGATCAGCCCGGCCGCCACCAGACGCGACACCAGGCGCTGATATTCGCCCCAGCTTTCAAACCGCTCGGGCAGGCCGGTGCGCGGCAGGCTGTCAAAGATCGAGACGCGGTAGCTTTGCAGGCCGGTGGCCTCGCCCTGCCAGAACGGCGACGAGGTGGAAAGCGCCAGCAGATGCGGCAGGAAATAGCTGACCTGGTTCATCAGGTCGATGCGCAAATCCTCATCCACGATGCCCACATGCACATGCAGGCCGCAGATCACCAGCCGCCGCGCCACCCCGGCAAGGTCCAGCGCCAGGGCGTCATACCGTGGCCGGTCGGTATGCCTTTGTTCGCTCCAGCGCGCAAACGGATGTGTGCCGGCGGCAATCGGCGCCAGGCCATGGCGCCCGGCCACTTCGGCCACGGCGCGGCGCAATTGCATCAATTCATTCCGCGCCTGCGGCAAGCTGGTGCAGATGCCGGTGGCCACCTCGATCTGGCATTTAAGGAATTCCGGGTTGATCTGGCCGCCCGGGATCAGCGCCTGGGCCTCGGCCAGCATGGCGGCGGGCGGCTCCACCGCCAGAGCGCCATCTTCCCGGCGCACCAGCAGGTATTCCTCCTCCATGCCCAGGGTGAAATCAGGCGCGCTCATCTTACGCGGCCAGCACGGCAACGCCGCTTTCAGCCAGGATGCGGCGGAAGCAGCGCTCCAGCCGCACAGCCCATTCGGCCACACCAGCCTCATCGGATATCAAATCCTGGCGCACTTCTACCAGCACATGCGGCAGGCCGCGCCGCTCGCCATGTTCGCGGATGCTGAAACCGGCCTGACTGCGGCCGCTATAGGGTTCGTTGTCGCCCACCACCAGCCCCGCTTCCTCGCGCAAAGCCTGGATCAGCGGCAGGGCCAGGCGGCCATCCTGGTTCCACAGGATGCCGGCATGCCAGGGCCGCTGTCGCCCTTTCATGCTGGGCGTGAAGGAATGGATCGAGAGGATGGCCGGCAGGGCGCAGCGCTGCAACGCTGCGTCAATCGCCGCCGTCACCGCCGCATGATAGGGCGTGAAATAGGCATCGATGCGGCGCTGGCGCTCGGCAGGGCTGAGATTGCGGTTGCCCGGCACCAGCACGCCGTCGCTGATCTCGCAAATCAGCGTTGGATCATCCGGGGCGCGGTTGTTATCGGTCACCAGCCGCGAATAGCCGGCCAGCAAAGCCGGCGCATCCAGCGCCTGGCTGAGCTTTTCGGTCAGCGCGGCGGCGCCGATATCCCAGCCGATATGGCGGGTGATCTGTTCTTGGCTGAGGCCGAGATCGCCGAGTTCCGGCGGCACGGCATGGCTGGCATGGTCGCAGAGCAGCACAAGGGGTGCGCGGCCGGCGCCGTTCAGCACGCGGAAAGTCTGGTTTGGGGAGGTCATTGGCTCAATCGCGGCTAGGACACTGACTGATTGCCAGCAGGCCCGGTTAATTGCAAGGCCGGTGCGGCGTGGCTTACACTGTTGCAGTTTATAGCGACGGAAAAGCCACAGTGTTGCAGCATATCGCCATCGTCGGCAGCGGCCCCTCCGGGCTGTTCTGCGCCGATGCCCTGATCCGCCAGAATCCGGCCCTGCGTATCGATGTATTCGACCGCCTGCCGACGCCCTATGGCCTGGTGCGTTTCGGCGTGGCGCCGGATCACCAGGGCACCAAGGCCATCACCCGGCAGTTTGACCGCCTGTTTGCCAATCAGCAGATTCGTTTTTGCGGCAAGCTGGAGGTCGGCACCACGCTGCCACTGGCGGTTTTACGCCAATTCTACGATGCCGTGATACTCGCCGTGGGGGCGCATCAGGATCGCCCCTTGGGCATTCCGGGCGCCGGCCTGGCCGGGGTCTATGGCTCGATGGCGTTTGTCGGCTGGTATAACGGCCACCCGGATTTTGCCGGCCTGGCGCCTTTGCTGGACCGGCCGGGCCTTGCCGTGATCGGCCAGGGCAACGTGGCGGTGGATATTGCCCGGCTGCTCGGCAAAAGCCCGGCAGAGCTGGCGAGCAGCGATATCTGCGCCCATGCCGCAAGGGCAATCCAGGCCGCGCCACTCAGCGATATCTACATGATCGGCCGCCGCGGCCCGGTGGAAGCCAGCTTCACCAGCGCCGAACTGGCCGAATTGGGCAAGCTGGAACGTGTGCGTCCGGTTTTGCGCCGCAGTGACCTGCCGGAAAACCTGCCAAGCGGCCTCGATCCTTCGGAAGCCAAGGTGAAGGAGCGTAATCTCCAGCTTCTGCATGACTATGCCGCGCGTGATGATGACAAGCCGGTGCGGCTGCATTTCCTGTTCCACAGCGCGCCGCAGGCCATTCTCGGCGATCAGCGCGTCGAAGCCCTGGCGGTGGCCGGCGGCACCAAGCCGCTGGAGCTGGGCTGCGTGATCGGCGCCATCGGCTATAGCACCCAAGCCTTGGGCGACCTGCCGGCGCCGGATGCAGCCGGGCGGCTGCCTAACCAGGATGGCCTGATCGAAGCCGGGCTTTACACATTGGGCTGGGCCAAGCGCGGCCCGTCCGGCACCATCCCCACTAACCGCAGCGAAGCCAAAGCCGTGGCCGACCGGCTGCTGGCGGATTTCGCCGACGATACCGCGCCGGCCAAAGCCGGCGGCGCCGGGCTGGATGCCTGGCTGCGGCAGCAAGGCATCATCGCCAGCGATTTTGCCGCCTGGAAACGCATCGAGGCGCGTGAAGCCGCCGCCGCCCGGCCCGGCGCGCCGCGCGAAAAACTGGCGCAATGGGCCGAATTGGATCAGGCCATCCAGGACACACAGCAGCAGCAGGCGCAACAGTGAACGCGCCACAATCCGAGGCTGGCGCGCTGCCGACCTGGCCGGTGCTGGCCGCCACCACCGGCACACAATCCTTCACCACGCTCTGCGCCTTGGGGCTTTCCGCCGTGGCGCCAAGCGCCGCCGCCAACCTGGAGGTTGGCCCGGCGCTGGTCGGTTATCAGGTTGCCATCGTCTATACCGGCGCCATGCTCACCTCGCTGATCGGCGGCAATATCGTGCGCCGCTTCGGCCCCACCCGCGCCAGCCAGATTGCGCTCTGGGTCTCGGCGCTGGGCTGCGCCTGCTCGGCTTTCGGCACAATCTGGAGCCTAGCGCTCGGTGCCCTGATCATGGGCTCGGGCTATGGCTTCACTAATCCGGCCGCCTCGCTGCTGCTCAGCCGGGTGCCAGCCGGCGGGCGCATGAACCTGATCTTTTCGATCAAACAATGCGGCGTGCCGATTGGCGGCATGCTGGCCGGGCTGTTATTGCCGCCGGTGACGCTGGCTTTTGACTGGCGCGCGGCCATGCTGCTCTGCGCCCTGCTCGCCTTTGGCCTCAGCCTGATGTTGCAGCCGGTGCGCAGCACCTGGGATACCCAGCGCCAGACGAATGCGCCGATTTTCGCCCGCCCCTTCGATGGCCTGCGCCTGATCTGGAATCATCCGATCCTGCGCTGGCTGGCCCTGGCATCCCTGGCCTATTCCGCCGTGCAGCTCAGTGTCACCGGCTTTCTGGTCACCTATCTGGTGGCGGAGGTGAATTTCACCCTGCTGGCCGCCGGCAGCATGCTGGCCATTGTGCAGATTGCCGGTGCCTGCGGCCGCCTGGCCTGGGGCATGCTGGCGGATCGGCTGCGCTCGGGCCTGCTGGTGCTGATCATCAACGGCGCCGTGGCGGTGCTGGCGGCGCTCGCCACCGCTGCCATCGCGCCGGACTGGCCCTGGCTGGCGATTGCCGCCGCTGCCGGGTCGTTCGGCTTCTGCGCCATCGGCTGGAATGGTGTGTTCATCGCCGTGATCGCGCGCCAGGTACCGGTGGCCCAGGTCGGCCATGCCACCGGCGGCACGCTCAGCATCACCTATGCCGGCGTGCTGCTCGGCCCCTCGGTTTTCGCCGCGCTGCATGACAAGGCCGGCATGAGCTATGGCACCGCCTATGCTCTGATGGCGGTGGCAACGCTGATCGGTATCGGCCTTTTGATCCAGGGCCGGCGCAATATCCGGCGCTGAGCGATCAGGGCAAATCGCCAATGCGCAAGTTCAGCGTCATGCGCTTCGGCTTGTCGCCGAAATTCGGCGGCAATTGCAGCGGCTGGGCCAGCCGCATGGCGCGCATGAAGGTTTCGGCCGAGATACGATAGCTTTCCGCACCCCGGGCGCGCACGATCTGCTCCCAATTGCGGATCATGGCGCTCATATCCCAGGGATCATTCTTGCCAAAGGGCGGCGCCAGCATGCCATTGGGCAACACAACATACGAACCAGTCACCTGCACATCAGCGAATTGCGGCGCCTGGCGATCAATGATCCAGTTGGTGGCGATCTGGGCCAGGAAAAAATCCTGCTCGGATTGCCGCATCTCCGGCGCGCTCTGCACCTGCGCCTGGGCTTCCTCGCGGCTGAGCGGGCGCTGCGGCGCGGCCGGCGCTTGCGGCCGGGGCGCAGGTTTGGGCGCTTCGGCCTGGCCCTGGGGTGAAGGCAGTGGCGCCGGGGCCGGTATCTGGCGCGGCACGGGCCTGGGCGCCTCGGCCTGCGCCTTAGGCGGCGGTGCGGTAGATTGTTCGGCCAGCGGCGCGCGTTGCAATTGCGGCGGTTCGGGCGGCGGTGCCACAGCAGGGGGTGGCGCGGCGGCAGGGGGCGGC
>DLGP01000085.1 GCA_002482765.1 Alphaproteobacteria bacterium UBA7691
CCCTGGGGCCGGCCGGACATGGCGATGTATCTGTTCACCAAGGCGATCCTGGAAGGCAAGCCGATCGACGTGTTCAATCACGGCGACATGCAGCGCGATTTCACTTATATCGACGATATCGTGCGCGGCATCATCGCCTGCCTGGATAATCCGGCGCCGCCCAACGAGCATGGCCGACCCTACAAGGTGTACAATATCGGCAATAACAAGCCGGAAGAATTGCTGCGCCTGATCGAGGTGCTGGAACAGGCGCTGGGCCGCAAGGCGGAAAAGCGCCTGCTGCCCTTGCAGCCCGGCGACGTGAAATCGACCTATGCCGATATCGAGGCGATCCGCAACGATATTGGCTTTCAGCCGACCACACCGATTGATGTGGGCGTGCCGCGCTTTGTCGAATGGTATCGCAACTATCATGGGCGCAACCAAGCGTGAACGAGGCAGGCATGAGTGATGCGGGCATGAGCGAAATCGATCCATCCAGCATCGATCCGGCAATCATCGAAAGTTATGTGCGCCAGGGCATCCCGCATTGCGGCGCACTTGGCATCCGCGTCATCAAGGTGAGCGCCGAGGATACCATCCTGGCGCTGCCGTATAATCCCGATCTGGTGGGCGATCCCACCACCGGCATCCTGCATGGCGGCGCCGTCACCTCGCTGATCGACACCGTGTGCGGCATGGCGGTGTTTGCCGGCACCAAAAAATTGCAGGCCATCGCCACGCTGGACCTGCGCATCGATTATCTCAAGCCGGCCCGGGCCAATGCTGAATTATATGCCGCCGCGCATTGCTATAAACTGACTCGCACCATCGCCTTTGTGCGCGCCCGCGCTTATCACCCAGAGGCGCCCGACGATCTGGTGGCCTCCTGTGTCGCCACTTTTATGCTCGGCTCGTCTGACAAGCCGCCGATGCCGCGCGGGCGCCAGGAGGCAGCGCAATGAATGCGGAATTGCAAGCCTTTGTGCGTGCCGCGCGCCAGAGCGGTGATTTTGACAGTTTTGTGCAGGCGGTGCCGTATATGCGTTTTCTCGGCCTGTCGGTGCGTGCCGAAGCTGAGGGGCCGCTTTGTGTGCTGCGCGGTGATCCCAAGCTGATCGGCAATGCCCGGCTGCCGGCGCTGCATGGCGGCGTGGTGGGGGCGCTGCTGGAATCGGCGGCGATCATCCAGTTGATCTGGGCGGCCGAAACCGACACGATCCCGAAGATCATCGATCTCAGCGTGGATTACCTGCGCTCGGCGCGCCCGGTGGAAACCTATGCCCGTGCCATCATCACCAAACATGGCCGCCGCGTGGCCAATGTGCGTGCCGAAGCCTGGCAGGACGATCCGGCCAAGCCGGTGGCCACGGCGCACGCACATTTCCTGCTGGCTTGAAAGGCCCTAATTCAACTGTTCATAGACAGCGCGGGCAATAGGCAGCAGGCGGCTGCGCTCCAGGCCGCCCAGCAGCGCGTAACCATAGCCGCCATCCACCCAGTAGAAGCCGGCGGCGCCTTTCTGCTCGCTGAAATGAAACGCCGTGTCGGTGCCGCTCTCGCCGGCACGCACATAAAGCGTCAGCCTTTCGCCGCGCTTGTTTTCATACATGAATTGCGCAGCCACGCCGCTTGCCGCCGCCGGCCCACTGGCTGGCAGCAGGCGACCACCAACCAGGTTGAAGTCGGCTTCAGCCAGTTGCGGCACCTTCAATTGCGTGCCAAGGCGCTTCGACAGCCAGGCCACCAGATGCTTCTCCTCGGCGGCAACCACTTCCACCGGGTGCAGCACTTCTGCCGTATAGATCAGATGCGCGCGGGCCGCTTCGCGCGGCAGTGGTGTGCCAGCGCCGCTGGGCAGTGCGCCACGGCCCCACCAGCCCAGTCCGACGCCGAGCACCGCCACAACCAGCAAAGCGGCGATGCGCGGCATCTGGCGGCGTGTGGTTTGCCACGCGCGCTGCCATGGCCCGGCCGGGCGGCGATGCAACGCGGCCAGCATGGCCTGCGGCACCGGCTCGTCCAATAGCGGCGCAAAATGCCCGCGCAAGGCGGCGGTCTGCTGCTGCCAGGCCGCCACACGCAGGGCAGCGCCGGCATCGCGTTGCAGAAAGGCTTCCACCCGGGCGCGATCAGCAGCGCTCAGCCGATCATCCACATAGGCATGCAGCATGGCTTCGTCGATGCCGTCATGTCGCTCGCTCATTTCACTCTCCGCAAGCCGGGATTGCGCGGGCCGGCATCGCTATCGCCGTTCAGCAGATGCCGCAGCCTTTCGCGCGCCCGGGTCAGGCGCGACATCACGGTGCCAATCGGCACATCCTGCACCCGCGCCGCTTCCTCATAGCTCAGGCCTTCCACCGCAATCAGCAATAACAGGCTACGCTGCGCTTCCGGCAAGCGCTCCAGCGCCAGTGTCATATCGCGCCATTCCAGCCGCTCGAACTGGCCGCCACTCACCGCCGGGCCATCCTCGGTTTCATCCATGGCATAGCCATCCGGCCGCCTGCCGTCGCGCCGCAATTTGTTGATCCAGCCATTATGCAGGATGCTGAACAGCCAGGGCCGCAGCGCGCCATCGGGCCGTTTCTGCGCCCAGGCCGCCAGCGCGCGGGCCAGGCAATCCTGCACCAGATCGTCGGCCAGCCCGGCATCGCGGCAAAGCGCACGCGCATAGCGCCGCAGGCGGGGAATCTCGGCTTCCAGGATATGTGGCGGGGGGCGTCGAAATGGCAACATGGGGCTTTCCGGCCCGGACTCGATGCCCGGGCCGTCAGCTTGCCTCAGGGCCGCGCCACATGCCAGGCATTGTTGAGGAAACCGTCGCCGGTCGTATCGCCCGGCTTGGCATCCTTGGCCCAGGCATAAAGCGGCTTGCCCTTGTAGGCCCATTGTTTGCCACCATCATCGCGGGTGATGACTGTCCAGTCGCCCATCGGCTTGGCATCGGCGGCTGCCATCAGCGGTGGCCAATTGGTGGCGCAGGGGCCGTTGCAGGCTGATTTGCCGGGTGTGGCATCACGGTCGAAGGTATACAGCGTCATACCCTTGGCATCGGTCAACACATTGCCGAGAGCGGTGCTGCCGGTCATCGCCGGCGCCATCGCCCCAGCACAGCCGGCAAGCAGCAGGGCCAGTGCAAAAGCGGCGGAAAGTGTGGTCTTTTTCATGTTTATTTCCTGTCCTGTAGAGGGTTGAAGCATCCTGCCCTCAATAGGTGAGACAATCGGGGTGGCGTTTTATTCCCGCTTGCCGGACACTAAACATCGGCCTAGATTCAAACCATGCGGATCGTTATCGCCCTGTTCTGCGCTGCTATCCTGCTGCTGCCGGCCCTGCCGGCACGGGCGGCGGAGCCGCTTGATCTGCTATTCGAGAAACTCTACGAAACCCAGAACCCGATTGAGGCGCGCCAGCTTGAGCGCAAAATCTGGGAAAGCTGGGGTCTGTCCGGTTCCGACACATTGGACAGCCTGCTGCAATCCGGCACGCAATTGATGAACCAGGGCGAATACCAGCGCGCCGACCAGATTTTCACCGCCATGATCGAGCTGAAGCCGGATTTCGCTGAAGGCTACAACAAGCGCGCCACGGTGCGTTTCCTGGCCGGCGATTATGCCGGCTCGGTGGCTGATGTGGAGCGCACGCTGAAGCTGGAGCCGCGCCATTTTGGCGCCCTGGCCGGGCTGGGCAGCATCATGGAGCGGCTGGATAACCTGCCCGAAGCCCTGCGTGCCTATCGCCGCGCCCTGGCTGCCAATCCGCATCTGCCCGATTTGCAGGCCAGGTTGCGTGATGTGCGCCGCAAGCTTGATGCCAAAGAGCTGTGACGTTCAGAATTTGAAGATGAACACCACGGCCGCGATCAGGCAGGCAAAGGCGGCGATGTAATTCCAGCGGATTGCCTCGCCCAGATAGAAGATCGAAAACAGCGCAAATACCACCAGGGTGATCACTTCCTGGGTGATCTTGAGCTGTGCCGCCGTGAACCCGCCCGTCGTATAACCGATGCGGTTGGCCGGCACCGCCAGGATATATTCAAACAAGGCGATGCCCCAGCTGATGGCAATCACCTTCCACAGCACCTGTTCCGGGAATTTCAGGTGCCAATACCAGGCGAAGGTCATCAGCACATTCGAGCCGAGCAGCAGCAGGATCGTGGTCATTATAGGTCTCAGGCCTTGGCGATGCGCAGCACATTGGTGCGGCCCGGGGTGCCGAAGGGCACGCCGGCGGTGATTACCAGGTAATCGCCGGGCTGCGCCAGTTCGGTTTCCCGCGCCATGGTGGCGGCGCGTTGCACCATGTCGTTGAAATCCACCGCATCGGGCGATACCACGGCATTGACACCCCAGGCAATCGCCAGCCGGCGCGCCGTGGCCACGCTGGGGGTGAGGCAGAGGATCGGCGCCTTGGGCCGCTCGCGCGCGGCGCGCAGGGCGGTGGAGCCCGACATGGTGTAAGTGACAATGGCGGCGGCATTGATGGTTTCTGCCACTTGCCGCGCCGCTGCCGTGATCGCATCTGCCGAGGTGGCATCCGGGCTGGCATGCTGGGCATCCATGATGCCGCGATAGAGCGGGTCGCGCTCCACCTGGGCCGCGATGGCATCCATGGTGCTGACCGCCTCCACCGGATAATCGCCGGAGGCGCTTTCGGCTGATAGCATCAGCGCATCGGCGCCGTCATATACCGCCGTGGCAACATCCGACACTTCGGCTCGCGTCGGCACCGGCGCCTTCACCATGCTTTCCAGCATTTGCGTTGCCACCACCACCGGCTTGCCGGCGGCCCGCGCTAGCCGCACGATGCGCTTTTGCAGGCCCGGCACTTCGGCCAGCGGC
>DLGP01000005.1:0-24589 GCA_002482765.1 Alphaproteobacteria bacterium UBA7691
TTCTCAAAGCGCCGCGCCATGTCGCCCCAGGGTAAGTCCACCGCCTGCACATCCGGCAGGCGGTCGAAGGCGGTTTGCACCAGGCTGTACCAGCTTTCCGGCGCCGGGCCGCTTTTCACCGTCCTGCCGTTGAGATAGCCGGCCACGATCAGCCGGTCCTGCGCCCGGGTTAGGGCGACATAAAGCAGGCGGCGGTATTCCTCGCGCTGGGCAAGCTGCCGGGCCTGGCGCAGGGCGGCGGAAAGCGGCACGTCGAATTCCTTGCGCGGCGGCCAGAACAGCGCCGGCCTGGCCTCGGGCTGGTCACGCGCCCCGGCTTCGCGCCATAGCAGCCCTTCATCCTCACGCGCCACCGGCAGGTCGCAGGTATCGGGCAGGATCACCACCGGCGCTTCCAGCCCCTTGGCGCCATGCACGGTCAGCACGCGCACTTCGTCGCGGCCCTGTTCAAGATCGCGCTTGATCTCGCCGGCATGATCGTCGAACCAGGCCAGAAAGCCTTGCAGGCTCGGCGGTTCCTCGCGCTCAAAGCGGATGCAGGCCGCCAGGAATTCATCAATCGGCTCGTCGGCCTCCCGGCCCAGCCGCGCCAACAGGCGGCGGCGCCCGCCCCCAGCCCCCAGCAATTCGGCATAAAAGGCAAAGGGCGGCGCACGATCAGCGCGCAGCAGCAGGCCGCCCAGTTCATCCAGCGCCCGGCGCCAATGCGGTTGCTCATCGGCCCGTTCGCGCAGATTGCGCCACAGCGTGGCCGGCCGCTCATGGCACAGGGCGAACAAATCCTCCTCGCTGAAATTGAAGAGCGGGCCTTTCAACAGCGTGGCCAGGGTCAGGTCGTCATCCGGCAGCACGCAGAAACGCCCCAGCGCCAGCAGGTCCAGCACCGCCATCTGCTCGGCCAGCTGCATGCGGTCGGCACCCGCCACCGGCACGCCGGCCAGTTTCAATTCGCGCACCATGGCATCAAAGAAGGCATTGCGCCGCCGCACCAGGATCATCACATCGCCGGCGGTGAGGGCGCGGCCCTGGCCAGGCAGCCATTCGCGGCCAAGCCAGTCCTTCACCTGCGCGGCGATGCGGCGCGCCAGGGTGATGCGCGGATCGTCGGCGCCGATATAATCCAGCGGCGCATCCCAGGCTTCCGGCTGTTCCAGTGCCGGCGGTGCCAGCGCCGGCCATAAGTCAACCCGGCCCGGCACCTCGGCGCGGCGCGCCCGGTGCAACAAAGTATCATCCGGCTCCACCACGCCGCCCTTTGCCTCAGCCACGGCGAATACTTCATCCACCAGCCGCAGCACGGCCGGGGTGGAGCGGAACGACATCTGCAAGGGCAGCACGCGGAAGCTGGCCTCGGCAGCTTCGGCGGCGCGGCGGAAATGGTCGCGCATCGCCAGGAAGGTTTTTGGCCGCGCGCCCTGGAAGGAATAGATCGATTGTTTCACATCGCCCACGGCAAAAACCGTGCGCAGGCCCGGCCGGGCGCCGGCACCGGTGAAAAAATCTTCTGCCAGGGCCTCGATCACGCGCCACTGGTCGGGGCTGGTATCCTGGGCTTCATCCACCAGGATATGGTCGATGCCTTGATCCAGCTTGAACATCACCCAGGCCACGCGGGTTGGTTCCACCAGCAGGTCGCGGCTGCGCAGGATCAGGTCGTCGTAATCCAGCAGGCCCTCGCGGCGCTTGGCAGCGGCATAGGCGGCCAGCAATTGCTCGCCGATACGCAAAAGCGCCGCGCTGGCCTCCAGGATCGCCAGGGCATTCAGCCGGTCGCGCAGCAGCATCAGGCGCTGCTGTTCGGCTTTCAACACGTCATTGGCGTCGGGCGCCAGTTTCAGGCTTTCCTTATAGGCCAGCGTCTTGGTCGGCTCGCCCTTGGCGGTGAAAAACGCCGGCAGCCATTGATCTGCCAGCAGATCCGGCGGCAGGTCTTGCTCCAGGCAGGGCGCCAGGATGGCGGCCAGGTCAGTATCCCGCTGGCCGCCCTGTGCCAGCGCGGCCACGGCGCGGCGCAGATCATCCCAGGCCAGGCCATGGCGATGCGCGTGCAGCATGCCATCGCGGCTGACGCCGGCCGGCAGGTCCAGTTCCTGCGCCAGCGCGGTTATGGCACCTTCGGCGCCGCCTTCGGCTTCCAGCCACAAGGTCAGGTCGCGGCGCTTGTTGAGCAAAGCCTTCAGCAGATCGGCAAAGCGGCCATCGCTCAGCCGTTCGGCCAGGAATAGCAGCGCGTCATTCAAGGCCGCATCCTGGCTCGCCTGGCGCAGCACGGTTTCGCGTGCGGCATGCAGCAGGGCGGCGGCGCGGGCATCGTCGGCCACGCTGAAATGCGGCGGCACGCCGGCTTCCACCGGAAAGCGCTTGAGCAGGGCTTCGCAGAAGGCATGCACGGTTTGCAGCCGCAGGCCGCCCGGCGCTTCCAGGGTGCGGGCAAACAGCCGGCGCGCAATATCCAGGTCGGCGGCGTTTGCTGGGCGGCTCAGCAGGTCGGTCAGCGCATCGCGCAGTTGATCTTCCGGCAGCAAGGCCCAGGCCGCCAGGCGTTTGTTCAGGCGGATCGCCATCTCGGCGGCGGCGGCCTTGGTGAAGGTGAGGCACAGGATGCCGCCCGGCCGGGTGCCGGCCAGCAGCAGGCGGGTGACACGATCCACCAGCACGCTGGTCTTACCCGAGCCGGCATTGGCCGCCACCCAGGCGGAAAGCCCGGGATCGGCGGCGCCGCGCTGGTTGCCGGTATGCAGCAGCAGATCGGCCCTGGCCTGCTCGCTCATGCCTCATCCCCCTGCAAGCTGCGCTCGGCGGCGCGGGCAAGGTGATCGTAATCGCCGGCATAATCGATGAATTGCGGGCGCGGGCGCGACAGATAGGGCGTGGCCGGATCGTCGAATTTCGCCACCCACAGGCGCAGCCTTTCCAGCGCCAGATCGGCCAGTTCATCGGCTGGCGGCACCGGCTCCTTGGCCTTCGGGCTGCTTTCGATGCGGCGTTCCTCGCCCGGCTTCTCGCCGCCATGCAGGCGGATATACACCAGTTCCGCCACCGGCCCCGGCGCCAGGCCGGCAAAGCCGCCAGCCTTGGCAATGGCGGCTTCCAGCGCCAATTGCGGCGCCAGGCCGCTATAAACCTGCTTTTCCGTGGGCGGCGTGCCGGTCTTGTAATCCAGCACCGCCAAGGCGCCATTGCGATGCCGGTCGATGCGGTCGGCGCGGGCCTTGAGGGTGAAATCGCCGGGCAGCAGCAGGCTGCCATCCTGCTCCAGCAAAGCCGGGCGGAAGCCGCGTGCCCGCCGCTCGCGCTCATAGCCGATAAACCAGCGCATGGCGCGCTCGAAGCGTGGCCACCACAAAGCCGCCACCTCGGCACGGTTGAGCCAGGGGGCAAATTCGGCGCGGCCCAGTTCCAGCAATTCGGTCAGCGCCGTGGCATCATCGGGCAGCGTATCGCCGTGGCGTTTGAGGAAAATATCCAGCGCCGTGTGTATCGCCGTGCCACGCAGCCGGGCATCCACCGGCTCGGCCAGATCGCCAAGCTTGGGCAGTTTCAGCACGCGCTTGGCATAGAGCGCATAGGGATCGCGCACCCAGAGTTCGATATCGGTAACCGACAGGCTGCGGGGCCGCGCCGCCAGTGGCGGCGTCGGGCGCGGCGGCTGCGGGGTCTGGAAGTGCGCCGGCTGGTCAAGCCGCTCTGCCCAGTCGAGATAGTGCGGCGCCAGCGTGGCGGCCCAACGTGGATCGTCGCCCAGGCGGGCTTCCAGCCGCAGCAGCCAGCGCGCCGGCACGGTGGGGGTGCCATCCAGCTTGGCGGCGCGGCTCAGGATCACATCCGGGCGCGCGGCGGCCTGCACAAAGTCATGCGCGGTCTGGCCCAGGCGGCGTTCCGGCGGCGGCAGGCCCAGGGCAGCGCGCATCGGCCGGCTCAGCCAGGCATCCTCCTTGGCCTGCGGCGGCCAGGTACCTTCATTCAGGCCGCCCAGGATGATGCGGTCGGCATGCACCAGGCGGGCTTCCAGCAGGCCCAGGATGGCCAGGCGCGGATGGCTGCCATAGCGGGGCCGCACCACATGGCCTTGCAGCAGGGCTTCAAACAGGCGCGGCCAGGCCGCCACCGGCAACGGCCCCAAAGCCGCGCCCTGTTCCTGCCATTCCAGCATCAGGCCATGCAATGCCTCGCCGGCCTCGCGCTGCCATAGCGGCGGGGTTTCGCCCGGCGGCGGCGCGGCCAGCGCCTCGGCGCTTTGCACCAAAGCCTGCGCCAGTTGCGGCAGCCCGGCTTCCGCTTCGGCCATCACATCCAACAGTGGCGCGCAGGCCAGGCGCAGTTTTTCCAGCAGCGGCAGCAGGTCGTCATGCTGATCTGGCTTCAGCATGCCTTGGATCGCTGCCAGGCCCTCGCCGGGAATCGGGCCGCGGCGCAAGGTCGCCTTTTCCAGCCGCCGCACCCAGCGCAGCAGGTCGCGCCGGGTTTCGCCCAGGGCGCAGAACGGGTGTTTCAGCAAAGCCAGCAGCGGCACCGGAGCAAAACCCTGGCTGATGCTGGCAACACAAAGGCGCAGAAACACCGCCGGCGCGGTTTCCGCCAGGGCGCGGCCGGCGCTGTCATCCACCGCGATGCCATAGCGCTGCAATTCCGCCGCCACGCGCCGCGCCAGGCCACGATCCGGGGTAATCAGCGCGGCAGTGCGGCCGGGCTGTTCCAGGCTTTCGCGCAAAGCCAGGGCAATGGCCAGGGCTTCCTCGCGCGGGCCGGGCGCTTCCAGCCGTTGCAGGCCGGCAAAGGCAGCATCGGGCGGCGGCGGCAATTCGCGCCAGCGATGGGTTTCGCCCGGCGGCAGCAATGCCTCGCCCAGCAGGGCGGCGCGGGCCGGGCTTGCGCCGGCTTCGGGCCAGGGCTGCACATCGCCGCGCGTGGCGCCCAGCTTGTTCAGCAGCAGGGCCAGGGCATGTTGCGGATGGGTGGGTTCGTCCAGCGCGCCCTGCCAGGCGGTTTCGCTCAAGGCCAGGTCCAGCCCGGGCAGCACCACGGCGCCCTGCGGCAGCCGCGCCACCAGATGCAGCAGCCGCGCGGTGGCCGGGATGGTGCCGGTGGAGCCGGCGGCAATCACCGGATCGGCCGGCGGGTTCTGCCGCCAATGCTCGATCCAGGCCAACATGCTGTTGCGGCGATGCTCGGCGGCATCCAGCCCGTTGCGCTCGGCCTTGATCACCGGCCAGTGCTGGCGGATCACAGCCAGGAAATCCAGCGTCACCTGCCAATGCTGCGCCAGTTCCGCCGGCACGATCTCGGGCAGGCGGTCGAGGCCCACTTCCTCGGTGGCGGCGGCATCCAGCAGGTCGCCCAGGCTCAGCGCCAGGCTGTAGGCATTGGCGATATCGCCGCCGGCCAGCGGCGCGGCGCGCAGCAGCCGGGTCAGCAGCAGGGCGCGTTCCAGATCGGGGATCGGCAGCCGGCCATCGCCGTTCAGGCCGCGCAGGTCCAGTTCATCCTCGTCCACATCGCCCAGCGGCCGGATGCTGGGCAGCAGCAGGGCGGCGCCCTGGCGCTGGCGCAGGAAGGCTTCGGCCAGGCTGCGGCAGGCGCGCCGCGTCGGCAGCAGGATGGTGACGCGGGAAAGCGCCAGCGGGTCGGCGCCAAAGCGACGCAGGATGCCGGCGGCCAGCGCCTCCAGGAAGGGCGCGCCGGCCGGGATAGTGTAGAGTTCAGGGCCGCCGGCCATGCAGCAAAGCCTCGGCTTGCCTGAGGCCGGCATGGTTGCCCACATCCATCCAGTCGCCTTCATGGCGATAGCCGAATAAGCGCCCGGCCTCGATGGCGCGATCATAGAGCAGGTTGAGCGAGAAGCGCCCGGCCAGCGCTTCATGGTGGGGCGCATCGCGGAACAGCGCCGGAGACAGGATTTGCACCCCCGTATAAACAAACGGCGCCACGCTGCGCTGTTCGCGCCGGGTCAGCCCGCCAAGCTGGTCCATGGTGAAATCACCCATGCCGTCATAGCCGGTGGCATGAATGGTGGGTTGCAGCAGCAGCAGGCCATCCATTGCCGCCGGATCGAAGCGCGCCGCCAGGCGGCGCAGCGCGTTGCCGCGCATATCACGCCAGATCAGATCCGCATTCACGGCATAGAACGGCGCATCGCCCCCATGCGGCAGCAGGAGCGGCAGGGCGCGCAGGATGCCGCCGCCGGTTTCCAGCAGGGCATCGCTCTCATCCGAAATCACAATCTCGATGTCATTGCGCTGTGCCAGATGCTGGCGGATCTGCTCGCCCAGCCAATGCACATTCACCACGGCGCGGCGCACGCCCACTTCCACCAGGCGATCCAGGCAGCGATCCAGCAGCGTGCGCCCGGCCACCTCGATCAGCGGCTTCGGCGTGGTCTCGGTCAACGGGCGCAGGCGGGTGCCAAGCCCGGCGGCCAGCACCATGGCAGTTTGTGGCGGGGCAGTTTGCGGCAGGGCGATCATGCGGCTTGCTCCAGGCCGGGCAGCGGCTGGCGGCGTAATTCTGCCGGCACGGCGGCATCAATCCAGGCGCGCAAGGCGGCCAGATCGGGATGCGCCAGGTCGCGCTCCAGCAAGCCCCACATGCGCGGCATGAAAACCTGATAGCCGGGTTTGCCGTCGCGTTTCCACAGCCGGGTGAAAATGCCGATGATGCGGATATTGCGTTGCGCGCCGAGAGTCGCATAGGCGCGGCGGAAGGCCGCTTCATCCGGGCCGCTGCCAGCAATATAGCGGCTCAGCATCGCCTCGGCCAAAGCCGGCGCCACATCGCGCCGCGCATCCTCCAGCAGCGATACCAGGTCATAGGCCGGATGGCCGGCCACGGCATCCTGAAAATCCAGCAGGCCAACCCGGGCATTGCCCTGGCGGCCGGGCAGCCAGAGCAGGTTTTCGGCATGGAAATCGCGCAACACGGCAATTGGCTGCGGCATAATGGCGGCAGGCGCCAATTCTGCCAGCAAGGCATCAAAGGCAGCGCGCTGTGCCGGCGGCGTCGGCTGGCCGGTCAGGGCCGGCAGATACCAGTCGGGAAACAGCCCGGCTTCGTCCACCAGGCGCGGCACATCATAAGGCGCCAGGTCAGCCGGCGCGGCCAGCTTGTGCAGTTCCAGCAGGAAATCGATGGCGGCGGCATACAGTGTGTGTTCGTCATTGCCGGCCTGGCGCAGCAGCCGGGCATAGAGATCGTCGCCCAGGTCTTCCAGCAGCAGAAAACCCTGCGCGGCATCTTCGGCCAGGATGCGCGGGGCGCTGAAGCCCTGCTGTGCCAGCCAGCGCGCCATGCGGGTGAAGGGGCGCACATCCTCCTGCGGTGGCGGCGCATCCATCAGCACGGCGCTTTCGCCAGCGCGGTGCAGGCGTTCATAACGCCGGAACGAGGCATCGCCGGCCAGCGGGCGGCGCTCGGCATCGCCCCAGCCGCTGTGATTCAGGAAAGTTTGTGAAAGGCTCAAACGGTCGGTCATGGTTCCAGGCCGGCAAGGCGCGGCGCCCAATCGGGCGGGCCGCTGAAGCTAAGGCTGCGGTTGGTATCCTGGCCAAGCGCCAGGCTGAGAGTAAGCGCGCCGCGCGGCACAGCGCCNNCCCTCCAGCCGCTCGGGCCATTCGATCACGGCAATACCCTCGGCATAGATGTCTTCCAGGCCCAGTTCATCGGCTTCGCGCGGATGGCTGATGCGGTAGAGGTCAACATGCCACAGCGGGCCGGCCAGCGTGTCATAGGTCAGCACGATATTGAAGCTCGGGCTTGGCACTTCTATGGCAGCGCCGCACAAGGCGCGGATCAGGGCGCGGGCGAAACTGGTCTTGCCGGCGCCAAGCGGGCCTTGCAGCAACAGCACGTCACCGGCGTGCAGGCGTGGCGCCAATGCCTGGGCCAGCCGGGCGGTGGCGGCTTCATCCCGCAGGGTCAGGGTGAGCAGGTTGGGCATGGGGCGATTCTAGTGCGGGCGTACCGTTGCCGCAATCGCGCCAGCCAGGATCGGCAGGGTGATTTGCACGCCCTGCATATCCGGCAGGGAGGTCACATCGCCGCCATGCAACTCGATCAGGCCACGCGCCACCAGCAGCGACAGGTCGGCATGGCCCTGGCGCCGCTCGGCGGTTGACACCAGATCGGCGAACAGGCGCGGCGGATTAAGCGGGGCATGGCCGCCGCTGCGGCAGGCGATGCTGAGTAGCAGGCCGTGTTTATCTGTTTTGCCACAGGTCAGCCGCACCTCGCCGCCCTGCGGTGTGCCGTTCAGCGCCGCCATCATCACGCTGCCCAAAGCCTGGCGCAGCCGCTGCGCATCGCCCTGGCAGGCCGGCAGGTCGGCTTGCGGCGCAACATCCAGCACCACGCCGCGATGCTCGGCCAGTTCGCGCCAGGCCGGCACAGTTTCGGCCCAGAGTTCGTCGGGGGCGAAGGCCGCCGGTTCCAGCGCCAGTTGCCCCACTTCAATGGCGGCAATCACGATGATGTCGTCCAGCAGGCGCAGCAGATGCCGCGAGGCTTGCATGATGTCGCGGCCATATTCGGCCTGGCGCGCATTGACCGGGCCAAGAATGCCCTGCGACAGCACTTCGGTCATGCTGATCAGGGTGCCGAGCGGCGAACGCAATTCATGCGTGATATTGGAAATGAAGGCCGCGTTCATGCGGTCGGTGCGTTCCAGCGCCTCGTTGCGTTCACGCAGGGCACGCTCGATGCGGATCGAGTCGGAAACATCCATATAGGTGTAGAGCATGGCGCCATCGGGCAGCGGCACGCTGGCATAGTCGATCACGCGGCCATCGCCGCGCTCCATGCGGCCCTGGCTGGCGCGGCGGGCGGCAAAACCATCGATGGCCTGTTCGCGCCAGGTCAGCCAGTCATTGCCGTGCTGCATCAAAGGCCGCGTCGCTTCCAGCAATTCGGTGATATGCGGCTGGTGGTTCAGCATGTCGGGCGCCAATTGCCACAATTCGGCAAAGGCGCGGTTATACAGCGACAGCCGGCCATCCGGGCCATACACCACCACCGCCTCGTAGAGATTATCCAGCGTGGCACGCTGCACCGCGATCAGCGTGTTGGTGGCGCGTTCCAGGGTCAATTGCCGGGTCACGTCATCATAGGCAAAAAACAGCCCGCCCGAGGGATAGGCGCTGATCACCAGCCGCAAGGTGGAGCCATCGGGCAGGTGGATCAGTTCCTCCTGGCGCTCGATCACGGTGGTGAACAGGCCAAGCTGGGCGCGTTTATAGGCCTGCCAGTCAATCTGCTCGGGCAGCCGGCGGCTGGCGCGCAATTGCTCCAGCACTTCGCCAAAAGTCGGGCGCTGTTCAAGCCAGGCTTCATCAAGCTGCCAGAGCCGGGCATAGGCGCGGTTCCACAGCACCAGCTTCTTGTCGGCGCCGTAGATTGCGGTGGCGGTGGAGATGGTGCGCAGCACTTCCAGATGCGCTTCCATATGGCGGCGCAATTGGCCGCGCGCATCGGCTTCCTGGGTGATGTCCTGGGCGAAACCGAGAAAACCATCAGGCAGCGGCACTTCGAAGATGCGGTAATTGCGCCGATCGCCCTCGGCCACAAAGCGGCGCTCCTCGGCCACCGGATGGCCGGCTTCGCGGGCTTCGCGGGCCAGGCCGCGCGGGCGATCCAGATCATGCGCCGAGGCCAGTTCGATGCCGCGCGCCACCACATCGGTCGGCGCCGCCTCGGTCATCTCGGCATAACGCAGGTTGACCCAGACCAGCGCGCCATCGGGCGCCCGGCGCCAGATCGGGAAGGGCGCGGCATCCAGCAATTGCGCCGCCTGGCGGCCGGCTTCCAGCAGGCGCTGGTTCTCGCCCAGCAGCGCTGCATGCTCCTGCGCCAGCAGGGCCAGGCGGTCGGCTTCGGCGGCCAGGCCGGCATTGTCGGCGCGGGCCGCCGCCAGCGCGGCTTCATGCGAAGCCAGGCGCAATTGTGTTTCACGCAGGGCGGCGGAAACACGTTGGGCGCGGACTGCCTGCCAGCCGGCCAGCCCCAACAGGACCAGACCGGCGGCGGCAGCCGCGCCCAAAATGATATTCAAACCCGCAATATCCACATCGCCCCCAATCAGCCAGCCCGATAATGGGCTGGCCGGGGTGGGATAGGCAAGTTAGTAGCGGTAATGATCCGGCTTGAACGGGCCGGTTTCGGCCACGCCGAGATACTTCGACTGCGCATCGGTCAGCTTGGTCAGGTGGGCGCCCACCTTGGCGAGATGCAGGCTGGCCACCTTCTCGTCAAGATGCTTCGGCAGGGTGTAAACCTGCTTGTCATACTTGCCCGGGTTGGTCCAAAGCTCGATCTGCGCCAGCACCTGGTTGGTGAAGGAAGCGCTCATCACAAAGCTGGGATGGCCGGTGGCGTTGCCCAGATTGACCAGGCGGCCTTCCGACAGCACGATGATGCGCTTGCCATCGGTGAACTCAACTTCATCCACCTGCGGCTTCACATTGTGCCACTTGTAGTTCCGCAGCGCGCCGATCTGAATTTCGCTGTCGAAATGGCCGATATTGCAGATGATGGCGCGGTGCTTCATGGCACGCATATGCTCGATGGTGATCACATCGACATTGCCCGTCGCGGTGCAGAAGATGTCACCCAGCGGGGCGGCTTCTTCCATGGTCACCACCTGGTAGCCTTCCATCGCCGCCTGCAACGCGCAGATCGGATCGATTTCGGTCACCATCACGCGGCAGCCGGCATTGCGCAGCGAAGCGGCCGAACCCTTGCCGACATCGCCGAAGCCGGCGACCACGGCCACCTTGCCGGCCATCATCACGTCGGTGCCGCGGCGGATGCCGTCCACCAGGCTTTCGCGGCAGCCATACAGGTTGTCGAATTTCGACTTGGTGACGCTGTCATTCACGTTGATCGCCGGGAACAGCAAGCGGCCTTCCTTGGCCATGATGTACAGGCGATGCACACCGGTGGTGGTTTCCTCGGTCACGCCCTTGATGGCGGCGCCCATGCGCGAATACCAGCCCGGGGCTTCCTTCAGCTTCTTGGCGATGGCGGCGTAGAGGACGGTTTCTTCCTCGTTGGTCGGCTTGGAAATGACGGCGGCATCCTTCTCCGCCTGCATGCCGAGATGGATCAGCAGGGTGGCGTCGCCGCCATCATCCAGGATCATGTTCGGCGTGCCACCATCGGCCCATTCGAAGATGCGGTGGGTGTAATCCCAGTATTCTTCCAGCGATTCGCCCTTGATGGCGAAAACCGGGGTGCCGGCGGCGGCGATGGCGGCGGCGGCATGGTCCTGGGTCGAATAGATGTTGCACGAGGCCCAGCGCACATCGGCGCCCAGCGCCTCCAGCGTCTCGATCAGCACGCCGGTCTGGATCGTCATATGCAGCGAGCCGGCAATGCGGGCGCCTTTCAGCGGCTGCGTCGGGCCGTATTCCTCGCGCGTGGCCATCAGACCGGGCATTTCGGTCTCGGCCATATCCAGTTCCTTGCGGCCCCAATCGGCCAGGCTCATATCCTTCACAACATAATCAGTCATCGTCGCATGCTCCGCGTTATACCTGCTTCGGTTGGCCGGGTTTGTAGCAGGGCGGATGCGACCTGTCCAGAACTATATAAGGAAATGTTTATATAGGAATATGAGAAGGCAAGGTATCGGGCGCGCCTTCCTTAAAGCCTGCAAAATTCTCCGTCGTCATGCCCGGGCTTGACCCGGGCATCTCATTTTTGACTGTTTTTCCGATTTTTCGACTGGAGGGAGATCCCCGGGTCAAGCCCGGGGATGACGAAAGAGGGGCGGCGGCTTTGCAACTATGTATGCCAGTAAAGCGGCTCAGTGTCTGAGGACGCGCCTATTCCGCTTCGCCGAAGCGGTTTTCCACCAGTTCCACCAAGGCCGACATGGCGGCGATGGCTTCCGCGCCGCTGGCGCTGATCTCGATGCTGGAACCCTGGGTGCCGGCCAGCATCATCAGGCCCATGATCGATTCGCCATTCACGGTCTGGCCGTCCTTGGCCACCTGGATGCGGGCCTGCGGGTATTTCGCCACCACCTGCACAAACTTGGCCGCCGCGCGGGCATGCAGGCCGCGCTGGTTGATGATGGTGACCGAGCGGGTGACAGCAGGGCTGTCCATCAATGTGATTCCCCGGCCAGCAGCTTGGAGGCGACATTGATATATTTGCGGCCGGCTTCCTGGGTGGCGGTGACGGCGGCGGCGAGGTCGCATTTGCTGCGCACCTGTGCCAGCCGGATCATCATCGGCAGGTTGACGCCGGCAATCACCTCAACATGGGCCTGGTTCATGATTGAGATGGCGAGATTGGAGGGTGTGCCGCCGAACATGTCGGTGAGCACAATGACGCCCTTGCCGGAATCGACGGCGGCAACGGCGGCCAGGATGTCCTGGCGGCGCTGCTCCATGTCGTCATCGGGTCCGATGCAGACGGCGCGCATATTCTTCTGTGGGCCATGTACATGCTCGGTGGCGAGGATGAATTCCTCGGCCAGGCGGCCATGGGTGACAACAACGATGCCGATCATGCCTATCGTCTCTTAATGCGGATGTCCGTCAGGGCCGGTCAGGTCGCGATCGCGGTGGCGCAGACTGACCGGATAGCCAGCCGAGCGCAAGCGCCCGGCGAGATCTTCAGCCACGCAAACCGAGCGATGGCGGCCGCCGGTGCAGCCCAGCGCGATGGTGAGAAAGCGCTTGCCCTCGGCGTCGAAACGCGGCAGCAGGCTTTCGATCATATCGGCCAGGCGGTGCATGAAAGGCGGATAATCGGGATCGGCGGCGATATAGGCGGCCACTTCGGGATCGCTGCCCGGGCGCGGCCGCAAAGCCTCGTCGTAATGCGGGTTGCGCAGAAACCGCACGTCAAAGACGAAGTCGGATTCGCGCGGCAACCCGAGGCGGTAGGAAAATGATGTAACCGAAATGCTCAAGGCCGGCGTGGCCAGCAGGCCGAAATAGGCTTGCAGCAGGCGGCGCAATTCCGGCAAAGCCAGCACCGAGGTGTCGAAGACATGATCGGCAATGCCGCGCAGCGGCGCCATCATGGCGCGTTCGGCGGCGATGCCATCGGCCACGCCGCGATCATCGGCCAAGGGATGCCGCCGTCGCGTGGCGGTGAAGCGCTTGAGCAGCACTTCATCCTCGCATTCAAAATAAATCAGCTGCACGTCCAGTTCCGGCCGTGCCTTCAGATCGGCCACCAGTTGGCCGAGCGCATTGGCATTGAAGTCGCGTGTGCGGCTGTCGATGCCCACAGCGATGGCGCGACGCGGCGGCACATCGCCCTCGGCGCCATCGCTCACGGTCAGGCGGCGCAGCAGCGAAAGCGGCAGATTATCCACAGCCTCATAGCCCAGGTCTTCCAGCACCTTTAAGGCACCGCTTTTGCCGGCGCCGGACAGGCCGCTGACCACCACCACGCGGATACGCTCATGCAGCCCGGATTGCGTCAGTGGCTGTTGCATCAGGCCACGTCCGATCTGGCATCGGCATGCGCTTCGGCGGGCTGAAACAGCCGGCCGGCCCTGGCGCGCTCCAGGGCGTAACGCAGTTTGAGCGGCGCTGCGGCGGAAAAGGCTTCGGCAGCCAGCCTGGGCACGGCAATGCCAAACCAGTGTTCATAGGCCGGCTCGGGCAGGCGCGGCACCTCTGCCAGCGGCACCAGGTCAACCACCAGGGCCAGCGGCGTGGGCGGTGCCGGCGGCACCGGCACCGGGCCAAGGCCACGGATTTCCAGCAGGCCGAGCAGGCGCGGCGGTGCGCTGGCGATCAATTGCCCGGCCTGTGGTGTCAGCATGGTCTGGTCATCAGCCACCAATTGGCCGCCCAGCGCCAGCAGGCGCAAGGCCAGATCGGATTTTCCAGCACCCGACGGCCCGCGCAGCAGCACGGCAATCCCATCCAGGGCGACACAACTTGCATATAGTATATGCATGGCTGGGGGAGCCTGCCGTTGTGCAGCGCACATGTCAATACGCCGTAACATTGCTCGTGCCGCCGGCAGGCCTGGCTTCAGAGCGGCAGGCGCACGATAAAACGCGCGCCCGATGGCTTGTCGCGCCGGTTTTCGGCCCGGATATCACCGCCCAGCGACTGCACGATCTGGCGCGAGATTGACAGGCCAAGGCCGGAATGCAGGCCAAAAGCCTCGCCGCTGGGCCGCTCACTGTAGAAACGCTCAAAGATCGATTCCAGGTTTTCCGGCGGAATCCCGGGGCCGTCGTCGCTCACCGTGAACACTGCCCAGGCGCCATCGCGGCGCAAAACCACCTCGATCACCCCATCCGCCGGGCTGAACGACACCGCATTGTCGATCAGGTTGCGCACCACCTGGCCCAGCCGGCTATCAAAGCCCGGCACCAGCAAAGGCCCGCTGCCATCGCGGCGGTAATCCAGCTTTGGCCCTTCCGGCTTGGCCTGATCCTGGTATTGCGCCACCACGCTGCGCAGCAGGGCATCCAGATCAACCGGCGCCGCCTCGGCGCGGCCCAGTTCGGCATCCAGCCGCGAGGCTTCGGAAATGTCGCTGATCAGCCGGTCCATACGGCGCACATCATCCTGCATCACCGCCAGCAGGCGGGCGCGCGGCTCCGGCTTGTCGATGCGGGCAAAGGTTTCCATGGCGCTGCGCAACGAAGTCAGCGGGTTTTTCACCTCATGCGCCACATCGGCGGCAAAATGCTCAATGGCATCCAGCCGCTGCGACAAGGCTTGGGTCATGGCGCCCAGCACCACCGAAAGGTCGCCGATCTCGTCATGGCGCGCCGAGAAATCGGGGATATGCAGATGTGCGATGCGGCCCTTGGCGGCGCGGATGCGGTCGGCGGCTTCGGCCAGGCGGTGGATCGGGCGCACGATGGCGGCGGCCAGATAGAGCGAGGCAGCCACGGTGAAGCCGAGCACCAGGGCAAACAGCTTCATCACCGTCAGCCGTTCCTCGCGCACCCTGGTATCGATCTCGGTGCTGTCGATGGTCAGCATCAGCGCGCCCACCACCTTGCGCAGGCCCTGCACCGGCACCGCCACCGAGAGCATCATGCGGCCATCGCCGATATCACGCAGGCCATTGGCATTCTCGCCATCCAGCGCCAGGCCCACTTCGCTGTAATCATTGGCATGGGCGAAGGGCAGTTCCGTGTAGCGCGGCAGGTCCAGCGTGGTCATGAACACTGCGTTCACTTTGTCATAAAGCTTGAACAGCGCCTGATCCCAGGGCGGCTCGATATTCGGCGGCGGCAATTGCCGGGTCACCACGCCGCGCCCGGCAGCCAGCAGCAGCCGGCTATCGGCGATCAATTCACCCTCGCCATCAAATAGCCGTGCCCGGGCGCTGGATTGCGCGGAAAGCCGGCGCAGCAATTGCCGCGCCATGTCGGGGTCCAGGCTGGGGGCCAGTTCATAGGGACTGATGGCGGATTCACCCAGCGCGCCGGCAATCAGGTTGCCCTCGAATTGCAGGGCATTAAGCCGGGTGTCGATCAGGCCGAGGCGGAACTGGTCGAGATACAGAAATGCTATCGCCAGCAGGAAAGGCGCCGCCAGGTTGATCAGCAGGATGCGCCGGGTCAGCGGCGACATCAGGCGCCGCCTGGGGCGTGGCGGCGGCATGGCGGGTGCCGGGGTCATGACGGGTGCCGTGTCATGGCCGCTCAGGCCTGCCGCTCACACCGCCTCGCTTTCCGCCGCCTCGTCGCCTTCCTTGATGGCGCTTTCCTTGAAGCGGTAGCCAACGCCGTAGAGTGTTTCGATGGCGTCGAAATCGTCGTCCACCACCTTGAACTTCTTGCGCAGCCGCTTGATATGGCTGTCGATGGTGCGGTCGTCGACATACACATTGTCGTCATAAGCCGCGTCCATCAGCTGGTCGCGATTCTTGACATGGCCGGGGCGCTGCGCCAGCGCCTGCAACAGCAGGAATTCGGTCACCGTCAGCACCACATCGCCGCCACGCCAGGTGCATTTATGGCGCGAAGGATCGAGCGTCAGCGGGCCGCGATGGATCATCTTGTCGGCTGCGGTTTCCTCGGCGCCGGGCTGGTTGGCTTCGGCGCGGCGCAGCACGGCCTTGATCCGTTCGATCAGCAGGCGCTGGCTGAACGGCTTCTTGATATAATCGTCGGCGCCCATCTTGAGGCCCAGCACCTCGTCGATCTCCTCATCCTTCGAGGTCAGGAAGATCACCGGCACCTGGCTGACACGGCGCAGCCGGGTCAGGGTTTCCATACCATCGAGACGCGGCATCTTGATATCCAGGATCACCAGATCGGTGGGCTGCTGGGTCAGATTGCGCAAGGCTTCGGCACCGTCATTATAGGTGCGCACCTTGTAGCCTTCGGCTTCCAGGGCGATGGAAACCGACGTGAGGATGTTGCGGTCGTCATCGACCAGGGCGATGGTGGCGCTCAAAATCCAGGCTCCCTTGCGGCTGCGTGACCATGGTCACAAGCATCAGATAGTTTAGCCGTAGGCGATTTTAAGCCCAGCCGCTAGCGTTTGCGGCATGAATATCGCCCCGCTGCTGGCCGCCCCGCCCGCCATTCAAATCCATCTTGCCAGCACGCTGCTGGCCCTGGTGCTCGGCACGATTGTGCTGCTGGGCCGCCCCGGCACACCGCTGCAAAAGGGTGGCGGGCTGCACAAGCTGCTTGGCCGCACTTATGTCGGCCTCATGCTGCTGGCCTGCCTGAGTTCGTTTTTCATCACCGAAATCTTTCCCGGCAGTTTAAGCCCGATCCATATCCTGTCGGTGATAACCCCCGCCGGCCTTGCCGCCGCCATCTATGCCGCGCGGCGCGGCAATATCCGCTGGCATCGGCGGGCCATGCTGATGGTGTATTGGAGCGGCCTGATCCTGACCGGATTCTTCACCCTGCTGCCCAACCGCCTGTTGGGCCAGATGCTGTTCGGAGCCTGAAGCGATGACGGACAAACCCTGGCACCACACCGCGCGCGGCTTCCGCAATCCGCCCGGCAGCCCGCATTTGAAGCCCGATGCCGGCACCTATTGGCGCTTTATCGGCCGCATGCTGCGGCAATCGCGCCAGCCGCAGGTGGTGCCGCCGGATCATGCGCTTGGGCCGGATGCAGCCCTGGCCGGCTGGCAGGCGCTGCAATCCGGCCCGGCCTTGATGTGGCTGGGCCATGCCGCCTTCCTGCTGCGGCTGGATGGCCGCACGATTTTGCTTGATCCGTTCCTGGGCGACGAAGCCGGGCCGGTGCGCGGCCTGTCGCCCAAACGTTTCGTTGCGCCGGGCCTGACGCCAGAGCAATTGCCGCCGATCGATATCCTGGCGATCAGCCATAACCATTATGATCATCTCTGCGCCGATACGCTGGCGCGGCTGCCCAATCGCGGCCGCACCACGCTGATTGTGCCGTTGCGCCTGGGCAGTTATTTCCGCAAGCTGGGCTTCGGCCAGGTGGTGGAACTGGATTGGCACGAACGGCATGAACAGCACGGCCTGCGCATCACGGCCCTGCCGGCGATCCATTGGTCAAAACGCACAGCCTTTGATGCCAACCGCACGCTCTGGGCCGGTTTTGCCCTGGCCGGCGAAGGGCTTAACCTGTGTTTCACCGGCGACACCGCCTATCACCCTGCCGTTTTCCGCGAGATCGGCCGGCGCCATGGCCCGTTTGATCATGCGCTGGTGCCGATTGGCGCCTATGAGCCGCGTGCCATCATGGCCGGGCATCACGCCAACCCGGAGGAAGGCGTGATGCTGGGCCGCGATATGGGCGCGCGCCGCCTGGTGGCGATGCATTGGGGCACGGTGATGCTGACCGACGAGCCGCCGTTTGAGCCGCCGGGCCGCTTCCTTGCCGCCGCCGCTGCCTCCGGCTATGCGCCGGAGGATGCCTGGCTGATGCGGATCGGCGAAACCCGCGCCCTCAAGCCCTGGCCCCAGAACTAGGGTCCGAACTAGGCCGGCTTGCCGCAATAGGCCTCGATCCGGTAGCCATCCGGGTCGATGACAAAGCCGGCATAATAATTGGCATCGTAATCCGGGCGCAGGCCGGGCTGGCCGTTATCCTGGCCCTTGGCCTTGAGCGCCGCCTGATGGAAGGCATCCACGCTGGCGCGGCTGGGTGCATCGAAGCAGATATGCAGCCCGGAATTGGGATCGGCCGGCACCGGGCTGTCGCTGGCGCCGATCCACAGCATCACCGCCTTGTCGCCATAGCCCAGCGAGGTGGCGCCGCTGCTCAGGCAGCGATAGCCCAGCGGCGCCAGCACCGCATCATAGAAAGTTTTGCTGCGGGCGATGTCGCGCACGCCGATGGAAAGATGGTTGATCATGGAAACTCCGTTTTTTCGAAAGGGTGAGGCCGGCAGGATGGCGCAAGTGTGGTTTCGCTACTTGGGGAATGTTGCTATAATTTTCTCATGAGCGATTTTTTGCCGATCCAGCCCGCTATCGCCGCCCGCGCCATGGCGCAGGGGCGCGGCTGGCGGCTGACGGAATTTATTTGCCGTGCCGGGCCAACTGACCGGCCGTTTGAGGAACAGCACGAACAGGTGTCGATTGCCGCCGTGCTGGAGGGATCGTTCAGCTATCGCGCCGATACCGGCCATGCCCTGCTGCATCCCGGCGCGCTGATGCTGGGCAATGCCGGCGCCTGTTATGAATGCGGCCACGATCATGCCACCGGTGATCGCTGCCTGGCGCTGCATCTGGCACCGGACTTGTTTGCCGAGATCAGCGCCAGCGCCGCCGGCTCGGCGCGGTTCCGCTTTCCGGCCGCCATGCTGCCGGCGGGGCGCGACTTGATGGCGCCGCTGGTGGCTTTGCTGGCGGCCGGCGAGCAGCCGCAACAGGCCGAACAGGCGGCAATTCATCTGACCGAACGGGTGGTGGCACTGCTCTCCGGCCAGGCCGCGCCGCGCCTTGTGCTCAAGGCGCGTGATCAGCGCCGCATCGGCAATGCCTTGCAGCATATTGCCGCCCAGGCCGGGGAACCGCTTGGCCTGGATGATCTGGCCGCCGTGGCCGGCATGAGCAAATACCATTTCCTGCGTTGTTTCCGCAGCGTCACCGGCCTGGCGCCCTATGAATACCTGCTCAATCTGCGCCTGCGCCGCGCAGCACTCAGGCTATGCCAAAGCAGCGCGCCGGTGGCCGCCATCGCCTATGATTGCGGCTTCGGCGACCTATCCAGCTTCAATGCCCGGTTCAAGGCCCAATTTGGCCTAAGCCCGCGCCGCTTCAGGGCGCGGCATCGCTCGCCAGCCGGCTGAACAGCAGCACATCGCGCGGGCCACCATCGGCGCCGCTGCGATAGCCGCGCAGCCGGCCCTCGGCCTGGAAGCCGAGCCGCGCCAGCAATGCCTGGCCGGCCGCATTCTCCGGATCGAGCCGGGCGCCGATGCGATGCAGCCGCAGATCCTGGAAGCCGTAATCCAGCACCCGCCTTGCGGCGGCCAGCATATGGCCCTGGCGGCGCTGGTCCGGCTGCACCAGGCCATCCAGGCTGGCGCGGCGATGCAGGCCATCCAGGCCGCGCAAGCCGATCCAGCCAAACCCAGGCTGGCGCGGATTGGGCGCCAGCAGCCAGAGCAGGGCGGAACCCCGCTGCGCTTCGGCCAGCAGGCTTTCGGTCACCGCCGGCTCCAGCCCCAGGCCGCCGGCATCGCGCTGGCTCAGTGGCCGCAGGATCAGGCCATCGGCTTTCAGCAGGGGGGTGGCGCCGGGCTGCATCTATTCGCCCTGGCCCAGCAACTGCCCGCCGCGCCGCGCCGCCTCGAACAAAGCCATGAAGGCGCCGAAGCCGAGCGCCAGATAGAGCAGATTGAGGCCGAAGGCGGCCCACATCAGGTCTGCCCGGAACTGGCCATCCACCAGCAGGGCGCGCAGGCCCTCAAACACATAGGCCGGCGGGAAGCTCCAGGCGACATATTGCAGCCAGCCCGGCAGCACACTGACCGGGTAATACACTGCCGCCACCGGCAAAAACAGGAAGGCGGCGGCCCAGGCGATATTTTCGGCGCCCAGGCCCTGGCGCATCACCAGGCCGCTTACCGCCAGGCCAATGGCCCAGCCGAACAGGGTGAGCGAGGCAAAAAAGCCGGCCAGCGCCAGGCCGAGCGAATAGACCGAGAAATCAAAGAACCACCAGGCCGCCAGGCTGACCGGGATCATGCTGAACAGGGTGCGCAGCAGGCCCATGGTCAGCAAGGCGGCGGCGAATTCGCTCGGCCGCAGCGGGCTGACAAACAGGTTGCCGAGATTGCGGCTCCACATTTCCTCCAGGAAGGAAATCGCCACGCTGAGCTGGATGCGGAACATCGAATCCCACAGCATCATGCCGGCCAGCAGCAACCCAAAAGCCTGGGCGATATAACTCGCCTTACCCATCAGGAATTGCGACAGGAAGCCCCACATCAGCATCTGCACCATGGGCCAGTAGATCAAATCCACCAGCCGCACCCAGGAGCCGAACAGCAGATAAAAATGCCGCCGCAGCAGCGCGCCGATGCGGTTGGGGCTGAAGCCCAGAATAACCATGCTCATGCCTGCCGCCGCCTTACACCAGAGTCCCGTGAATTTCGGCCGCCTTGCCCTGGCCGCGTGCAATATCCAGGAAAACCTGTTCCAGATCGTCGCGGCCATAACGCGCCAGCAATTCCGCCGGGGTGCCGCGATCCACGATGCGGCCCTGCTTCATCATCAGCACCTGGTCGGCCAGCCGCTCCACCTCGGCCATGTTATGCGAGGCCAGCAGCAAGGTGGCGCCGCGCTCGGCGCGGTAGCGCTCCAAAAGGCCGCGCACCCAATCGGCGGTATCCGGGTCCAGGCTCGCCGTCGGTTCGTCCAGCAGCAGCAATTCCGGCTTGTTGATCAGCGCCTTGGCCAGCGCCACCCGGGTTTTCTGGCCGGCCGAAAGCGCGCCCGCCGGGCGTTGCAGCAGATGGCTGAAATCCAGCGCTTCGGCCAGGTCGGCGATGCGCCTGGCCGGCTCGGCCACATCATAAAGCTGGGCAAAGATGCGCAGATTCTGCCCCACGGTCAGCCGGTGCGGCAGATCAACATAGGGCGAGGAGAAATTCATCCGCGGCAGCACCAGATGGCGCTGGCGCTCCATATCGGCGCCCAGCACGGTGACGCTGCCGGCGCTCGGCTTCAGCAGCCCCAGCAGCATGGCGATGGTGGTGGTCTTGCCGGCGCCATTGCCGCCCAGCAGCGCCGTGGTGCTGCCGCGCGCCACGCTAAAGTCGATGCCGGCCACCGCCGGCACCAGATTCGGCGGCGCGCCATAGCTTTTGCTCAGGCCGCGCACCAGGATGGCGTGATTTTCGATCATTTTGACAACAATGCCCCGGGCGGCTTTTTTCTGGCCCCGGATATATGGACAGGCGGGGGGAGTTTGTCTATAACCGCGCCCCGTTACGCCCTTTTGTAACACCCCGTTGCGCCACCCGGCGCGGCCGGTATGCCCAGGTAGCTCAGTTGGTAGAGCAGAGGACTGAAAATCCTCGTGTCGGCGGTTCAAATCCGTCCCTGGGCACCATTTTCCCCACCAAATTCTGCTATTATACCCCCTGCTGCCGCGCCAAGTTAAGCCCGGCAAAACGCCGCACCGCGTCGCGATCGAGCGTCACCGGCCGGCCTGCGGCATCGAACGGGGATTTCCAGGTGAAGGCATCGGGCGTGGCGCCATGATCATGCAAGGCTTCGAGCCGGGCCACAGCTTCCTGCCAGTCCGGCCGGTGATCGGCGGCCACCCACCACAGCACATAGGGCGGCCAGGCCGGTTTCTGCGGCGGCGGCACCGGTTGCAGAAACCACTCGCGGCCATGTGCCAGGGCTTCGGCATGAATGCCGTGATAGCTGAAGGCAAACGGCGCCTCCAGGTCGCGCCACAGCGACAGGGTGGAGGGCGAATGCGCGTCGGCATGCTGCACATAAAAACGCGGATAGGCATGCGCGCCCCAGCTTGGCGGCCCCGGATCGCCGGCATAGCCCGAGCGGGCGATGAAGCCCTGGGCGGTTTCGGCGGCGGCCAGGTTGGCATCGTTGCGGGCATGGAAGCCGGCATTGGCCGGATCGGCCGAAGGCCGCCGGAAGATGCCAAAGGTGTAAAGTGCTACGCGGTGCAACATGGCGGCGGTTTAGCGCCTCAGGCCAAGCAAAGCCGCATGCAGCGCATCGTCGCGGATTTTCGGCAGGCTGGCCGTGAGCAAAGCCTGGAAGGCGGCGGCATCCGGTTGCGGCTGGCCTGATATCTGCCCACCGAGCCGGGCGGCAACAAGCTGCCGAGCATCGACATCCGGCGCCAGGCGGCATAATTCGGCCAGGCAGGCACGCAACTCGGCCTGTGGCAGGAAGCCCATATAGGCATCCGGCGCAAAACGCGCGGCGCAGCTTGGCGAGGCGGGTTCGGTCATGATGCTATTGTAGCATGGCCGGCGGCGCTGCCTATCAGCTTGCGGCGCGAGAAGGGCGGGGTTAGGCTGGGCCGATTCGCGCCATCCCCGATTCGGACCCCTCAACTGTTTGATTTACAATGCTGAATAGCAATCTAGAGATTCTTTCCGACTATCCGTTTCAGCGTCTGCGGGCATTGCTCGACAGCCAGCCTGCCAGCCATGGCCTGGCGCCGATCAATCTGTCGGTGGGCGAACCGCAGCATCCGTTGCCGGATATTGTGCCGGCGGCGCTGACCCGTGATCTTTCGGCGCTGAGCCGTTATCCCACCGCCAATGGCTCGCCGGCCTTCCGCGCCGCCTGTGCCGATTGGCTCAAGCGGCGCTATGCCCTGCCTGATGCGCTGCTCGATCCCGAGCGCCAGATCGTGGCGCTGAACGGCACCCGCGAGGGCTTGTATATGCTGGCTCAAGTGGTGGTGCCGCCGCAGAAAAACGGCCAGCGCCCGGCAGTGCTGATGCCGAACCCGTTTTATCAAGCCTATATCGGCGCCACGGCGGCCAGCGGCGCCGAGGCGGTGTTTGTGCCGGCCAGCGCCGAGAATGGTTTCCTGCCGGATTTTGCCGGCGTGGCGCCGGAGATCCTGGCGCGCACCGCGCTGGTCTATCTCTGCTCGCCGGCCAATCCGCAAGGCACCGTGGCCAGCCTGGATTACCTCACCCGGCTGATCGAACTGGCGCGGCACTATGATTTTGTCATCGCCTTTGATGAATGTTACGCCGAAATCTACGATGCCGCGCCGCCGCCGGGCGGCCTGGAAGCCGCCATGGCGCTGAGTGGCGGGCGGGCCGGCGAGGCTGCGTTGAACAATGTGGTGGTGTTCCATTCGCTGTCGAAACGCTCCTCGGCGCCGGGCCTGCGTTCCGGCTTCTGTGCCGGCGATGCGCGTATCACGCAGGAATTCATCAAGCTGCGCAATTATGGCTGTGCCGGCATGATGATGCCGGTGGTGGAGGCGTCCACTGCCTTGTGGCGCGAGGAAAGCCATGTTGCAGCCAACCGGGCGCTCTACCGCGAAAAATTCGACATAGCGCAAAGCATCCTGGGCAACCGTTTCGGCTTCTACCGGCCGGCTGGCGGCTTTTATCTGTGGCTCGATGTGGGCGATGGCGAGGCGGCCGCCGTGAAGCTGTGGCGCGAAGCCGGGCTGCGCACCCTGCCGGGTGCCTATCTGGTGCGCGATGGCGGCGATGCGGTGTCGGCCGCCGCCGGCAAACCTTACCTGCGCGTGGCCCTGGTTTGCGAATTGGAGCAGACCCGCGAGGCAATGCAACGGTTCAGTAAGGTTTTGGGGGGTTAATTGACAGGCTGGCGCAGGCGTGCGCCGTGTCGGCGGAGATTTATTGGATGAGGGGCGGCATGCGTGCCAAATCGGCTCGGAAACCGCGGTTTTTCCCGCAGGGATTTGACAGCTTCATGCGCCAGCGGGCGCAAGAGGGCGGCGGCGTGTTGCTGCTCGGCTGCGGCTTCCTGCTGGCGCTGGCGCTGGCCACCTATACCGAAGCCGATCCGAACCTGAACCACGCCACCCGCGAATTGGCGCAGAATTGGCTTGGCCGGCCCGGCGCCTATCTGTCTGATCTGCTGCTGCAAACCCTGGGGCTTTCGGCCTGGCTGCTGGTGGCGTTGCTGGCCACCTGGGGTTTCCGGGTTGCCTCGCATCGCGGCCTGCCGCGCTGGTGGCTGAATGTGGCGCTGGTGCCGCTCACCCTGCTGCTTTCCGCCGCCTTTGCCGCCGCCTTGCCGTTGCCGGCTTCCTGGACTTTGCGCACCGGCCTGGGCGGCATCCTGGGCGACTGGCTGATGTATCGCCAGCTGGTGCCGCTGGCGGTGCAGTTCGGCCTGCCGATTTCCGCCGTGCTGCCGGGCGCGCTCTGCCTTGGCCTGGCGGCGGTGTGTTTCTATTTCTGCTCCGGCCTGTCGCTGGGCGAATGGCGCCAGGTTGGCAGCGGCATCGGTTTCGGCGCTGCCGCCACCGCCGGGCTGACCGCGCAGGGGCTGTATCAGGGCGGCCGGGCGGCGATCCGCGCCGGCGCCGAGGCGCAGGATTTCATGGGCCGGGTCAAGGCCGGTTTCGGTGCCGTGTTTGCGCGTCGCGCCGTCGATGCCGAGGATGACGATTACGAAACCCCGGCGCCGGAACAGGCCCGCGCCGTGAAACGCGCCGAGCCGCGCCTGACCGAA
>DLGP01000005.1:24627-25095 GCA_002482765.1 Alphaproteobacteria bacterium UBA7691
AAGCAGCCGCCGCAGGCCGATGAGATCGAGGCCGATGACGATGCCTATCTGGATGACGAGGATGCCGAGGAGCGTGGCCGCGAGGCGATGACCCTGCCGCCGGCGCGTAAACTGGATGAAGCCAGCCGGGTTGAGCGCCGCCAGGAGCGGCCCAAGCCGGGCAAGCGGGTGGCCGCCGAGGCGCAACCCAGCCTCAAGCTGGGCGATGGCAGCAATTTTGAATTGCCCGAACTGGGCCTGCTCAAGCCGGCCCCGGCCGATGCCGTGCGCGAGAAGATCAACGAGGAAGCGCTGGAGCAGAATGCGCGGATGCTGGAATCCGTGCTCAGCGAATTCGGCGTGCAGGGCGAGATCGTCAAGGTGCGTCCCGGCCCGGTGGTGACGCTGTATGAGCTGGAGCCGGCGCCCGGCACCAAATCCAGCCGTGTCATCGGCCTGGCGGATGATATCGCCCGCTCGATGAGCGCG
>DLGP01000005.1:25105-25252 GCA_002482765.1 Alphaproteobacteria bacterium UBA7691
CGCGAGACGGTTTACCTGCGCGAATTGCTGGCCTCGGCGGAATTCGAGAATTCATCCAACAAGCTGGCTTTGGCTTTGGGCAAGGATATCGGCGGCGCGCCGGCCATTGCCGATCTCACCCGCATGCCGCATCTGCTGGTGGCCGGC
>DLGP01000066.1 GCA_002482765.1 Alphaproteobacteria bacterium UBA7691
CACCTGCTGTTCATCGCCAAGAATATCGAGCGGATCGGCGACCACGCGACCAACGTCGCGGAAATGGTCTATTTTGCCGCCACCGGGCGGCAGATGGCGGAGCGGACGAAGGGCGAAGATCCCCTTCTTGGAGACGGTTGATGACACGCGCTCGGGTATTGCTGGTTGAGGACGATGCGGCGCTGGCCGAACTGGTAAGCTGGCATCTCGAGCGCGAGGATTTCGAAGTCGAACGCACCGCCGATGGCGAGGAGGCCATTCTCCTCGCACGCGAGAATCCGCCGGATCTCGTGCTGCTCGACTGGATGATAGAGGGAGTCTCCGGCATCGAGGTCTGCCGCCAGCTGCGCCGCATGAGCGACACCGCCAACGTGCCGATCATCATGCTGACGGCGCGCGGCGAAGAGGCCGATCGGGTGCGCGGCTTGGATGCCGGTGCGGATGATTATATCGCCAAGCCGTTCAGCCCGAGCGAATTGCTGGCGCGTATCCGTGCGGTGTTGCGCCGTATCCGCCCGGCTTTGGCCGAGGAGGTGCTGACTTATGGCGGCCTGGTGATGGATATCGCCACCCATAAGGTGACACGCAACGGCCGTGAAGTGCATCTCGGCCCAACCGAATTCCGCCTGCTGCGGTTTTTCCTGGAGCATCCGGGCCGCGTGCTGTCACGCGATCAACTGCTCGATTCGGTATGGGGGCGCGACATCTATGTGGAGCAGCGCACGGTGGATGTGCATATCCGCCGCTTGCGCAAGGCGCTCAATGGCGAGGGTGAGGGGGATGTGATCCGCACCGTGCGCTCGGCTGGTTATGCCCTGGAATTGACCGCGCAGCCGGTTGGCGTGAGCTGAGCGTCAGCCATATTTGTTATGAAGCGGCGCCGTTGGCTCAACGGCGCCGTTTCTGTGTCAGCGGCTGATTTGCTTGCGCAGGGCGGGAAACAGGGCTTCCACCTTGCCGCCGTTATTCTGGATCACCGATTCAAATTGCTGGCGCTGGGTGAAGGCCATGCTCACGCCTTCGATGATCACATCGGTCACCTTGGGCTGGCCGCCCTTATCCACCACCTTCCACTCAACGCGGATCGGCGGCCCGGCCTTGCGGTTGATCTGCGACAGCACAAGCTGGGTGCCGCTCGGTTCGCTCTCGCGGCTGGTGCCATCATGCACGCTCATGGTCTGGCCATCATACTGCGCCAGCAGGCCGGCATAGACCTTGACCAGATATTCCACAAAAAGCGGGTCATATTCCTTGGCCTGCGCCTCAGTAAGCTGGCGGCTGTACCGCCCCAGGCAGAAGCGGCTGACAGCCGCCAGATCAAGGTGCTTTTCCAGCAATTCGCGAACCAAATCCTCGCGCCGATCAGCGGCCAGGCTGCGATCAAGCGCTTCCAGGGTTTCGGCGCCGACCTTGCGGATGAAACCATCGGCCTCTGCGGCGCGGCCGGCAGTGGCATTGCCGAGGGCTAGGCCGGCCAGCAGCAGCAAGCCGGCAGCCAGGCGGTTAAGGGATGGCAGGGATAGCGAAAGCAAGCGCGGCATCGTCAGTAAAGTCCTATCTGGAAAGGTCTTTCGGGGCAGGCGAAGCGATGATGCTTCCTTTATAATGCATTGCATGCTGGCTACCAAAGCCCAGAGCGATGTCTTTTTCATGACGACGCGCACGCTTTGCTACAAAAAGCTATACAAAAATATAAATATATGTTTATGTATAGCGCATGACGAATTCTGAACCCGCCCTGACCCTGGATATGCTGATGGCCGCTTTGCGTGCGGCTGCCGAGCCGACCCGGCTGCGGCTGCTGGCTTTATGCGGCCAGGCCGAGCTGACGGTGACGGAATTGACCCAGATATTGGGGCAAAGCCAGCCGCGTGTGTCGCGCCATCTGAAGCTGCTCTGCGAGGCCGGCCTGCTGGAGCGGGTGCCGGAGGGCACCTGGGCCTTCTACCGGGTGGGTGAACGGTTGAGCGGGGCGCCGCTGGTGCGCGCGGTAACCGCCTTGCTGCCGAGCGGAGATGCCACCCTGGGCCGCGATGCCGAAAGGCTGGCGGCGGTGAAACGCGCCCGGGCCGAGGCTGCCGAAGCCTATTTCCGCGAGAATGCGCCGCGCTGGTCGCAGATTCGCTCGCTCTATGTTGATGAGAAGCAGGTTGAAGCAGCCGTGGCCGACATGCTCGGCCCGCGCCCGGTGGGTGATCTGCTCGATATCGGCACCGGCACCGGCCGGCTGCTGGAAGTGCTGAGCGGTCAGTATCGCAGCGGGCTTGGCGTTGATCTCAGCCGCGAAATGCTGGCCATGGCGCGCACCAACCTGGAGCGTGCCGGCATCCGCCATGCCCAGGTGCGTCAGGCGGATATGTATAACCTGCAACTGCCGGCGCAGAGCTTCGATGCCGTGATTGTGCATCAGGTGCTGCATTATGCCGATGAGCCGGCCAAGGCAATCCAGGAGGCGGCGCGTGTGCTGCGCCCGGGCGGGCAATTGATCGTGATCGATTTTGCCCCGCATGACCTGGAATTCCTGCGCAAGGACCACGCGCATCGCCGGCTTGGCTTTGCCGATGCCGAGGTGCGGCAATGGTGCCTGGCCGCCGATCTGGAACCGGCCGCGCCGTTTGTGCTGCCGGGCCAGCCGCTCACCGTGCAGGTCTGGCGTGCCGCGCGCCGTGTTGTCGCCACCATCCCCGTTTCACCCGTGAAGAAGATAGTCGCCGCATGATCCAGCTCGATCCCATTGCCGCCTCGGCCCGCCGTCTCGGCCCGCTCAAGGTTTCGTTCGAATTCTTTCCGCCCAAATCGGCGGAGATGGAAGAGAGCCTGTGGCGCTGTGTCACCCGCCTGGCGCCGCTCAATCCGCGCTTTGTCTCGGTCACCTATGGCGCCGGCGGCTCCACCCGCGAGCGCACGCATAACACTGTGGTGCGTATCCGCAAGGAAACCGGGCTGAAGCCGGCGGCGCATCTCACCTGTGTTGGCGCGCCGCGCGATGAGGTGGACGAGGTGGCGCGGCATTACTGGGAAGCCGGCATCAAACATATCGTGGCGTTACGCGGCGATCCGCCGGAAGGCAGCAAGGGCTTCGAGCCACATGCGCAAGGCTATGCCAATTCTGCCGAGCTGGTGGCCGGCCTGCGCCGCGTGGCGGATTTTGAGATCAGTGCCGGCTGCTATCCGGAGGGCCATCCCGATGGCACCTCGCCGCGCCTGGAACTGGATTATCTCAAGCGCAAGGTGGATGCCGGCGTCACCCGGCTGATCTCGCAGTATTTCTTCGACACCGAAACCTTCCTGCGTTTCCTGGATCGGGCGCGCTCGGCCGGTATCACGGTGCCGATTGTGCCGGGCATCCTGCCGGTGACCAATTTCCGCCAGGTGGTGCGCTTTTCGGCAGCCTGCGGTGCCGGCGTGCCGGCCTGGCTGGCCGATATGTTTGACGGGCTGGATGACGATGCCGAAACCCGCCGCATGGTGGCGGCACATATTGCCGCCGAGCAATGCCGCCGCTTACAGGCCGCCGGGCTGGACGAATTCCATTTCTATACGCTGAACCGCGCCGACCTGACCTATGCCATCTGCCATGTGCTGGGCGTGCGCCCGGCACCGGCTGGCGCCTGAGCGGAGGGATCAAGGCATGATCGAAAATCTGAAAGCCATACTCGCTGCCGACAAGCCGGCGCGGCTCAAGCGCCGCCAGGCTTTGCACCAAGCCGCTGCCGAGCGCATCCTGGTGCTGGATGGCGCCATGGGCACCATGCTACAGCGGCGCAAGTTGCAGGAGCAGGATTATCGCGGCACGCGCTTTGCCGGCGCCAATAGTGACCTCAAGGGCAATCACGACCTGCTCAACATCACGCGGCCCGATGTGATCCTGGCGGTGCACAAGGAATATCTTGATGCCGGCGCCGATATCATCGAGACCAATACCTTTAGCGGCACCTGGATCAGCCAGGCCGATTATCATCTCGAAGCTGCGGTGGATGATATCAACCTGGAAGGCGCCCGGCTGGCGCGCCAGGCCGCCGATGAGGTGACTGCCGCCGATCCGGCACGGCCGCGTTTTGTGGCTGGCGCCATCGGGCCGACCAACCGCACCGCGTCACTTTCGCCGGATGTGAACCGGCCGGATTTTCGCAACATCACCTTCGATGAACTGCGTGAAGCCTACAAGATGCAGGCGGCCGGGCTGGTGGCCGGTGGTGCTGACCTGCTGCTGGTGGAAACCATCTTCGACACGCTGAATGCCAAGGCGGCAGTATTCGGCCTGTATGAATTGTTCGACGAACTGGGCGAGCAATGGCCGGTAATGATTTCCGGCACCATCACCGATCTTTCCGGCCGCACCCTTTCAGGCCAGACCACGGAAGCCTTCTGGAACAGCCTGCGTCATGCCAAGCCGTTTTCAGTGGGCCTGAATTGCGCTTTTGGTGCGCAGCAGATGCGGCCCTATGTGGCCGAGCTTGCGCGTGTTGCCGATATCAAGGTGAGCGCCTATCCCAATGCCGGCCTGCCCAATCAGTTCGGCGAATATGATGAAGCGCCGCATGCCACGGCGGCACATCTGCGCGAATGGGCCGAACATGGCCTGGTCAATATCGTCGGTGGTTGCTGCGGCACCACACCCGACCATATCCGCGCCATTGCCGATAGTGTGCGCGATGTAAAGCCACGCGCTATTCCCAGCATCCCCCGTCAACTTCGCCTTGCCGGCCTAGAACCTTTTGCGGTGCCCGCAGCATGAGCCTCCCAGTCTTTATCAATGTCGGCGAACGCACCAACGTCACCGGCTCGGCCAAATTCCGCAAACTGATCCTCGGCGGCGATTATGACGCGGCGCTGGCCGTGGCACGCCAGCAGGTGGAAAGCGGCGCGCAAATCCTCGACGTGAACATGGACGAGGGCATGCTCGACGCCAAGGCGGCGATGGTGAAATACCTCAACCTGATCGCCTCGGAACCGGATATCAGCCGCGTGCCGCTGATGGTCGACAGTTCCAAATGGGATGTGATCGAGGCCGGCCTGCAATGTGTGCAGGGCAAGGCGATTGTCAACTCCATCAGCCTGAAGGAAGGCGAGGCGCAGTTCCTGGCCCAGGCCACCAAGGTGCTGCGTTATGGCGCGGCCGTGGTGGTGATGGCGTTTGACGAGCAGGGCCAGGCCGATACAGCCCAGCGCAAATTCGACATCTGCGCCCGTGCCTACAAGCTGCTGACCGAGCGTATCGGCTTTCCGCCGGAAGATATCATCTTCGATCTCAATATCTTCGCTGTTGCCACCGGCATTGAAGAGCATAACAACTACGCCGTCGAATTTTTTGAGGCCACCAAGCGGGTGCGGGCCGAATTGCCGCATGTGCATATCTCAGGCGGCGTTTCCAATGTCAGCTTCTCGTTCCGCGGCAATGAACGGCTGCGTGAGGCGATGCATGCGGTATTCCTGTATCACGGCATCAAGGCCGGGATGGATATGGGTATCGTCAATGCCGGCCAGTTGCCGATCTATGAGGAAATTCCGGCTGAATTGCGCGAGCGTGTGGAGGATGTGATCCTCAATCGGCGTGCGGATGCCACAGAACGCCTGCTGGAAGTGGCGGAAAGCTACAAGACCGGCGCGATGAAGCAGGAAGCCGATCTGTCCTGGCGCGAGAAGCCGGTGCGTGATCGCCTGGCCCATGCCCTGGTGCAGGGCATCACGGATTATATCGACGAAGATACCGAAGAGGCCCGGCTTACCGTGACGCGGCCGCTGGAAGTGATCGAAGGTCCGCTGATGGATGGCATGAACATCGTTGGCGACCTGTTCGGCGCCGGCAAAATGTTTTTGCCGCAGGTGGTGAAATCCGCCCGCGTGATGAAAAAGGCGGTGGCCTATCTGATGCCGTTCATCGAGGCGGAGAAATCCTCCGGCCCGGCGCAGACCAACGGCAAGGTGCTGATGGCCACGGTGAAGGGCGATGTGCACGATATCGGCAAGAATATCGTTGGCGTGGTGCTCCAGTGTAATAATTACGAGGTGATTGATCTCGGCGTGATGGTGCCTTGCGCCCGCATCCTGGAAGAAGCCAGGAAGCACAAGGTGGATATCATCGGCCTTTCCGGCCTGATCACGCCGAGCCTGGACGAGATGTGTTATGTCGCCAGCGAGATGCAGCGCGAGGGCTTCACGCTGCCGCTGCTGATTGGCGGCGCCACCACGTCCAAGGTGCATACCGCCGTCAAGATCGCGCCAAATTATGCCGGGCCGGTGGTTTATGTCACCGATGCCTCGCGCGCCGTCGGCGTGGCCGGCAAGCTGGCTTCGGCCAGCGATGCGTCGTCATACACGGCCGATATTGCCAGTGAATATGCCAATATCCGCGAAATCCATTCGCGTGAACGCAATGCCGGCCCGCGCCAGAGCATTCATGAAGCGCGGGCCAACAAGGCCAAGCTGGATTGGACCGGCTACAAGGCGCCAAAGCCGAATTTCATCGGGCTGAAGCTATTCGAGGATTACCCGATAGCCGAGCTGATCGAGCGCATCGACTGGTCGCCGTTTTTCGCTTCCTGGGAATTGCGCGGGCGCTATCCCGCGATCCTGACCGATAATGTGGTGGGCGAGGCGGCGAGGAACCTGTTTGAAGATGCGCAGAAGATGCTGAAGCGCATGGTGGAGGAAAAGCCGGTACGCGCCTCGGCGGTGATCGGCTTCTGGCCGGCCAACAGCATCCATCATGATGATATCAGCCTCTATGCCGACGATACACGCGGCACTGAAGTGGCGCGGCTGCATATGCTGCGTCAGCAGATGAAGCGCGACGGCGAGCGGGCCAATTTCTGCCTGGCGGATTATATTGCGCCCAGCGATAGCGGCGTGGCCGATTATATCGGCGCCTTCGCCGTCACCACCGGCATCGGGCTGGATGATTGGATCAAGCGTGAATTCACCGCCAAGCATGATGATTATTCCGGCATCCTGGCGCAGGCGCTGGCGGATCGCCTAGCGGAAGCCTTTGCCGAGCATATGCATGAGCGTGTGCGCAAGGAATTCTGGGGTTATGGTGCCGACGAACAGCTCAGTAATGATGATCTGATCAACGAGAAGTATCGCGGCATCCGGCCGGCGCCGGGATATCCGGCCTGCCCGGACCATACCGAGAAGGCCACCTTGTTCAAGCTGCTGGATGCCACCAACAAGGCCGGCATCACGCTGACCGAGAGTTTTGCCATGTGGCCTTCGGCGGCGGTGAGCGGCTGGTATTTCAGCCATCCCGAGGCACGCTATTTTGGCGTTGGCCGCGTGCAGCGTGATCAGGTGGCGGATTATGCCAATCGCAAGGGCATGCCGCTGGATCAGATGGAACGCTGGCTGGCGCCGAATCTGGCTTACGATCCAGCCCGCGCCGAGGCGGCTGAGTAGGCCGCTACTCTTTCGGCCAGCGCTTATGGACCCAGAACCAATGGTCCGGGCGCTCGGCGATCCAGCGTTCCAGCACGCCATGGATGCGCGTCATGCCGGCCAGCAGGTCGGCATCGCGTTCGCCGCTGGGGCTGAGCTGGAAGGGCGGTTCCACCAGCACGCGGAACCGTGCGCCACCAAGCCGTTCGACCCGCACGCCGATCACCGGGCATTGCAAACGCAGCGCCAGTTCGGCGATGGCCGGTGCAGTCATTGCCGGGCGGCCAAAGAATGGCACGCTGATGCCGGAATTCAATTTCTGATCCACCAGCATGCCGAGCGACTGATTATTATTCAGTGCTTGCAGCAGGGCGCGGGCGGCGCGCACGCCTTTTGGCACATGGCGTGCGCCGCTGGCGCGGTGGCGCAGGCTTTGCAGTAATTCCTCGGTCAGTGGGTTGTTGGCGGCGCGATATACCAGTGTAAGCGGCAGGCCGCTTTGGGTGCCGGCCAGGCTGATTAGTTCCCAATTGCCGTAATGCGCCGAGAAGAAGATCGCCGCCTTGCCGCTGTCGCGCACCGCATCGATATGTTCAACACCGTGTAATTCAATCCGGTCGCCCAGCCGCAGCTTGGGCAGATGCGGATATTCCGCCATCACGCGGCCGAGATTATCCCACATGCCCTGCAACGTGCTGGCGCGTTCGGCATCGCTGAAGTTAGGCAAGGCAAGACGCAATTGCCGGTCGGCGACACGATGCACCCGGGCGCGTGGCCCGATCTTGCGTGCCAGCCAGCCGCCCAGCGCCGAGGCGCTATCCAGTGGCAGGCAGCCAAACAGCAGCAAAGCAAAGCGCGCGCCGAAATAGGCGACATATTCATGCGGTTCGGCGCGCAATGTGACACCAGCCCATTTAGGCATGGTTCAGCCTTTCGGCCAGAAAGGTATTCAGCGCCTCGGGTGCTTCGAAGGCCAGGGCCACGCGCAGCACACGCACCATGGCGCGGGCTTCGGCCGGCAGCCGCAGGGCATCCTTGGCCGTGGTGACCGGCACAGCCTTCAGCGCCACCGCCTGTTCCACCAGCCGCATGATGGTATCCGGCGCGTAGGGCGCGTGATCCGGGAAGCTGTGCCGGGCCACAATCTCGGCGCCAAGCTCGCTCAGTGTGGTGAAAAACTTTTCCGGCCGGCCGATACCGGCAAAGGCCAGCACACGCTCGCCGCGCAGGGCGGCGGCATCCTCGGGCTGTGGCAGCAGGTTGGCGGCAAAAACCGGCAGATCGCCCAGATCAACCCGGCTTTGTGGCCGGCCGATCAGGATGATGGCATCGCTGCGCGCCAGGCCTTCGCGGATGCCCTCGCGCAGCGGGCCTGCCGGCAGCAACATGCCATTGCCAAAGCCCTGCGCGCCATCCACCACCAGGATGTTGAGATCACGCGCCAGGGCATAGGTTTGATGCGCATCGTCGGCCAGCACCAGATCACAGCCGGCGCGGGCTGCGGCGCGGGCCGCTGCCGGGCGGTCGCGGCCGATCCAGGTGGGGGCCGCTGCCGCCAGCAGCAGGGCTTCGTCGCCTACCTGGGCGGCGTCATGCTGCTGCGGGTCTACCTGCAAGGGGCCGGCAAGATTGCCGCCATAACCCCGGCTGACAATGCCGGGCTGCCAGCCGGCGGCGCGCAAGTGCTGCGCCAAGGCCATGGTGGTGGGGGTTTTGCCGGCGCCGCCAGCCACCAGATTGCCAATCGAAATCACCGGCACGGCAATTTCCTGCGGCCGCGCAGCAGCGCGATTGAAACGGTTGGCGATGCCGTAAAGTGTGGCAAACGGGCTGAGCAGCATCGGCCAGATCGCGGCTGTGGCCGAATTCTGCCCGGCCGACCAGAATGCCGGCGCCTTAGGCATCGGGCTGGTCCCGTGCTGCCGGCTCCAGGGGGGCATGGCCGCAAAGCCGGTCGGCTTCGTTGGTGATGGCCAGCAGGGCCTGCTCCACTCGTAATGCTGCGGCTTCCAGGCTTTCGCTGGTGTCGCTGAACACATCCAGCGGCTCACCCCAGATGGTGACGCCGCGGGTGAAGGGCATGGGCAGGTGAAAGCGATCCCAACTGCGGATCAGCTTGCGCTGCCGCGTGGCATAGGCAACCGGCAGGATCGGCGCTTTCGCCAGCCGCGCCGTGGCCACCACGCCGGGGCCGGCGCGCATGCGCGGGCCGCGCGGGCCATCCGGGGTGAAGCCGATGCAATTGCCCTCTTTCAGCACCTGCACCATGGTGCGCAAAGCGGCGCGGCCACCTTTTTCCTTGCCGGCCTTTTTGGGATTGGCGCTGGAGCCGCGCACCGCGCCGATGCCGAATAATTCCAGGCTGCGGGCGATCAATTCGCCATCGCGGTGCTGCGAGATCAGGATGCGCATGGTCATGCTGCTGCCGCGCCAGGCCACGGTCAGCATCAGCAGCCGGCCATGCCAGAAGGCCACCACAGCCGGCTTGCGGGCCTGCCAATGGGCTTCAAGATGTTCGCTGCCGATGACCTGCCAGCGTGAGGTGGCATGCACAAAACGGATGTAGAAAGCGATGCAGGCTGCCGCCAATCGCAGGGCGACACGGCTGCGCAACAGGCGTTTCAGTATCGACATCGCCGATCACGCTCCGGCGGCGAATTGCGTGGCGTAGAGCCGCGCATAAACGCCACCCTGGACAAGCAATTCAGCATGGCTGCCCTGTTCCACCAGTTTGCCATGTTCCAGCACAAAGATCACATCGGCATCCATCACGGTGGACAGCCGATGCGCGATCACCAGCGTGGTGCGGCCACGCATCAGGCGGCGCAATGCCTCCTGGATCAGCCGTTCGCTTTCGCTATCAAGCGCCGAGGTGGCTTCATCCAGCAGCAGGATAGGGGCATCGCGCAGCATGGCGCGGGCAATGGCGATGCGCTGGCGCTGGCCGCCGGAAAGCTTCACACCATTTTCGCCCACCATGGTGTCATAGCCCTGCGGCAGAGCCTGGATGAATTCATGCGCGGCGGCGGTGCGGGCGGCATCCTCAATATCGGCCTGGCTGGCTTCCGGGCGGCCATAGGCGATGTTGTTGCGCACGGTATCGTCAAACAGTGTCAATTCCTGGCTCACCAGCGCGATTGAGCGCCGCAGGCTGTGCAGGGTCAGATGGCGCACATCCTGCCCGTCGATCAGCACGCGGCCCTGGCTGGCATCGTAGAAACGCGGGATCAGGTTCAGCACGGTGGACTTGCCGGCACCCGAAGCCCCCACCAGCGCGGCTTTCCTGCCGGCCGGCACCAGCAGGTTGACGCTGCGCAGCGCCGGATGTTCGGGGTCATAGGCGAAGCTCACTGCGTCAAAGCGGATTTCGCCGCCCTTCACATCCAGTGGCTTGGCATCAGCGGCATCGCGGATGGTGACTTCCTGGTCCAGCACCGCGAAAATCCGCTCGGCAGCGGCGAGGCCCTCCTGCAACGACACATTCAGCGTGGAGAGCGATTTCAAAGGCTGATAAGCCATCAGCACGGCGGCAATGAAGCTGCCCAATGTGCCGGGTGTGGTGGTGCCGGCAATGATCTGCTGCCCGCCGATGAACGCCACCAGGCCGATGGCGATGCCGCCCAAAGCTTCAGTACTCGGGCTGGCGGCGGCGCGGGCGCGGATCACATGCATGGCGTGCACCAGACGCTGCTCCACCGAGCGGGCGGCGCGCTCGGTTTCGCGCTCTTCCATGCCATAGGCCTTGATCATGCGGGCGCCGTCGAAGGTCTCACTCAGGATCGTGGTCAGTTTGCCGGTTTCCTCCTGGCTGCGCTTCGAGCCCTTGCGGGTTTTTTTGCCCAGGCGGCGCGAGAAGATCGCCACCATGGGAAATACCACGCAGACCACCAGCGACAATTCCCAGTATTGCGCAAACATCACGGCGGCGAGGAAGAGCAGGCTGAGGCTGTCCTTGACAATGCCGGTGAGTGCCTTGCCCACCGCTTCGCGCAGCAGATGCGCGTCATACAGGAAGCTGGCAATCAGCTTGCCGGAATGCACCTGGTGCAGCCAGGCCAGATCGGCATGCATCAGCTTGTTATACATGCGGATCTGCGTATCGGCGATGATGCGTTCGCCAAAGCCGCCCATCAGCGAGCCTTCGAGATAGCCGGCAAAACCCTTGATCAGCGCCACGCCGATCACCAGCGCCGGGATCAGATAGAGCCAGTCGGGGTTGCCGCGCCCGAACAGGCCGTCCAGGATCGGCTTGAGCAGCCAGGCATTGCCGGCAGTGGCGGCGGCCACCACGGCCATGCTGAGCGCCGCGATCAGCAAGGTGCCGATATGTGGCCGCACATGTTCGGCCAGCAGGCGGCGGATCAGCGCGGTGCTGCTCGGCGGCTGGGTTGTTGAGACGGCGACGGCACGGGGCGTTTGGCTCACGGAAAATCTCGCGTGTTCAACAGCCTGGGCGTAAGGCCAGGAATCAATATCAGGGCGCGCAGGCTATAGCATGCGAAGCCCCGCGCCGCCACCTTTGCCAAGGCGGCGGCGGAACACTTCGTAAACCTCGGCCGGGGTTTTACAGCCGCGCCTTGGCGGCAGCCACCACGGCTTCCGGCGTGATGCCGAAATGCTTGTAAAGCTGCTCAAACGGGCCGGAAGCGCCGAAGCCCTTCATGCCGATAAAGGCGCCGCCATCGCCGATATAGGCATCCCAGCCCTGGCGCACGCCTGCTTCAATGGCAATGCGCACCGTGGCTTCGCCCAGCACGGCCTTGCGATACGCTTCCGGCTGCTCGTCAAACAATTCAAAGCAGGGCAGCGAAACCACGCGGGTGCCAATGCCCTCGGCTTCCAGCATGGCGCGGGCGGCGGCGGCGATAGCCACTTCCGAACCGGTGGCAAGCAGGGTCACCTGGGCGGCGCCGGCGCTGGCCGGCAGCAATTCATAACCGCCCTTGGCGCTGAGATTCTCGCCGGCGTCACTGATCCGCTGCGCCGGCAGATCCTGGCGCGTCAGGCAGAGCAGGGCCGGGCGGTCCTTGGAACGGAAGGCGATGTCCCAGGCTTCGGCGGTTTCCACCGCATCGGCCGGGCGCAGCACCAGCAGATTGGGGATGGCGCGCAGCGAGGCAACATGCTCAACCGGCTGATGGGTCGGGCCATCTTCGCCCAGGCCGATGGAATCATGCGTCATGACATAGATCACGCGCTGGCCCATCAGGGCCGAGAGCCGGATCGAATTGCGGCAATAGTCACTGAACACCAGGAAGGTGCCGCCATAGGGGATCACGCCGCCATGCAGCGCCAGGCCGTTCATCGCCGCCGCCATGCCATGCTCGCGCACGCCGTAATAGATGTAGCGGCCCTTGAAGTCGCCGGGCTTCACCGGCTCAAGGCCGGCGGTTTTGGTGTTGTTCGAGCCGGTCAGATCAGCCGAGCCGCCGATGGCTTCCGGCAGCACCGGGTTGAGCGCTTCCAGCGCCATCTGCGAGGATTTGCGCGTTGCCCATTTTGGCTTGTCGGCCACCAGCTTGGCGATATAGGCCTGGTAGGCGGTTGCGTACTCGGCCGGCAGGTCACCCTTCACGCGGCGCTCAAATTCGGCGCGGTCGGCGGCGGGCAAAGCGGCCAGGGCTTGGTTCCAGGCGGCGGAATACGCCGCGCCATTGGCGCCGGCTTGGCGCCAGGCGGCCAGGATCGGTGCCGGAATCTCAAACGGCGCATAGGGCCAGCCAAGCTTTTCGCGGGCGCCCTTGATCTCATCGGGGCCAAGCGGCGAGCCATGCACGCCGGAAGTGCCGGCTTTCTTGGGCGCGCCGAAGCCGATCACGGTCTTGCAGGCGATCATGGTCGGCTTGTCGCTGTTGCGTGCAGCGGCAATGGCAGCGGCCACGGCTTCCGGATCATGGCCATCCACGGCGGCGGTATTCCAGCCGCTGGCCTTGAAGCGGGCCTCTTGGTCGTCGCTGACTGAAAGCGAAGTGGGGCCGTCAATCGAGATGCCGTTATCGTCAAACAGCACGATCAGCTTGTTCAGCTTAAGATGGCCGGCCAGCGAAATCGCCTCATGGCTGATGCCTTCCATCAGGCAGCCATCGCCGGCAATCACATAGGTGTAGTGATCCACCACCGCATCGCCGAAACGGGCATTGAGCAGCCGTTCAGCCAGCGCGAAGCCGACCGCATTGGCAATGCCCTGGCCGAGCGGGCCGGTGGTGGTTTCGATACCATCGGCATGGCCGAATTCCGGATGGCCCGCCGTGCGGCTGCCGATCTGGCGGAAATTCTTCAATTCCTCCAGCGTCATATCCTGATAGCCAGTGAGATGCAGCAGGGCATAGAGCAGCATCGAGCCATGGCCGGCCGAGAGGATGAAGCGGTCGCGGTTGGGCCAATGCGGCTGCGCCGGGTCCACTTTCAGAAAACGGGTGAACAGCACGGTGGCAACATCGGCCATGCCCATCGGCATGCCGGGATGGCCCGAATTCGCCTGCTGCACGGCATCCATCGCAAGGGCGCGGATGGCATTGGCCATGTCGTGGTGGCTGGCGGCGAGGGCGTGCGGGGGAATCTGCGTCATTTGCTGGGAATCCGGCTGGTTTTCTGCTGGGCGGCGCGAACATGACGGGCAAAGCCCGACCCGTCAACCCATCCGATTCAATCCGGATAACCCTTTGACTTACCTCATGTTCTAAAGAAGCCCACAACCTGCGCCAAGGTCTGGCCCTGGGTGGCGAGCTGCTGCGCCGAGGCGCTGGTCTGCTCCACCAGGGCACCATTACGCTGTGTCATCTCGTCCATATTGCCCACGGCGGCGTTCACTTCGTCCAGCCCGCGCGACTGTTCGCTGGAAGCAGCCGCGATTTCGGCCACGATATCCGACACCTTCTTGATCGCGCCGACAATCTCATCCAGCGACTCGCCGGCCTGATGCACCAGGCTGGCGCCGGCTTTCACCTGGGCATTCGATTCATTGATCAGGGCTTTGATATCCTTCGACGCATTGGCGCTGCGCTGCGCCAGGGCGCGCACTTCCTGCGCCACCACGGCAAAGCCCTTGCCGGCCTCGCCGGCACGCGCCGCTTCCACGCTGGCATTGAGGGCCAGCAGGTTGGTCTGGAAGGCAATCTCGTCGATCAACGCCACGATATCGGAAATCTTGCGCGCACTTTCCTCGATGCGGCGCACCGCAGCCACGGCTTCCTTGGTTACGCTGCCGCCTTTGGCGGCAGTGTCGCGTGCGGTCTGGCTCAACTGATTGGCGGCCTGGGCGTTATCGGCATTCTGCTTCACCGTGGCGGTGACTTGGTGCATCGCGGCGGCGGTCTCTTCCAGGCTGGCGGCCTGTGCCTCGGTGCGGGCCGCCAGGTCGGCGCTGCCGGCGGAAATTTCGGCCGAGGCATCGCGCACGGCATTCGAGGTGGCGGTGATCTGGCCCACCACTTCGCGCAGTTTATCAACAGTCTCATTGGCGCCGTCACGCAATTCGCCAAAGATGCCGGGATAATCCTCGGCGATGCGGCGGCTCAGGTCGCCGCGTGCCATCGCCTCGATGGTGCCGGCGATGTTGCGGGTCATGCCCTGGGCCTTGTCGCTCAGGCCGTTCACCGCTTCACCAAGCTGCCGCAGGAAGCCGTTTTTGCCTTCCAGGTCAACGCGCTCGGCAAAACCCTTTTCGCTTGCCATGGCGATGGCAGCGATCACTTCACGCTCCAGGCGCAACTGGTCGGTCATGTCAGACCATTCCACCACGGTGCCGACGCGGGCGCCGCGTGTATTCACCGCCGGGTTGACGATCAGTTCAAATATCCGCCCGCCAACCGTGATACGCGAACGATGTGTGCCGGAAAGTTTGGCCAGCATGCCGCGCTGATGTGCCGGGTTTTTATGGAATTCATCGATATTGCGGCCAATCAGCGCATCGGGATCAAAGCGCGGCAAGTCCTTGCGGATGTCACTTGCCGCATTGCGCAGCAAAGCCAGCACGGCGCGATTGCAGTAAACAATGCGGTTTTCGGTATCGGCCACCATCACATTGGTGGTGGCATTCTCCAGGCCGCTTTGGGTGCGTGCGGCGAGCAGCGACACTTCGCGCAACGCCGCCGTGGCCCGGGCAATGCCGCCGATCTCGTCGGGGCGATTGGTATAGGCCACCTCGCTAACGGTTTCGCCATCGGCCAGTCGCTGGATGATAAGGCTCAAGGCGCGCAATGGCCCGCGCACGCTGCGCAGGATCAGCAGCGACAGGCCGATCAGCACCAGCGCCATGACCAGAGTGATGATGCCGAATTCCACCGCCTTGGCTCGGAATTGCGTGTCCACATCGTCTACATAGATGCCGGTGCCGATGAACCAGTTCCATGGCGTGAAGGCAGCGGTATAGGCGATTTTCGGCGCCGGCTCGGAATCCGGTGGTGTACCGGGCTTGGCAAAACTGTAGGTCACATAGCCGCCGCCAGCGCGGGCCTTGTCGCGCATTTCGCCGATCACGTTGCGGCTATTGGGCGTGGAGGTGGCGTTGTTGGTCATGTCGGTGCCTTCCAGCGCCGGCCGGCCGCCATGCGCCACTGCAATGCCTTGCATGGTGATGGCGAAAACATATTCGCTGCCGGCATAACGCATGGCGCGCAAAGCCGTGATGGTTTCCTTCTGCGCCGCCTCCATGCTCACCTCGCCCTTGCCGGCGCGTTCGTGATTGGTCTTGGCAATGGCAATGGCGGTTTCGACGATGTTGCGCACCATCAACTGCTTTTCGCGCAGCATGGTGTCACGCAGCGATTGCAGGGCCAGGCCGGAAAGGGCGAGCAGGGCGATGGCGAGCAGGGCGACTTGCAGCAACAACTTGCCGCTGACTCCGAGGCGGTCGAAAACCATTCGTCGTCTCCTGTGCTATGTTGCCAGGAAACGCTACCTTGAGGCTGGGTGTAAAAGGTTAGTTATTTTCCGCTCACATGCGAAATAGTCGCAGATTTACAGGAAAAAGTGTGGGTATGCGGAGTAATCGCGGTACTACTGCACCGCGATTTGCGCCTGGGCTGGTGCGGCGGCAATCTGCTGCATCTGCGAGGCGGCCTGGCCGGTCACCAGCTTGTCCATGTCGATGATCGAAACCATGCGTTCGTCATTGGCAACAATCGCGGCTAGGAAGCGATAATCCGACGCTGCATCGGTTTCCGGCACCGGCTGCAAATCACGGTCCTCAATCGACAGGATGTCCGACACGGAATCGACCAGCAGGCCAAAAGTGCCATTGGCCGCCACCACCACGATCACCACATGCATGCGGGTGGGTTTGGTGACGCCGCCGCCAAGCCGGACGCGCAGATCGTAGATCGGCACAATTGTGCCACGCAGATTGATGATGCCACGCACAAATTCCGGCGTGTTGGGCAGATTGGTCACATCGGTCCAGGCGCGGATTTCGCGCACGCTCAGAATATCGATGCCATAGACTTGGGCATCGATGGCGAAGGTGAGATAATCCTGCGCGCTGTGCAGGCTGTCGCCGCCAACGCCACGCCCGACCGAAAGGCTGCGCTGCTGGCCGGCCTGGGGCCGGGTAGCGGGAACCTGATCCATGGTCGATCTCCTAATGCGGATGGACTATTGCTGGGATAGTAGCAAATCCCGGCGGCTCTGGTTAAGACTTTTTCGCCGCTTTTCAATCCTGGCGAGCGGCCATAACTGGAATATAACGCCAGAACCCAGGAGGAAACGCCATGCAGATGCCAAAAAACGCCTTCAAGAAGGCCCTGGCCGAAGGCCGCCCGCAGATCGGCCTGTGGAGTATGCTGTGCAGCAACATCGCGGCTGAGATCGTTGCCACGGCCGGGTTTGATTGGGTGGTGCTGGATACCGAGCATTCGCCGAATGAATTGCCGATGGTGTTGCAGCAATTGCAGGCCATGCAGATCGATGCCAACACCGCATCGCCGGTGGTGCGCCCATCATGGAACGATCCGGTGCTGATCAAGCGCTTCCTGGATATCGGTGCGCCGAACCTGATCCTGCCTTTTGTGCAGGACGAGGCCGAGGCCAAGGCGGCGGTGGAAGCCACGCGCTATCCGCCCAAGGGTATTCGCGGCGTTTCCATGGCGCAGCGCGCCAACCGCTATGGCCTGGTGGCGGATTACCATAAGCGGGTCGAGGACGAACTCGGTGTCATCGTGCAGGTGGAAACCCTGGCGGCGGTGAACCGCATTCCGGAAATCGCCAAGCAGGATGGCATCGATGGCATCTTCATCGGCCCGGCCGATCTTTCCGCCGATGTGGGCCATCTCGGCAATGCCGCGCATCCCGAGGCCCAGGCGGCAATCATGAAGGCGCTGGAATTGTGCAAGGCGGCGGGCAAGCCGGCCGGCATCCTGGCGCCGAACGAGGATGACGCGAAGCGCTATTTCGATGCCGGCTTCACCTTTGTTGCCGTTGGCGTCGATCAGGGCCTGCTGACCAAGGCGACGCGCGATATCGTCAAGCGCTTCCGTTCCCATCTCGGCGCCTGAGCCGCGCCAGCAAAGCCTGCCACGCTGTTTTGCTACGGGTGCTGAGCCGGTCGAACAGATCCGGCTCAGCACGCAAAACCGCTTCGATGGTTTCGGCACCCGCGATGGTTTCGCCCAATCTTAGCCCGGCGCGGGTCACCTGGCCGGCCTCGGTGTCACGCACTGTCAAGGTGGCGTCGCCGAAACGGATGCGGTCGCCGATATGTGCCGCGCCGCCAAGCCGGCGGGCCACGGCCGCAGCGAGACTGAGGCTGGCCTCGGCTTCGTGCAAGGTGATGCCATACAGCGCCGACACGGCCTGCATCGGCGCGCTGCCATTCAAGATGAATTCGTTTTCCGCTGGCATGGCCAGATCGCCGGCACTGCCAAACAGCCGGTCAAGGCGGCCAAGATGCTGTGGTTCGGCGAGCACATACACATAATCATGCGGCCGCAGCGATGCAGCGGCGCCTGGATCAAGCAATTGCTCATCGCGGATCAGCAGCACCGGGCGCACCCATTTTGGCAAGCCGTCAAGCCGCAGGGCCAGGCTGTCGGCTGGAATCGGATAACCCACCATTTCATGGCTGAGCTGGCCAGGCAGGTCCAGTTCAACACGTTTGGCCGGTTCGCCGCCTTGTGGCAACACCATGCCAAGCTGACGTGCCGCGAAGGTGACAGTCCAGCCCTGCACCATCAGCGAAACCAGCACAACGAAGAAGGCCACATTGAAATAGATTTCCGCCTGCGGGATGCCGGATAGCATCGGGATGGCCGCCAGGAAGATGCTGACCGCGCCACGCAGCCCAACCCATGAAATGAAGGTCCGCTCGCGTCGGCTGAAGCCAAATGGCAGCAGGCAGAGCCACACCGCCAGCGGCCGCCCAACCAGGATCAGGAAGGCGGCCAGCAGCAAGGCCGGCAGTGCAAAATCGAGCAGCTTGGCGGGCGAAACCAGCAGGCCAAGCATCAGGAACATGACAATCTGGCAGAGCCAGGTTGCCGTATCATGGAAACTGATCACACTGGGATAGGCGCGCAGCGGGCGATTGCCCAGCACAAGGCCGGCCAGATACACCGCCAGGAAGCCGCTGCCATCCAGCACTGCCGCCACGCCATAGATCAGCACCGCGCTGGACACCACAAAAACCGGATGCAGGCCGCTGGGCAATTCCACGCGGTTGAGCAAGGTGGAGGCGAGAAAACCGCCGGCAAGGCCGATCAGGCTGCCCAGGACGGCTTGTTCGCCCAGGCTGACCATCGCGGTCCAGCCCAGGTCGCGCGGGCCTTGCAGCAGCAATTCCACCAGCAGCATTGTGAGGAATACCGCCACCGGATCGTTGGTGCCGGATTCGATTTCCAGCACGGTGCCAACGCGGCGTTTCAGCTTCATGCCGCCGGTACGCAGCAGGAAAAACACGGCTGCGGCATCGGTGGAGGCCACGATGGCGCCAAGCAGAAGTGCGCCAATCCAGCTCAGATCAAGCAGCAGATAGGCGACAAGGCCGGTCAGGCCGGCGGTGATGAACACGCCCAGGGTTGCCAGCATGGCAGCCGGTGCCAGCGTACCGCGAAAACTGGCCAGCTTGGTGCGCAGGCCGCCATCAAACAGGATCACCGCCAGCGCCAGCGAGCCGATCAGATAGGTGGTTTTGTAATCGCTGAATTGCAGCCCGCCCGGGCCATCTTCGCCGGCCAGCATGCCGACGAACAGAAACACCAGCAGCAGCGGGGCGCCAAAGCGGCTGGCAATCAGGCTGGAAAGCACACCAACAAGCACCAACAAGGCCCCGAGCAACAGGGCGGCGTTAACTATACCAATACTGGCCATGCGCGACTTTCCGTTGTTTGGCACCATGGTTAATAAGAATTGCGTCTGAAATGCGGCGCATTTGCACTGCGAAACAAAATACACTTTTGTAAAAACGCAGGAGCAGTATACTTAACAAATCATGGCTGACACGATCACCCCGATCCTGGCGACTAACCCGGTCTACCGCACAACACTGGATGCTCCGGTGTTTCCGGTGGCAACGGCGAAGATTGCCCGCATCACCGATGGTGCAGCGGCAGGGGTGGAAGTGAACCTGCAAGTGCTGCTGCGCATCGCCTCGGTGGTGGCCAAGGATCAGGCGGCGGATAATGCCAATCCCGATCCGCCGGTGCGCGAATTCAAGGATGCGCCGGTTTCCTATGACGGCAACGGCAATGGCCGCCGCATCTCGCCGGTGGAAGTCAACCAGATGTTCTGGATAGCCTGATCACCATGCCTGCGGCCAGCGCGGCCCGGGCCGCAGCCGGCTCCACGCCCAGGCCACAGCCATCAGGATGGCCAGCGCCAGCAGCAGCGGATCCAGCAGGAACATCCAGCCGGCCTTGATATTCAGCACAATCAGCGGATTGGCGCCGGCCGGTGGATGCATGATGTTGCCCAGCTTCATCACCACGGCAATCAGCGCCACGCCCAAGGCCATGCTCCAGGCATGGGCGCCGACAGAGTAAAGCAGGCCGAAGCCGATCAGCGCGCCGAGCAGATGGGCGATAAGCACCGTGCGCGGCTGGGCGCCTTCATGATTGGGGAAGCAGAAAAGCAGCACGGCGGTGGAGCCGATCGAGGTGAGGGCAAGGCCATGCTCGGCATCAATCACCAGCAGCAGCAGGCTGAGCGCAACACTCATGCCGGCCAGCACCCACAGGCTTTCGAGCAGGCTGGTTCGGTTCATCAATTCTTCTCCAGGGGAAACAGGGGCTGCGCCGTGGCTTCACGGCCAGAGGGCAGCGCGGCAGCGGGATCGTTTATCCAGGCAGCAATATCGCGCCACACTCTTTCGGCCTGTAAATCGCGCAGCAGCATATGCCAGCCGGTATCATAAACGGCAATGCGGCGCTGGCCGCCCAGCCTGGCGGCAAAACGCTCCACCGGTTCCTTGCGGATCACCTGATCGTTGACGCCATATAGCAGCAGCAGCGGCAAAGCCGGATCAAGCTGCGGGCCGGCGGCCAAAGCTGCATCCATCAGGTTGACCAGGCCATATACCGCATCAATGCGGGTCTGTTTGATCACCAGTGGATCGGCGCTATAGCGCCGCAGCATCGGGATATTGTCAGACGCCTGGATGCCCAGGCCACGCCCGGAAAGCCGCAGCCAGGGCAAGGTATGACTACTCAGTGCCAGGGTGACGCGGTAGCTCAGCGGCATGGTGGCGCGGCCCCATACTGCCGGGCCGACCAGGATGGCGCCATCGGGCAAGATCGCGTTGTCAGGTTCGGCCAGGGTTGCCAGCAGCACGGCGCCGCCCATACTTTCGCCGAGCCAGAAAAGCGGCCGGCCCGGATGTTGCCCGCGCAGCAAACGGGTCAATTCCTTCAGATCGGCCTGCATACGCTCGGCGCCGGCCCAGAGGCCCGGATAGGGCGCGGCGCCAAAGCCGCGCTGGTCGGGCGCATAGAGTGCAAAGCCGCGCTCCCTGGCCCACCAGGCAGCCGGGTCGGCAAAGCCGTTGCCGTAATCATTGAAGCCATGCAAGGCCAGGATCACGGCTTGCGGCTGGCGTGGTGCCTCAGGCTGCCAGGTTCGCAAGGGCATGACCGCGCCATCTTCGGCACGCCAGGCATTCTCCAGCAGGGCAGGCGTAGTTTGTGCTGTCCCGGAAGGTTGCAGGCGCGGCGCGCAGCCAGCCAACGCCAGCAACAGCAGGGCAAAAAGCAGTTTTGCCATCAGTCGTTAGGCGCCGCGCCGAGCATGGCGCCAAAATCGGAAACCCGGCTGATCCGCTCGGGCGGAAAACGCAGCCGTGCAATGGTGCCTTTGCCTAATTCGCTGGTGAGCTGGATGCGGCCACCATGCAATTCCACCAGCCGGCGGGTGATCGGCAGGCCCAGGCCGGTGCCATCATATTGCTGCCGCACCAATTGGCTGCCGCCACGGGCAAAGGGTTCAAACACCCGCGCCACTTCGGCTTCGGCCATGCCGATGCCGGTATCGTGCACGGTGATTTCATACCAGCCATCGGCGGCCACGCCATGGCGCACCGTCACGCTGCCGCCGGTGGGCGTGAATTTCACGCCATTGGCGGTCAGGTTAAGCAGCATCTGGCGCAGGGCGCGCTCATCGGCCCAGAGTGCGGCATCGGCCTGGCCGGGTTCTGCCTGCAACGCCACACCTTTGCTGCGCGCCTGCACGTCCACCAGATCCAGGCAATCGGCCACCAGGCCGGCTATGTCGATACGATCCTCGTTCAGTTCCACCCGACCGGCCTCGATGCGGCTCATATCGAGAATATCGTTGATCAGGCTGAGCAGATGCTGGCCGCTCTGCTGGATCGAGGCGACATATTCGGCATAACGCGCATTGTCGAGCGGGCCGAACAAGCCCTGATGCATGATGTCGGCAAAGCCGATCACGGCATTCAGCGGCGTGCGCAATTCATGGCTCATCGAGGCCAGGAAGCTGGACTTGGCCCGGTTGGCTGCCTCCGCCTGGCGCCGTGCCGCTTCCAGATCACGCGCCAGCGCGGTCAGATGACGATGCGCTGCATCTGTAGCGGTGGCCTGGCGTAATAGCAGGCGTGCCACAACCGCTACCACGGCGGCGCCGCCGAGCAACAAGGCCAGCAGCAGCAGATACAATGTCTGCATGCGCCGGTCGGTATCGCCGATGCGGCCTTGCGTGATGCTGTTGGCACGGGCAGTGAAAGCGCCGAATTCGGCACCAGCCGAGGCAAGCTGCCGCAACAGCACATAGCCGGTATGATCGTCGCCACTGACAAAGCGCAGCACCTGTGGCTCCCAGCGCCGGATTTCGCTGGCCAGGCCGCGGAACAGCGGCGCCAGTTCGTGGTCGTGGGTATACAATTCGGCGCTGCGGCCTTCCTCCAGGGCCTGCACGCGAGCCAGCAGGATGTCATAGGCCACCTGCACATCGTCGCGTTCACGCTCCGGCATGCCGGCCAGCACTTCCGCCATACGGTTGCGCAGGGTCAGGTATTCGGCGCGCAGCTGGGTGCCCTCAAAAATCACGTTCTGCCGCATGGCGTTGGCGAATTCGCTGTGCTGCACATAGAGATAGGAAACAATGCCGGCAAAGGCCACAACGAACACGGCAGAGAAGATCAGCACAAAGCGGCGCGCTGATCCGATCAGATCATTGCGACCGGGTGGTGCTGCCTGAACCGCCGGTTCGTTTTGTGGCATGGCGGCTCAGTGGATTTCGAGACGGCGCAGCTGCCATACCGAACGGGTATAGTAGCTCTCATGACGCAGGGCTGCATCGCCGTCGAACGGATAGACGATGAAGAGCGGGCCTTTGTCGCGCACAGTCATGTAGCTGCCATTCAGCTTCAGAGCCAACAGCAAGCCATGGTTGAGAAAATCCGCCACCGGCACCGCCGAGGCATAATCGTTCAGCGCCACGGCCTGCGCCATGCCATCCGGCTTGGCACCCACGGCCTGCATCAGTGCCTTGCCAGGCACACCATCGAAGCGCACCACGCCCTTGTGCCATGGCGTGCTGGTTTCAAAACCGGCCTGGCCCAATGCCTCCAGCATGGCACGGTCAAAATGTGCCAGCTTGCCACCCTGGGCATCGCTGGCATTGCCGCGTGTGATGGCGCCGCTGACAGTGAGGATGACCGGGCCGCTGGGCTGTGCCAGGGGAGTGGAAGCGCTTTGCGCTTTGACCGGGCCATAACCTTGGCCGAGCCAGCAGAGCAGTGCGATCAGCAGGGCGGTGAAAAGGCGCATGCGGAACATTTCCCCTGAAGATGCGAGGCCACTGTAAAGATTATTGTAAAGCAACTTTCGGCAGCATGAAACTGCTTCGACGACGCAGCCGGAAGGCTCGGTTACAGGGTGCGGGTCAGGCCGCCATCCACATCCAGGATGGCGCCGCTGATATAGGCGGCGGCCGGCGAGGCCAGGAAAGCTACGGCCCGGGCGATTTCTGCCGGCTCGCCAAAACGTGCCACGCCCATGGCGCGCGGCATGCGGCTGGCGGCTTCCTCGGCGGAAATGCCTTGTTCCTGGGCAAAGCTGGCGATGCGGGTTTTGAGCCGGTCGGTGGCGATAGTGCCCGGGTTGATGGCATTAACCCGCACGCCCTCGGCCACGCCGCGATCAGCCAGCACCTTGGTCAGGTTCATGCCGGCGGCATTCACACTGCCGCCGATGGCGAATTCGGCGCTGCCGGTGCGGCCGCCCACGCCGATGATGTTGACGATGCTGCCCTGCGCTGCTTTGAGCTGCGGCCAGGCGGCACGGCTTAGGCGCATGGCACCAAAGAATTTCAGCGCAAAGCCATCAGCCCAATCCTCGTCGCTTAAAGCCAGGAAATCACCGCGCTTGGTGGCGCCGGCATTGTTCACCAGCAGGTCGATGCGGCCGAAGCGCGCCAGCGTGGCCTGCACCAGATCGGCGCCGGCCTGCGGCTGGCGCAGGTCCACCGCCTGCACCAGGCAATCGGTGGGCAAGCCGGCGGCCAGTTGTTGCAGCAGGTCGGCCGAGCGGGCGGCCAGCACCAGCTTCATGCCGGCGGCAGCCAGTTCCTCGGCGATGGCCCGGCCGATGCCTTTGCTGGCGCCGGTAACGATCGCCACCTTGTCGGTCAGTTGCAGGTCCATGAGGCTTTCTCCGGGTGTTGGGCGGTTTTATAGTTCGGACCCTAACAATCAAAGCCGGGGAAAAACAATGTTCAGGTCTGATCTGTTGCAAGGCAAGCGTATCCTGGTCACCGGCGGCGGCACCGGCCTGGGCAAGGCGATGGCACAGAAATTCCTTGAACTGGGCGCCGTGGTCTATATCTGTGGCCGGCGCGAGGGTGTGCTGCGCGACACCGCATTGGAACTGAGCAGCGCCACCGGCGGCCAGGTGCATTACATGGCCTGCGATATCCGCGTGGCGCAGGCGGTGGATGAAATGATCGAGACGATCTGGCGCGATGGGCCGCTGGATGGTCTGGTCAACAACGCGGCCGGCAATTTCATCGCCAAGACCGAGCAGATGAGCTCGCGCGGTTTTGATGCCATTGCCAATATCGTGTTCCATGGCAGCTTCTATGTCACCCAGGCCTGCGGCAAGCGCTGGATCGCCGCTGGTCACAAGGCCAGCGTGATTTCCATTGTCACCAGTTGGGTATGGACCGGCTCGGCCTTTGTGGTGCCTTCTGCGATGTCGAAAGCCGGCGTGGCGGCAATGACACAAAGTCTGGCTGTGGAATGGGGGCCGAAGGGTATCCGGCTCAATGCCATTGCACCGGGGCCGTTTCCCACTGAGGGCATGACCAAGCGCCTGGCGCCAACCCCGGCACTGGAAAAACGCATGATCGAGGCAATCCCGATGCGGCGGGTTGGCGCGATGAGCGAATTGGCCAATTTCGCCGCCTTCCTGATGGCCGATGAAGTGGGCTATATTAATGGCGAAGTGATTGCCATTGATGGCGGCCAATGGCTCAACTCTGCCGGCGGCTTTGGCAACCTGCTTGAACTGACCGACGACGACTGGACCGAAATCCGCGCTGCCATCGAGGCGACCAACGCCAAGGACAAGGCGCAACGCAGCGTTTAGGAGATATCACCATGACCGGCATGCGGCTGGAACACGATTCCCTCGGCGAGCGGGAAATTCCGGCAGACGCCTATTACGGCGTTCAGACCCAGCGGGCCTTGGATAATTTCCGCATCTCCGGCATCGGGTTGAACCATTATCCGCATCTGATCCGTGCCTTCGGCATGGTGAAGAAGGCGGCGGCTGCGGCCAATACCAGGCTGGGTTATCTGGCACCGGAAAAGAACACCGCGATTGCTGCCGCCTGTGACGATCTGATTGATGGCCGGCTGCATGAATGGTTCACCATCGATGTGTTCCAGGGCGGCGCCGGCACGTCCACCAACATGAATGTGAACGAGGTGGTGGCCAATCGTGGCCTGGAATTGCTCGGCCATGCCAAGGGCGAGTATGCCCACCTGCATCCGAATGACGATGTGAACCTGTCACAATCCACCAATGATGCCTATCCCACGGCGGTGCGGCTGGCCACTTTGCTGAGCCATGCCGAACTGAGCCGGGCGCTGGAGCAATTGGCCGGCGAGTTCCGCAAGCGCGGCGAGGAATTCAACAATATCGTCAAGCTTGGCCGCACCCAGTTGCAGGATGCGGTGCCGATGACGCTGGGCCAGGAATTTGAGGCTTTTGCCATCAATATCCTGGAAGATGTGGCGCGTGGCGACGAAACCGTGCGCCTGTTCCATGAGGTTAATCTCGGCGGCACGGCGGTTGGCACCGGCATCAACACCGATCCGGATTATTCCGCCCTGGCGATTGCCGAACTGGCCCGGGTTTCGGGCCTGCCCATGGTGCGCGCCGCCAATCTGATCGAGGCAAGCTGGGATATGGGCGCCTTTGTGCTCTATTCCGGTATGCTCAAGCGCGTTGCCGTCAAGCTGTCAAAAATCGCCAACGATCTGCGGCTGCTATCGTCGGGACCACGCGGCGGCCTTAACGAAATCAACCTGCCGCCGATGCAGCCGGGCTCGTCGATCATGCCGGGCAAGGTCAATCCGGTGATCCCGGAAGTGGTCAACCAAGTCTGTTTCCAGGTCATCGGCAACGACATGGCGGTGACCATGGCGGCCGAGGCCGGTCAGCTCCAGCTTAATGTGATGGAGCCGCTGATTGTGCATAACGTGATGCATTCGCTGCAATTGCTGGTGCGGGCGGCGCGCACGCTGGCCGAACTCTGTGTTGCCGGCATCACCGCCAACGAGGATTATTGCCGGCGCCATGTCGAGGCCAGTATCGGTCTGGTCACGGCGCTCAATCCCTATATCGGCTATGAGCGTTCGGCGGCCCTGGCCAAGGAAGCGATCAAGACCGGCCGCACCATCCGCGAATTGGTGCTGGAGAAGGGCTGGGTCGATGCCGGCCAGATCGATACGATCCTCGACCTTGCCGGCATGACGCAGCCACGCAAACGCTGAAGCGCCTCAGAATTCCTTCCAATCGTCGTCGGCCGCCGCCGCCGGGGCCGGCTTAGCCAGCGGCTTTGGCGCTGGTTTGGCCGCCACCGGAATGGCGGGCTGCGATGCTGTGGGTTTTGGCGCGGCAGGCTTGGCGCCGGGTTTGATCACAGCCGGTGGCTTGATCACGCTGGCAGGCTTGATCACAGCAGCCGGCTTTATCGCTGGCGGCGGCGCTTTTGCGGCGCTTGGTGCCGCTGCGCTGGCCGGGCTTGGGCTATGGCCGCCGGCCTGGAAGAAGCCGACCAGCCGGGTCAGTTCACGGGCCTGGTTGCTCAATGCCTGCGCCGCCGCCGAGGTTTCTTCCACCAGGGCGCCATTGCGCTGGGTCATTTCGTCCATGCTGGCCACGGCGGTGTTGATCTGATCCAGCCCGGTGGCCTGCTCGCGGCTGGCGGCAGCAATTTCGGCCACAATATCAGTCACCTTCTTCACGGCGGTGACAATATCGCCCAATGCGCCGCCGGCTTGGTTGACCAGACTGGCGCCGGTGCGCACCTGGCTGTTGGATTCCGCGATCAGCGCCTTGATATCCTTCGATGCGCTGGCCGAACGCTGCGCCAGCGCGCGCACTTCCTGCGCCACCACGGCAAAACCCTTGCCGGCCTCGCCGGCGCGCGCCGCCTCAACGCTGGCATTGAGCGCCAAAAGGTTGGTCTGGAATGCAATCTCGTCGATCAGGCCGACAATCTCGACGATCTTCTGGGCGCTGCCCTCGATGCCGCTCATCGCCCCCACCACTTCCTGCATCACATTGCCGCCCTTGTCGGCGGCATCGCGCGCAGCCTGGCTGAGCTGATTGGCAGCCTGGGCATTGTCGGCATTCTGCCGCACGGTGGCGGTGATCTCGTGCATCGAGGCGGCGGTCTGCTCAATGCTGGCGGCCTGGGCTTCGGTGCGGCTGGCCAGATCCTGGCTGCCGGCGGAAATCTCCGACGAGGCATCATTCACCGCTGCGGCGCTTTCAGTGATGCCGCGTACTGTGCTGCCGAGCTTCTCGCTGGTGGCGTTCACATTATCCTTCAGCTTGGCGAATACGCCGTGATACTCGCCGCGCACACGCCGGGTCAGATCGCCGCCGGCCATGCCGGCCAGCACCTGGCCCACTTCATCAACGGCGGTGGCAACACTGCCCACCAGCCGGTTGATACCATCGCCCAGGCCTTTCATCACGCCATGCAGATTGCCAGTGTCGATGCGCCGACCCAGATCGCCGGCTGCGGCAGCATTCACCACCAGGCCGACGGAGCGGTCGAGTTCGGCTTCCTGCTCGGTGCGGTCATGTTCGCGCTGCTGGCGCTCCTGTTCCACCTGGCTGCGCAGGCGCTCATTCTCCTGGCCATTCTGTTTGAAGATTTGCACCGCCTGGGCCATGCGGCCAATTTCATCGCGGCGTTGCAGGCCATCCACCATGGCGCTGTAATCGCCGGTGGATAGTTTTTCCATGGTGCCGGTGAGTTCCAGCACCGGATTGCGGATCGAGCGACCAATCAGCAGGGCAAAGATCACCGCCACCACCAGCGTTGCCGGCGCAATAGCCGCGATCACCATCAGGGTGAGGCCAAGATTACGATGCAGCTTGGTTTCGTCCTCATCCAGATCGGCGCTGCGTTCAGTGGCAAGCGCCGCGCTTTCGGCGATGGCGGCATCGGCATGCTGCTGCAACCGGCCCTGCATATCGGCGCCGATCTTGCCAATGATGGTCATCACCTGCACCAGGCTGTCGCTATAGGTCTTGGCGGCAGCGCGCAGTTCATTCACCGAACCGCCGCTGGATGTCATCGCCAGGCGTTCCGCCAGGGCTTCGGATTGAGTGTTCAGCGTGGCGGCAAGCTGGATGCTGCGGGCCAGCAATTCGGGCTTTGGCCGGTAGAGATATTGATAGGCCGCCGCGCCGATGGCGTTCAGGGTTTCCTGCACGCGGGTGGCCAGAAAGGCGGTCTGGTAATCATAGGCGCCTTCGGCGCGTTTGATAATGTCGGGCAATAATTGGCGCAGCTTGGTCGAGGCCGGCACCGTATCCTTGGCAAAGATTGCGTTGTAATCGGCGCGGGCCTTGACGATTTCCTCAACGACAATGCCAAAGCGCTGCACATCAGCCCGAATTTCCGCCAGCCGCTGACGGTCCTGTTCATTAGCCTCGACTTCGGCGCCAGCCAGGGTTTCCGGGATGCTGCGGATCATCTGGCGGGCTTTTTCAAGTGCCTGCTGGCTGTCGCGCTCAGTGTAAAGCATCACATTGCGGCTGATCTCGATCACATCGCGCTCGGCGCGCAGCACGGCGCGCACGGCATCCGACGATATGTCGTAGCGGCCAAAGAGCTGGCGCGCATTATTGGCGCCAAACAGCCCGGCGCCGGCCACCGCGATCAGCAGCAGGATCACGATGCCAAAACCGATATTGATCCTGCCGCCAATGGAGGTGTTGGAAAATGCGCTGGCCGACATGGTATTTCCTTCTGAAGCTGCCAAGTCGTCAGCATAGGCACTATCGCGTAATGCGGGAAAGTGTTTGCCCTGATACATTGGGTGGATAATCGGGTGGTATAATAAAACCGCTTTCATAAAAGTTGGCTTGACGGCGGAAATGGCGATTTTTAGGATGTATATACATGTCTAGTCATTAATATTTGTCACCGCGACGATGGAGGCTGGAATGGTCGATCTGCTGCTGCAACCTGGCAAAGTGTGTTTGAGCGATTGGCGCCGGGTGGCGCGTTCGGCAGCGGGCGAGCCAAATTTGCGGCTTGATCCTGTGGCTCGCTCCGGGGTGGAGGCTGCCGTCGCCCTGGTGGCGCAGATTGTGACCGAGAACCGGGTTGCCTATGGCATCAATACCGGTTTCGGCAAACTGGCGCAGACCGCGATCCCGACCGAAAAGCTGGCTGAATTGCAGCGTAATCTTGTGCTGTCGCATGCCGTCGGCACCGGGCCTTTGCTGGCCGACGATGCCGTGCGGCTGATCCTGGCGCTCAAGGCGGCCAGCCTGGCGCGCGGCCATTCCGGCGTGCGCTGGCTGGTGATCGAGCGGCTGCTGGACTTTGCCAATCGCGGCATTCTGCCGTGCATTCCAGCCCAAGGTTCGGTTGGTGCTTCGGGCGATCTGGCGCCGTTGGCGCATATGACGGCGGCGCTGATCGGCGTTGGCGATGTGCGGGTGAATGGCCGCCTCATGCCGGCTGCGCAAGCCCTGGCCGCGGCCGAGCTGGAGCCGCTGGAACTGGCCCCCAAGGAAGGGCTGGCATTACTTAACGGCACGCAGGTTTCTGCCGCCCTGGCAATGCTCGGGCTGTTTGCGGCTGAGGATACCTTTGCCGCCGCGCTGGTTGCCGGCATGTTGTCGCTGGAAGCCGCCAAGGGCAGTGATGCGCCGTTTGATCCGCGCATCCATGCCCTGCGCGGCCAGCCCGGCCAGAGCGACACTGCTGCGTTGTATCGCAGCCTGTTGCAGGGCAGCCGGATCAGGGAATCGCATCTGGATTGCAGCCGGGTGCAGGATCCTTATTCGCTGCGCTGCCAGCCGCAGGTGATGGGGGCGGTGCTCGACCTGCTGCGCCAGGCGGCGGCGATGTTGGCGCGGGAGGCCAATGCCGTCACCGACAATCCCTTGCTGTTCGCCGATAGCGGCGAGGTGATCTCAGGCGGCAATTTCCATGCTGAACCAGTGGCTTTTGCCGCCGATATCCTGGCCCTTGCCCTGGCCGAGACCGGTGCCCTGGCAGAACGCCGCATCGCCCTGCTGACTGATCCGGTGTTGAGCGGCCTGCCGGCTTTTCTGGTGGCCGAGCCGGGGCTGAATTCCGGCTTTATGATCGCCCATGTCACGGCAGCGGCGCTGGCTTCCGAAAACAAACAACTGGCGCATCCGGCCAGTGTCGATTCACTGCCCACCTCGGCCAATCAGGAAGATCATGTCTCGATGGCCACGCATGGTGCGCGCCGCCTGCTGGCGATGGCGCAGAATACCAGCACGATCATCGGCATCGAATTGCTTGCTGCCGCCCAGGGCATCGAGTTTCACCGCCCGCTGTATAGTTCGGCACCATTGGAGGCGGCGCATGGCCTGATCCGCGCTGCTGTGCCGGCCTATGAGCGGGATCGTTTCTTCGCTCCGGACATCGCCGCCGCCGGAGACTTGGTGCGCGCTGGTGCGTTTAACCGCTGGAGCAGCGAGCTTGTGCCATCAGCGGATCAAAGCCATTCCCTTTAATGGTGTGTTTGAATATACTTTTCTGGATTGAATTGAGGTCGGTTCGCTCGCTATCCCATAACGGCTGATTTTAGGCCAAAAAAGCAATTGGAGTGTTGTTTACATGCGTTTTGCCCGGACTTTCGGCGTGTTTATCGCCGCTTTCTTCTTTGTGGCCGGTTGCCAGACCACATCGACCGAGACGGTCATCAAGCGGCCAGATAGCGGCCCGGTGGCTGCGAAGGGATTGAATATCCTGTTCCTCAATGCGGCGATGAAGGAGCGTTATTCTTCTGGCAAGGAAGCAGACAAGCTCGGGGCGGCACTCAAGGAGCAACAGAACACGTTGCGCAATGCCGTTGTTGGCCAATTGCCCGGCCAGCTCGCCAAAAAGGGGCTGAAAGCTGAAGCCATTGCCGTTGAGTTCGATCAACATGACAAGCCAATCCCGCATGGCCCTTTTGGCCAGCGCGAGTTTCACCGGCTGCTGATCATGCCGATCGCGGCACGGGAATCATGTCGTGGTGGTGCCTGCCTTTCGGTATACACAGTTTCAATGAAACTTGTTGCGCCAGGCCAGAACAGCTCTGTCTGGGATGTAACCCTGAAAGAGCCGGAAGGTGGCCTGTGGCAGCAGAATGGCGATGACCGTTTCAACGGCTTCATGCTTGATCTTGCGGAAAGTGTCGGGCGCATGGTGACGCCAGCCCCGTGAGGTTTCTGCCGGCTTTGCTACGGCGTGAAAGTTTCGGTATGCGGATGGCCGTATACAGCTTTTTTTGTTGTTGGTTGCAGCAATGCAGGCAAGTATAGTTTCGCAATTGAGCAACTTGCGGTCAGGGCTGCGGATAGTTGCCGCAGTGGGTCGGCTAGGCATTGTGCCGCAGCGATGAAAGGCCGATAACCCCGCGTGTTTTGCAGCTTTTGCATGCAAGGTGAAGCGCGTTGCAGCCTCTTAAAGATATCCATCTGATCCGGCTCTACCAATACTGGGCCGGCCAGGTTGGCACAGACGGCGCCCTGCCCGGGCGCGAGGTTTTTGACGCTGCCAATATCGGACCCGCCTTGTTGCCCTGGGTGGTGCTGCATGATGTGGTGGAGCAGCCGCCCGGCCCCTATGGCCGGCGCTATTACTACCGGCTGGTCGGCACCGAGGTGGTGGCAACTTTCGGCTTTGATCCGACCGGGCGTTATGCCGATGAAGTGGGCGACACCGAGATGGTGCGCCAGGTGCATGCCTATATGGATGAAGCGGTAACAACGCGCCGCCCGCATGTCAGCCACACTGCCACCATGGCGCCGCACAAGGAATATATCCGCACCGAACGCCTGATCCTGCCCCTCGGCGGCCCCGATGGCAGTGTGACAAAGCTTATTGTTGTGCCGCTGGTGGTTTCGCGCGGCTGAGCCTGCCGCTGCCTATGGCTGATTAGTCGGCAGCAATGGATGTTTTACAGGATGCTTCCGATTTGTTGCTGCCTGCCTGTAGTGTGACCATGCCGGCTTGCCCNNACGGCATGTCTGTCAAACCAGCCAGAAAGTGATGCAGCATGATTGCTCCCGATTTTGACATGGAGGCCTATGTCAAACAGGCCGCCGCCCTGGGCGGCTACACCATCACGCCACAGCAATTGCCCGGCGTGCTGGATAATATGCGGCGGATTGCCGGAACCGCGCAGTTGTTCCTGGAATTCCCGCTGCCTGATGATCTCGAAATTGCCGCAACCTTTGCGCCATGATTGATTTTACCAGCAAGGCGGCTGAAATCGCCGCTGCCGTGACCGAGGGCCGCATCAGCGCTCTTGAGGCCACGGAAATCTCGCTCGCCCGCATTGCGGCTGTGAATGGCAAGCTCAATGGCTTCACCACCGTTTTGGAGGATCGGGCGCGGGCCACGGCACGCAAGCTGGATGCCGCTCGTGCTGCCGGCCAGCCACTGGGGCCGATGGCCGGTGTGCCTTTCGCGGTGAAAAATCTCTATGACATAGCCGGGCTGCCCACAGTGGCCGGCTCGAAGATCAATCGCGAACATGCGCCGCGCGAAGCGGATTCGCCGTTGATCGAAAGGTTGGAAGCGGCTGGCGCGGTGCTGGTCGGTGCGCTCAATATGGGCGAATATGCCTATGATTTCACCGGCGAGAATTGCCATTACGGCAATGCCTGCAATCCGCATGATCCAACCCGCATGCCGGGCGGCTCGTCCAGCGGCTCAGGCGTGGCGGCGGCAAGTGGCATGGTGCCGCTGGCGCTGGGTTCGGATACCAATGGTTCGATCCGCGTGCCGTCCTCGTTTTGCGGTTTGTTCGGGTTGAAGCCGACTTTTGGCCGTTTGCCGCGTAATCGAAGCTTTCCGTTTGTCGCCAGCCTGGATCATCTCGGGCCGATGGCACGCAGCAGCCATGATCTGGCTCTGGCCTATGATGTGATGCAGGGGCCGGATGCGGCCGATCCGGTTTGCGCCCAGCGCGCGCTGGAACCAACACTGCCCAGTCTGGAGCAGGGCATCGATGGTTTGCGCATTGCAGTGGCGGATGATTACTTTGCCCGTGGCGGCGAGCCTTTGGCGCATGAAGCGGTAGAGGCCTTTGCCAAGGCATTGGGTGCCACCCGGCGTGTCACCATTCCGGAAGCGCGGCGGGCGCGTGCAGCCGCCTATACCATGACCGCAATCGAAGGCTCCAATCTGCATCGCCAACGATTGCAGCAGCGCGCCGACGATTTTGATCCGGATACGCGGGACCGTTTCCTGGCCGGTGCGCTCTTGCCGGGTGATTGGTATGTGCAGGCCAATCGGTTCCGGCGCTGGTATCGCGCCCGCATGCAGGAGTTGTTCCGTGACGTGGATATCCTGCTGGCGCCGGCGGCACCCTGCATTGCGCCAAAAATCGGCCAACGCATGATGACCCTGGATGGGGTCGAAATGCCAGTGCGGGCCAATATCGGCCTGTTCACGCAGCCGATCACCTTTGCCGGCCTGCCGGTGGTGGCAACGCCCTATGCGGCAGCAGCACCGATGCCGATGGGTGTGCAGGTGATCGCTGCGCCATGGCGTGAAGATCTGGCGCTGCGCGTTGCCCGCTATCTTGAGAAGGCGGGCGTTGCCGGCTCTCATGTAGCCTTATAAGGGCGGAGTTTCCGCCAATTTTTGTGGCGGCAATATGACTAACTGGACAGTAATATTGCCGCCACGCTAGTTTCAGGCATGCTCTGGTCGCCATGACAGGCGCCATATTGATTGAGGCCGCATGCTTGATCGTGTTGATCCACCATTGGCGCAGGATAAATCCGAAATCCTGGAATGCAGCGTGAATGGCTGCCACACCAGGCTTGCCATCGAGCCGGGTGCCAGCCTGCTGGAAGCCTTGCGGAATGGGCTGGGTTTGACGGGTAGCCGTTTTGGCTGCGGCCTGGAGCAATGTGGTGCCTGCATGGTGCTGGTGGATGGCTTGCCGCGCCCTGCCTGTCAGCTTTTTGCCCCGGATGTGAATGGCCGCCATGTCATCACCATTGAAGGTTTGCACAAGGATGCCGCTGGCCAGGATTTGCTTGCGGCTTTTTTGCAGCATCAGGCCGGTCAATGCGGCTATTGCCTGAGCGGCATTGTGGTTACTGCCTTCGCCTGGTTGCGCGATTTGCAGCAGATGCCGAGCCGGGCCGAGATTGCTGCCGCACTTGATCCGCATCTCTGCCGCTGTGGTGCGCAGCCGCGTATCCTGGCGGCGATAGAGGCGGCCGCAAAGCAGCGCCTTGCTGGCGGTTTGGTATGACAAAACCATTGCCAAAAAGCATTCTGGATAACCCGCGCCTGGAAAGCTGGTTCTGCCTGGCGCAACCGGGGCGGCTGGGCATACGCAGCGGCAAGGTTGAGCTGGGCCAGGGCATTCTCACTGCTTTGGTGCAAATTGTCGCCGATGAGTTGGGCTTGTCGCCTGAATCGATTGACATGTTGCCGTTGAATACCGCTGCGGGGCCGGATGAATGGCTGACGGCCAGTAGCCAATCCATTGAAACCGGCGGTGCGGCATTGCGATTGGCTGCCGCCTGCCTGCGCGATGCGGCGCTGACTGCGGCGGCAGGCATGCTGAATCTGGCGCCACAGGCCCTCTCAATGCAGCAGGGCAATATTCATGCGGATGGTACACCGACGGGTGTTTCACTCTGGTCGGTGGCTGAAAGGATAAATTGGCGCCAGTCAATTCACGCCGAACAAAGCTTGCTTCCAAGCCAGGGCAATCGACTGGTGGGGCAATCCTTGCCGCGCCGAGATCTGCCGCAAATCCTGGCCGGCAGCGGTTTCCTGCATGACATGACTTTGCCAAATATGCTGCATGGCCGCGTTTTCCATGCTCCCTGTTTAGGGGCCAGCTTGCGGGATGTGCCGGCTGCAAATTTTCAGCAGCGTTATGGCGATAGCTGTCGTCTGTTGCGGCGTGGTGATTTTTTGGCCCTGGTAGCCGGCAGTGAAAGCCTGGCGCGGCAAGCGGCCGCGTATCTTGAGCCAAGGCTAAGCTGGGATGCGCCGCATGTGCAGATTCCGGAAGAGATCGCGCCATGGCTGCAAGGCGTCCCGAGCAAACTGATGCGTGATGATCCGCAGCCAGTTTTGCCGGCAGAGAGAATTCAGGCAAAATATAGCCGAGGTTTTCTGCTGCATGGTGCAATAGGGCCAAGTTGTGCCGTGGCAGAGCGGCGGAATGGCAAGTTGAAAATCTGGTGCCATAGCCAGGGTTTGTTCAACCTGCGCAGCCAGATTGCCCGTGTGCTGGGTTATGCGCCACAAATGCTGGAACTGGAGCATCGGCCGGGCTCAGGCTGTTATGGCCATAACGGCGCCGATGATGTGGCATTGGAGGCGGCCTTGCTGGCTGAAGCGATACCGGGCTATCCGGTGCGGGTGCTGTGGACCCGACAAGATGAAATGCGCGCCACCAGCGGTTCGGCCATGGTTATGGAATTGACGGCCGGGCTTGATCAGGCCGGCCGCATCCAGGGCTGGCGCGCCAGTATTTCCAGCGGCACACATTCCAGCCGGCCAGGCGCCGGTGGCGATATAAATCTGGCGGCGGCAACCGCCTGCGATGCTGGCTTTGCGCCAAAAGCCTTAAGCGATGTGGCCGATGCGGTGGGCAGCGGCGCTTTGCGAAATGCAGTGCCGCTTTATGATCTGCCTGAAGTCAGCCTGCAACATCGCCTGTTGCATGACCTGCCCCTGCGCACATCGTCGCTGCGTGCTTTGGGCGCACATCCGAATGTATTTGCCATTGAGGGCTTCATTGATGAATTGGCGGAAAAGGCCGGCTGTGATCCGCTGATTTTCCGTCGTCGCCATCTGAGCGATGCCCGCGCCCTGGCGGTGCTGGATAAAGTGGCCGAAATGGCGAACTGGCAGGCAGATGCGGAGACAGGCACAGGCCGCAGCCAGGGGATCGGGCTGGCGCGCTATAAGAACAAGTCTGGCTATTGTGCGGTGATTGCAGAGGTTGAGGTCGAGGAAGCGGTTCGCGTTACGCGCATATGGTGCGCTGTGGATGGCGGCTGCATCATCAATCCGGATGGCGCACTGAACCAGATTGAAGGTGGCATTGTGCAATCAATCAGTTGGAGCCTGAAGGAAGCGGTGCGGAGTGCGGATGGCGTTATGGCCAGTGTGGATTGGCAAAGTTATCCTATACTGCGCTTTTCCGACGTGCCGCCGATAAAAACCTGCCTGCTTGAGCGCCCGGATCAGCCGCCGCTTGGGCTTGGCGAAGTTTCGCAAGGGCCAACTGCTGCGGCATTGGGCAATGCAGCCAGTCGGGCGCTAGGGCAACGCCTGCGCCATTTGCCACTGAGCCGCGAGCGTTTGATGGCGACTTTGCTGTGGCAGGAATGATGCTAAAGCCAGCAATTGGTGCCGAATTATTTAGCAGCTTGCGTGGAAAATCCGCTATCTTTTTGTCGCTTGACCATATGAAGTTTATCACATTAGACTGACCAGATAGTCTATTAATCCTGAAGCATGATGAAGGTCATGTGGATGGCTTCAGGTAGCTGGGTGGGTGGTGCCATGGGTGGTGTGCAATCAGCGTCGGCTGCGGCAGGCGCGGCGATGATTTTTGAAAAAGACGTGCCGATTGAAGTGGGCGATGGCACCGTGCTGCGCGCCAATGTGTATCGTCCGCAGCAGGCCGGTCGTTATCCTGTTGTGATGGCGCTGGGCATCTATGGCAAGGACATCCATTTTGCCGATGGCTACAAGCCGCAATGGGAAACCCTGACCCGGATTTATCCTGGCATAGACCGCGATGGCAGTTCTGGCCAGCATCTGCGCTGGGAGCTGGTTGATCCAGAACGCTGGGTGCCGGCGGGATATGTGGTTGTTGCCGTAGATTCGCGCGGCAGCGGCAAGTCGCCCGGTTATCTCGATCCGTTTTCGCCGCGCGAGACACAGGATTATTACGACGCCATCGAATGGGCCGGCGTGCAGCCCTGGTCAAATGGCAAAGTCGGCACGATCGGCATTTCCTATTACGGCATCAAACAATGGCAGGTGGCGGCCTTGCGGCCACCGCATTTGGCGGCGATATGCGTTTGGGAAGGTGGTTCCGATCTGTATCGCGACTGGAGCCATCATGGCGGCATCTTCAGCCATTTGTTTCCAACCGCCTGGTATCCGCGCCAGGTGCTGCCCAACCAGCATGGCAATGCCGATACGCATTACCGCGAACGTGATACCGGCCTGCCGAATACCGGCCTGCCCAATGCCGGCGCGGCGCTGAGCCCGGCTATGTTGGCTGGCAATCGCGCCGATCACCCGCAGGATTTGCTGCAACACCCGCTGGATGATGCCTGGTATAAAGCGCGTTCGCCAAATCTGTCGCGTATCGAAGTGCCGCTGTTATCAGCCGCCAATTGGGGCGGCGCCGGCTTGCATCTGCGCGGCAATATTGAAGGCTATCTGCGCGCCGGCTCGTCGCAGAAATGGTTGCAGATGCATATCGGCACCCATTTCGAAAGCTTTTATCTGCCGCAATTTGTGCAACGCCAGCAGCGGTTTTTTGATCACTTCCTCAAAGGTGAGGATAGCGGCTGGCTTGATGAACCGAAGATCAATCTGTTTGTACGGCGGCCGGATGGCGGGGCCTTCCGTGCCGAGCAGGAATGGCCGCTGGCGCGCACCGAATGGACCCGGCTGCATCTGGATGCTGCGGCCAAGGCATTGCTGCCGACCGCGCCGCAGCAGGAAACCCGGGTCAGCTACCGCGCGCTGGGCGAAGGCGTGAGCTTCACCACGCCGGCTTTTGAACAGGAAACCGAATTCACCGGCCCGCTGAAGGCGCATCTGTGGATTAGCTCCAGCACAGCGGATATGGACCTGTTTGTCACTTTGCGCATGTTTGATCCGGCCGGCAAGGAAGTGGCCTTCACCGGCGCCAGCGATCTAACCCCGGTTGCACGCGGCTGGCTCAGGGCTTCGCACCGCAAGCAGGATGTGGCCATGACGCTGCCTTACCGGCCCTATCATAGCCACGATGAGGTGCAGAAATTGACCCCCGGCGAGGCTTATGAGCTGGACGTAGAAATCTGGCCCGCCAGCATTGTGTTCCCGGCGGGCTATCGCCTGGTGCTGACAATCCAGGGCCGTGATTTTGAGACGCATGATATCCCGGGCCGTATTCTGCATAACAGTGAACAGGATCGGCCGCGTGCGGAATTTGACGGGCTCTGCTCGATCCTCACTGGACCTGAGCATGATTCTTATCTTTTGCTGCCCCGTATTCCGGGCTGAATGGTGCGCCGATGAAACTGTCTCAACTTGAATATGCGCGCCCCGGCAGTGTGGATGAAGCCATTGCGCTGTTGCAGGCCAATGAGGGCGCCAAGATCATCTCCGGTGGCCAGAGCCTGATTCCGGTATTGGCATTCCGGCTTTCAGCGCCGCCGCTGCTGGTGGATATCGGCAAGCTGGAGGCGTTGCGCCAAGTGACCATAACGGCCGGGCAAACCCGGTTGGGTGCACGGGTGCGCTGGTGTGAGATTGAGCGCCACGCTGCTTTGCGTGCGGCACAGCCTTTGTTGGCAGCGATGATCGACCAGGTGGCGCATTACCAGATTCGTAATCGCGGCACTGTGGGCGGCAGCCTGGCGCATGCTGATCCGGCAGCCGAAATGCCGGGTGTGGCGGTGGTTTGTGATGCAGTGTTGCGTATCGCCGGCCCTGCCGGCATTCGTGACGTGCCGGCAGCGGAGTTTTTTGTTGGGCCGTTGCAGACCGTGCTGGCCGATGAAGAGATCATTCTGGAAGTGATGCTGCCGGCTTGGCCAGCAAGCCGGCGCTGGGCTTTTGAGGAATTCGCCCGGCGCCAGGGCGATTTTGCGCTGGCCGGTGTGGCGGCGCATTACGATATTGATGCCGCGGGCCTGATCAACAACATGCATGTTGGTGTGATCGGCGCCGATCTGATCCCGCGCCGGCTGCATGATGTGGAAGCCTTGCTCAATGGCAGGCGGCTAGATGCCGGCTTGATTGAGCAGGCATCCGCTCTGGCTGCCGCCAGTGTCAATCCGATGAGCGACCTGCATGCCGATGCGCAGTACCGCAAGGCCCTGGTCGGCACATTGTTGCAGCGTGTGCTGCATCGCTCCATGCAGACGCAGTAGGAATAGATCATGCCAGTACAATTCAAACTTAACGGCAAGCTGGTGGAATTCACCGGCGAAGCACGCACCACGCTGTCCGATTGTGTGCGGCATCATTTTGGCCAGACCGGCACGCATGTTGGTTGCGAACATGGCGTTTGCGGCGCCTGCACCATATTGGTGGATGGCGAAGCGGTGCGCTCTTGCCTGATGCTGGCACCACAGGCCGAGGGCTGTGATGTGGTGACGGTGGAAGGCCTGTCAAATGACGATGCCTTGACGCCTTTGCAAGCGGCCTTCCGCAAACATCATGCGCTGCAATGCGGCTTCTGCACCCCAGGCATGATCACCACCGCGCATGCTTTGCTGACGCATGAGCCGGATGCCGATGTGGATCGTATTCGTCATGTATTGTCTGGCAATATCTGCCGCTGCACTGGCTATCTGCCGATCATTGAAGCGATCCTGGAAGCCCGGGCGGCCTATGCCAAGCCGGTTGCCGCAGCGGAGGGCCAGCCATGACCTTGTTGGCGCCAGCGATTTCCAGTGGCCAGCCAGCCATCGGCCAGGCCATTGAGCGCGTAGAGGATTTCCGCCTGCTGCGCGGCAAAGGCAAGTATATTGATGATCTGTCGCTGCCTGATCAGTTATTTGCCGTGATGGTGCGCAGCAATGTGGCGCATGGCATCATCCAGCGGATTGATGCCTCGGCAGCTTTGGCTTTGCCCGGCGTGCATGCCGTGCTGACCGCCGACGATATCGGCCAGCCGGTGCCAACAATTCCGGTGCGCCTGTTCGGCATTCCGGAATATTTGCCATTCCAGCAGCCGGTGATTGCCCAGGGCAAGGTGCGTTATGTTGGCGAGCCGATTGCCGTGGTGATTGCCGATAGCGTGGCGCTGGGCGAGGATGCACTGGAATTGATCGAAGTGGATATCGAGAGCCTGCCGCCGGTGGCCGATATCACTACCTCATGCGCTGATGAAGCGCTGCTATTTGAAGCGCATGGCTCCAACAAGGCGCATTATTTCAAGGCCAGCAAGGGCGACGCCGATGCGGCTTTCGCCACGGCTGACTATACCCGGCGCGAGCAATTCTATGTGCATCGCCATACCGGCGTGACCATGGAATTGCGCGGTGTGCTGGCCCATTGGGATGCCAATGCCGGGCATATGACTGTGTGGGGCGCGCATAAGGTGCCATTCGCCAATCGCCGCATCCTGGCTAATGCCATGGGGCTGGCCGAAGAAGCGGTTGACATGATCGAAGGCGACAGCGGCGGCAGCTATGGCGTGAAGGGCGAGTTCTTCCCTGAGGATTTTTTGGTGCCCTATGCCGCCAAGCTGATGAACCGGCCGATGAAATGGACCGAGGATCGGCGCGAGCATCTGCTGGCGATCAGCCATGCGCGCGATTTTTCCTGTGATATCGAAATTGCCTGTAATCGTGATGGCCGTGTATTGGCCATGCGTGGCGAGGTGTGGGCCAATATCGGTGCCTATATGCGCACGGCGGCGGTGATCAGCCCTCGTAATGCCGGCCAATTCCTGTCCGGCCCCTATAAGGTGGAAAACCTGCGTATCGACGTGGCAATGCAGGTTTCCAACAAATCTCCTTCCGGCACATATCGCGGCCCAGGTCGTTATGAAGCGGATTTTTTCCGCGAGCGTTTGTTTGATCTGGCCGCAAAGGATTTGGGGCTTGATCCGGTTGAGTTCCGCCGCCGCAATCTGGTGCCGGAATCCGACATGCCGTATCCGTTGCCGAATACATTGCCGGTGCCTAATCCCACGGCGCTGGATAGCGGCGCTTATGAAATACTGCTGGATCGTGGCCTAACCGAGGCCAAGTGGTATGAGAAGCAGAATCTGCAAGGCAAGTTGATCGATGGCCGCTATCATGGTTTGGCCGTAAGCTGCTTCATCGAAGGTGGTGCCGCCGGCCCCAAGGAGGGCGCCCGTATTGTCATCGAGGCCGATGGTATTGCCTCGATCTATGTCGGCTCGTCTGGTGTTGGTCAGGGCGCGGAAACCATTCTGGGCCAGATTGCCGCCGATGCGCTGGATATTCCTTACGAGCAAGTGCGGGTGTTCCTTGGCTCCACCACCTATGTCAAGGAAGGCTGGGGTTCCTATCACTCGCGCTCCACGGTGATGGGTGGTTCGGCGATCCTCGATACTGCCGAGCAGCTCAAGCTCAAAATCCGTGAAGCGGCAGCCAAGCGTTTCAATTGTGCGCCGGAAGATGTTGAACTGGCGCGCGGCATCGCTGCTGCTCGTGACGGCCGGCAATTAAGCCTGGCTGAACTGGCCGATCAGCAATTGAGCGCTGAGGGAAGTTTTTCCAATCATCGCCACACCTACGCTTATGGCACGCATGTTGCGCATGTGGCGGTGGATCCGCGCACCGGGCATGTTGAGGTGGTGGATTACACTGCTATTGAGGATGCGGGGCGCGTGATCAATCCGCTCACTTTGCACGGCCAGTCCATCGGCTCGATTGTGCAAGGCCTGGGTGGCACATTGCTGGAGCATCTGGTGTATGACGAACATGGCCAGATGCTGAGCGCGTCCTTTGCCGATTATCTGATGCCGTTGGCGACCGATTATCCCAATATCAACTCGATCTCGATCGGTCTGCGGCCCTCGCCGTTCAATCCGCTGGGGGCCAAGGGCGCGGGCGAGGGCGGCACCATTCCGGTGGGCGGCATCATTGCCAATGCCGTGGCGAATGCCCTGGCCGATTTTGGTGTTGAGCCAAAGGAATTGCCGCTATCGCCGCCGCGCGTGTGGGCAATGATCCAGGCGGCGCGCGAGAAAGACCAGGCAGGTTAACACGCGGGTGCGCAGCGCTCTTTGCTGCTTAAATATTGACTGAACAGTTAGTGTAAAATTTCCGAGGTTGAAGCAGATGGTGCAGATTATCAACTCTTTTGTGCCCGGGCAGATTGTGCCGTCGGAAGGCGGTTTTGATCTCGTGCGGCCGGAAGATGGCCTGGTGATCGCTCGCATCGCAGAGGCCGGCGAAACCGGCGTGGCAGTGGCGGTGGCATCGGCCCGGGCGGCTTTTACTACGCAGCGCAAGACGCCATTACATCAGCGCGCCAAATGGCTGCGGGATGGGGCTGCGGCGCTGAGCGCAGATGCTGCACAGGTTGCCGCATTGATCGCCGAGGATGTGGGCAAGCCGATACGCCTGGCGCGCTTTGAAGTGCAACGCGGCTGTGAATTCATGCTGGCCTGTGCCTCGGCCATAGAAACCTTGACGGCGGGTGAAATGCTGCCGCTGGATGCGGCGGCAGCCGGCACTGGTTTGATCGGCTTCACGCGCCGCGTGCCGTATGGCGTGGTGGCGGCAATCACGCCGTTTAATGCGCCGGTGAATCTGCTGGTGCAGAAGGTGGCGCCGGCCATCGCTGCCGGTAATGCCGTCGTGGCCAAGCCGGCGCCGGCTGGCACCCGCACGGCTCTGCGCCTGGCCGCGTTATTTCAGGCTGCCGGCTGGCCCGAGGGCATGTTCAATGTGGTGACCGGTGATCGTGCCGCTGCCCTGGCCCTGGCGACACATCCGGATGTGCGGGCAGTGTCATTCACCGGTGGCACGGCAGCCGGTGAAGCCCTGGCGCGGGCTGCTGGCGCTAAGAAATTTCTGGCTGAGCTTGGTTCAAATGCCGCCAATATTGTGCTGGCGGATGCCGATCTGTCGGCGGCGGCGGCAAAGATTGCCCGTGCCGGTTTTGAGGCCAGCGGCCAGCAATGTATTTCGGCCCAGCGCGTGCTGGTGGATCGTGCTGTGCTGGCAGCATTTACGGCGCAATTTGTTGAAGCTGTGGCCGGGCTGCGGGTTGGCCCGGTGGCCGATGCCGCCACCGATATCGGCCCGATGGTGAGTTTGGCGGCGGCGGATCGGGTGTTGGCCATGGTGCAGGATGCGGTGGCGCATGGCGCTGAATTGCTGCTGGCGCCAAGGCGGGAAGGCGCTTTGCTTTCGCCGGCCATTCTGCTGAATGTGCCGGCAGAAGCACGCTTGTGGCGCGAGGAGGCATTTGGTCCGGTGGTGGCTGTTGTGCCGTTTGATGGCATCGATCAGGCCATTACTCTGGCGAATGATTCGCCCTTTGGCCTACAGGGGGCGGTATTCACCAACAATCTGGCGCATGCCTTTCGTTTCTCAGAAGAATTTGAAGTCGGCTCGCTCTGGGTCAATGAAGCCAGCCGTTTCCGGCTCGATATGTATCCCTTTGGTGGCGTGAAACAGAGCGGCGTCGGCCGCGAAGGTGTGCGGTATGCCATTGAGGAATTGTCGCAGATCAAATTCACCGGCATTCGGCTGTCAGCCTAGTGCCGGGCATGAAACAGGAGGGGCGGCAATGCAGTCATTAAAAGTGGTGGTTTTTGAAGGGGTGCAGAACCTGGCGATTTTCGCCGCCCAGGCGCAGGGCTACTTCACCGCCGAAGGTCTGGATATAATTCTCAGTTTCACGCCGGATTCCACCATCCTGCGCAATGGCCTGGCTGCCGGTGAATACGATATCGCGCATACGGCGGTGGATAATGCCATTGCCATGGTGGAGTTGGCGCAGCAGGACGTAGCGGTGGTGCTGGGTGGTGATAGCGGCTTCAATGCCCTGCTGTTTCAGCCTGATATTGCCAGTTTCGAAGCGTTGCGCGGGCAGACCGTGCTGGTGGATGCGCCGAACACCGCCTTTGCCCTGGTGCTTTACAAGATCATGCAGAAGCATGGCCTGGAGCGTGGCGATTACATTGCCCAGCCGGTGGGGGCGACGCCGTTCCGTCTGACGCGCATGCGTGAGGATAAGGCAGCCAAGGCTTCGATCATGAACCTGCCTTTCCGCATCCTGGCGCAGCGCGCCGGCTTGCGCTTGGTCTGTGAGGCTACCGATGAAATCGGGCCGTATCTTTCCACTGCCGGCTTTGTGATGCGGCCCTGGGCGCAGCAAAACCAGGCCGCACTCACCAGCTATATCCGCGCCTATCTGCGCGGGCTGCGCTGGGCGCTGGCGCCAGCCAATCAGGCCGCCGCCATTGCCTTGCTGACCGAACGGCTGCGTCTGCCACCCGATGTGGCGGCAGAGGCCTTTGCCATCGCCAGTGCCGAGGGTGGCCTGGCGCACGATGCGGCAATCGATATCGACGGGTTGAGCAATGTGCTGGCTTTACGCGCCGATGTGGAGGGGCAATGGGGCGGCCAGGCCCCGTCGGCCGAAAAATATATCGACACGCGGTTTTACACAGCGGCGCTGGCGTCGCTGAACTGACGTTCACATTAACTGGAGTGAAAAGGAGAAATTCATGGGTGTTGCTCGTCATAAGCGTCCGAAGGAACTTGAAGACAAGTCGCTGGAGGAAATCCTTGCCAGCCATGTTGGCGAGTTCCGCAGCAAGCGGGCGGATTGGGCGGCCTTCGAGGATGCCAAGATCGAAGGCTTCAAGCGCGCACAGCATCGTTTCATCGGTGCCGGCGGCTCCGGCAAGCATAACGATCCGACGGTGATTCCGGCCCGCAACATGACGCTGTCGATCATGTATGTCGAACCCGGCCAGGGCAATGCAGCGCATACGCACGAAGTTGAAGAAGTGTTCTTTGTGCTTGATGGCTTTCTGGATGTGTTTGTTGAGGATGAAGATGGCCGCCGGCTGACCAAGCGGCTGGGCAAGTGGGATTGCATTTCCTGCCCGCCGGGCGTGATCCATGGCTATGAGAATAACAGCCTGGAGCGCGTGTATTTCCAGGTCATGCTGGGCCGTGCCAAGCCGGAAACCATGGGCTATGCCGATGAGCAGCTTTATGAGCGCCGTGGTGCACATCTGGCGGAAAAGGATTGAGTGAAGTTGCGGCTTTGGCTGGATGTGTGTGTGCCCCAACCACGCATCCAGCCATGTGCCGCGGAAGTGCTTGCTGCGCGGCGGTCAAATTTAGGGCTGATGGCGCAATAACGGCAGCTTTCATGCTCAAAAAATAGGATGCAGATAGTTGCCGGTTGCGTTGGTTGTAAATTGTGTAAGTGCCAAGAAACCGCTTTGCGTATGCGTTTTTTGTATCTATAAAAACTGACGAGTTAGTAAAGTAAGAAAAACTCGGTGCTGCTGGCAACAATCATTCGCAAGCAGATTCCGTTGGGGTGGCGAAGCGCTTCAAGGTGATGTGATGCAGATCATGGTCTGCATTTTGCAAAGCCAGGCGCGGTATAAACGGAAGGAAATCACATGGAACAACTCTCCAAGTATTCATCGCGTCGCCGCCTGCTGGCCGCGGCAATGGTGGCTGTGGCGACCGGTTTTGTGGCGCTGCCCGCGCATGCGGCCGAGCCGCGCCCGGTCAAGATGCTGCTGGATTGGATTCTGAATGGTCCGAATAGCGGCTTCGTGGTGGCGCGCGAGAAAGGCTTCTACAAGGAAGCCGGTCTCGATGTCAGCATCGAGCAGGGCAAGGGCTCGGGCAGCACTGCTCAGCTGATTGCCAGCAAGGTGGCCGATTTTGGTTTCTCGGATGGTTTTGTTGTCACCAACGGCATTTCCAAGGGTATGGATGTGAAGGTGGTGGCCGGCATCTTCCGCCGCAATCCCACCGCAGTGATCGTGCTGAAGGATTCAGGGATCAATTCGCCCAAGGATCTGGAAGGCAAAACCATCGGCATTGCCACCGGTGCGGCGCAGTTCCAGCAATGGCCGGCCTTTGTTGGCGGCTGCAAGCTTGATAGCAGCAAGATCAAGGTGGTGAATATCGATCCGGCCGGCTATGTCGCATCGCTGGTTGCCGGCCAGCTTAATGGCGTGGCTGGTTTTGCCCAGGGCATGGTTCCCACCGTGGAAGTGCGCGCCAACAAGGAAGCCAGCATCTTCTGGTATGCGGATTGCGGCATCACAGCGGTTAGCAATGGCATTATCGCGCATAGCGATTATGTGAAGGCCAACCCGCAGGTGGTGAAGGATTTTGTGCGCGCCAGCTTGCGCGGCTTCCTTTATGCCCGCGCCAATCCGGATGAAACCACCGATATCATCAAGAAGTTCCAGCCGAATGCGGTGCCGGCCATTTCCAAGCGCGAAATGGCAATTTCCTGGACCAACTGGGTTACGCCCAACACCGCCAACAAGCCGCTCGGCTGGATGTCTGAGCAGGATTGGGCTGCCACCATCGAAACAGCGAAAAATTTTGGTGGCATGACCGGCAATCTGACCACGGCGCAAATCTACACCAATGAATTTGTGCCCACAGAGGCCGAATTCATTCCGCCGCAGAAGTAAGCCAAGGTCAGGTTCGGCGCAGTGATGTGATACTGTCCCGTTCGCCGCAGCCTTGCGGCGAACGGGCGGATCACACATAGCCTCTCGGAGTTCAGGATGACGCAAGTTGCAGCAACGCAGGATGATGGTGGCGTCCCGTGTTTGAATATTGACCAGATCACCAAGGTCTATAATACGCCGACGGGAACCGTGCGGGCGCTGGATGAAGTTTCAATCAAACAGCGGCGCGGCGAATTTCTCTCGATTGTCGGCCCCAGCGGCTGCGGCAAGAGCACCTTGCTGATGATCGCTGCCGGCCTGTCGGCGCCTTCCACCGGCGCTATCCTGGCCGAAGGCAAGCAGGTGACGGCGCCACGCACCGATATCGGCATCGTGTTTCAGAGCCATGTGTTGCTGGAATGGCGCACTGTGCTGGGCAATGTCATGTTGCAGGCTGAGGCGCACAAGATCGAGCGCAAGGAAGCCGAGCATCGTGCCATGGCGCTGCTGCGTTCGGTGGGGCTGGATGGTTTCGAGCACAAGTATCCGCACGAACTTTCCGGCGGCATGCGCCAGCGTGTTTCCATCTGCCGTGCGCTGGTGCATCAGCCCAAGCATCTGCTGATGGACGAGCCTTTTGGCGCGCTGGATGCGTTGACCCGCGACCAGATGATTCTCGACATGCAGAAGCTCTGCAAGGAACATGAAATATCGGTTTTGCTGATCACGCATAGTGTGGCAGAGGCCGTGTTCCTGTCTGACCGCGTGATTGTGATGACGCCGCGCCCGGGCAAGATTGATCGCATTATCGATATCGATCTGCCGCGCCCGCGCCGCTTGGTGGACCGCGAGAATCCGAAATTCAGCCGCTACAGCCGGGAAATCCTGGAGATGTTCCTGGCGCGCGGCGTGCTGCGCGAGTGAGCATTGCGGATGGCGCCGTGTTGCCTGGGCGCCGGTTTATGATAGTTGCAGAAGGGGTGGTAAGATGACACAGGATGTGGAAGCGGAGGTATTGCGCCGTCGCAAGGCTTTTGAGCGACGCGAGCGCATATCGTCGATTGTTTACCCGGTTTCGGTGGTCGTAATTCTGTTGGTGATATGGGAGGTGCTGACGCTGGCCTTCGATATCCCGATTTTCCTGTTGCCCAAGCCCACGATTGTGATCGATTCCCTGGGCAGCAACATGGAATTGATCCTGCGTGAAGGCGCGGTCACAGCGCTTGAGATTGCACTGGGCTATCTGCTCAGCATCGTGGTCGGCATACCTCTGGCGCTGGCGATTTTTCTGTGGCCGATTTTCTCGCGTTCGATCTACCCGATCCTGATCGCCTCGCAGGCCATGCCGAAAGTGGCTGTGGCGCCGTTGCTGATTGTCTGGTTCGGCTTCGGCTTGCTGCCCAAGGTGCTAATCGCCTTTCTGATTGCCTTCTTTCCGATTGTCATCAACACCGTGATGGGGCTGACCTCGATTGAGAAAGAGAAGATCTATCTGGCGCGCTCGATGGGCCTGGGGGTGTTTGACACCTTCTTCAAGATTCGGTTGCCCAATGCGCTGCCGTCAATTTTTGGCGGTCTGAAAATCTCCATTACCCTGGCGGTGGTTGGCGCCGTGGTGGGTGAATTCGTCGGCGGCAATGCTGGCCTGGGCTATCAGCTCATGGTGGCTAATGGCAGCATGGACACACCGCTGCTTTTCGCTGTGTTGTTCGGCCTCACCATTCTTGGTATTGGCATGTTCTTCCTGGTTGAACTGGCCGAGCGCCTGATTGTGCCTAGCCATATGATCGGCGCCGGCAACGGCGGCAGCCGCGAATCAATGTAGGCCAGGAGGCCAAGCCATGTCGCTCTATAGCCTGCTGCGGCCATTGCTGTTTCAGCTTGCGCCTGATCGGGCGCATGACCTGGCACAAACTGCGCTGCGCTGGGCACTGCCCTGGCAGGTGCTTGGCGCGCTCTCCGGTTTGCAGCAGGCAAAAGTACGCCCGGCGCAATATGCCGGCGTGGCTTTGGCCAATCCGATTGGGCTGGCTGCCGGCTTTGATAAAAACTGCGATCTGCTGGATGCGCTGTCGCAGCTTGGCTTTGGTTTCCTTACCGTTGGCTCGGTGATGCCAGAGCCGCGTTTCGGCAATCCGTTTCCACGTCTGGTGCGCCACCCTGCTGAGGAAGCACTGGTTGATTCCATGGGGGTGCCCAGCAAGGGGCGGGCCTATGCCGTCGAGCGATTGAAGGCTTTTGACCGCCGCCGCACCATACCGATCCTGTGTAATATCGGTGGCTTCTCGGCCGAGGAAATAGCGCGTGGCTTTTTTGAGGTCGAGCCGTATGTCGATGCCGTCGAGATCAGCCTGATGTGCCCTAATGTGCTGGGGCCGGGTGAGCATTTTGATGCCATCGGCCTGCTGGAGCAGATATTGGGCTTGATCGAGAAGCGCCGCAAACCAGCCACGGTGCGGGTGCCGAATGATGTGGCGCCATCGGATGAATTGCTGTCGCAGCTGATTGAAACCTGCATTGCCGGTGGTGTGAGCGGTATCAAGATCGGTGGTGGCCGGCCAGTGGTGGAGCCGGGCCTTGGCACCGGGCGTGGCACGCTGCATGGCGCGCCGATCCATGATGCGGCATTGGCCAATCTGAAGCGCGCTGTGGGCTTTGCCGCTGGACGGCTGGATGTTAAGGGTAATGGCGGCGTGTTCACCGCCACACAGGCGGCCAGCATGCTGGATGCCGGTGCTGCCTGCATCGATCTCTATTCGGCTTTTATCTATCGCGGCTGGGGCATCGCCCGCGAGATCAATCGCGGATTGGCCTCTCGCGCTGCCTGAGGCTGCTTCCTGCCTTCAATCAGGCGCGCAGCGGATCACGCATAAAATCCAGGATGGCATCGCCCAGGGCGCTTTCGGCCGTGTTGAAATGGCCGATGATTGACGTGTGGTTATGGCGTTTCAGCCGCATCACCGGCGGCGCCTTGCGTTTGGCCAGCGCCAGGCGATGCGCCAGTTCCAGGCAATACAGATCAATCAGTGGATTCTCGAATTCGGCAAAGCCGACAAAGGTGGGGATGCTGTTCGGGCCAACATGCGTCACCGGCGACACATCGTCATAGCGGCTGGCATCGGCGCCATAATAGGTTTCCACCCGGCGGGCATTGGGGTTTTCCGGCAGATTGTCGGCGCGCACGCGGCCGCTGATCATAATCAGGCCGGCCAGGCCGGGGCCAGAGGCCGGCTGTAGGCGTTTGTCATAGGCATAACTGCCAACATGCGCGCCGCCGGCAGAATGTCCCATCAGGAAAATCCGCTCGCGGTCAATGCCGAGTGTTTCAGCATTGTCGTGGGTCCAGGCCACCATGCTGGCCACATCGCGGCTGGCTTCGGGATAGGCCGAATCATCGGCCAGGCGATAGCCGATATTGATACCCAGCACGCCATGGCGGGCGAAGAAATGCAGCACGTTGGCGTAGATTTCGCTGCTGCGGTTGCGATGTCCTTCAACAAAAGCGCCGCCATGCACAAACAGCAAGGCCGGGCGTGGCTTGCCTTCAGGCAACCCGGCATAGGGCATCAGCGGATGAAAAACATCAAAGCGCTGGCGCGGATGCGGGCCATAGGCGATATCTGCTTCCACCCGTGCGGCATGCTTCGGCGCTGCTGCCAGCAGCTTGGAGAATTCTTCGATCATGCGGCGCACATTGCCGCCGGTATCGGCGCCCCAGCGTGGTCCGATCTCCGCCATCAGGTTCCATAATTCGTCAGGAATCACAGGCAGGCTGGTCGGCTCGGCTTGGGTCATGGCAATGGTACAATGCGGCTGGAATGGGGGACAGGCCAGTCAGTCTATAGTATAACCGCCAGCGAGACGCTATCCGGAAAGTCATGCGGAAAGCGGGCCGCCCCAAATTGCAAAACCACAGCAATAGTGCACAAGACAGCCAAAGAGCGGGCCAATGAGCATGGTGAAGAAAACACGAGTGACGCAGATAGCCGCCGCGGCAAAGTCGCCGGCAGGTTTGCCCAAGGCGCGCAAGCGTGATGCCGAGCAGAGCCGGCAACTGATTCTGGAAACCGCGCTGCGGCATTTTGCCAGCAAGGGCTATGATGGCGCGCGGGTCGACGACATCGTGGCCGAGACGCATCTCAGCAAAAACATGCTGTATCATTATTTCGGCAGCAAGGAAGAATTGTTCGTTGCCGTGCTCGACACCATCTACGAGCGTTTCCGTGGCCGCCACGGCGAGATTGCCATTGCCGATCTGGCGCCGGTGGAAGCTTTGCGCCAATTGGTGGCCGAAACCGCCAAGGCGCTAAGCCAGACGCCGGAGATCATCCCGATTCTCAACACCGAGAATCTCTACAAGGCAGCGCATATCAAAAGCTCGAAGAAAATCCGCACGATCTACGATCCGCTTTTTGTTGATCTCAATCGGGTGCTGGAGAAGGGCCAGAAGGAAGGCGTGTTCCGCAACGATATTGATCCGTTGCAGCTCTACATCTCGCTGTCTTCGCTGGTCTACCACTACCTGTCAAATGGCCACACGCTTTCCGTGGTGCTGCGGCAAAATCTGCTCTCCAAGCAGAATTTCGCCGCCCGCATCCGGCATGTGGAGGAAATGGTGCTGCGCTTTTGCGTGCGGCCCGAACTGGCTGTCAAACATATCGGCTGAAGCGGCGCGACAAAGCGCTGCCTCGGCCAAGCTATCCAGCAATTCTGGGGATTTAGATGGTGGGCGGTGCAGGGATTGAACCTGCGACCCCAGCAATGTGAATGCTGTGCTCTACCGCTGAGCTAACCGCCCGCCAAAGGCCCGGGCGGGTAACCCGCCTGAGCGAGACGTTTTCTAAGGAAGCGCCCGGGCGCTGTCAAGCGGCGCCCGGGTAATTCGTCCAGCTTTTAATACAGGCCACCTGTGCCAGCGGTGGCGCCGGCGCCGGCGCTGCCGCCAGAACCGCTGATCGCCTCGCGTTCGTAAAGCGAGCCATCCAGCACGTTGCGTTCGCCGCTTGGCTCGGTGCCGGGGCGGAAGGATTCCAGGATCACGCCACGGTCGCCGGGCTGGGCTGGCAGGCCGGTATCGGATTGCACCCGCACCAACCGCACGCCGGGCGGCACGCGGAACTGGATGCCGGGCCGGCTCTTGAGCGCCTCGGCCATGAAATCGCGCCAGATCGGCACTGCCACCGAGGCGCCGGTTTCGCGCTTGCCCATATCGCGCGGCGTGTCGTAGCCAACAAACACGCCAACCGCGAGATCAGGGCTGAAACCCATGAACCAGGTGTCGAAGCTATCATTGCTGGTGCCGGTCTTGCCGGCCACCGGCTTGCCCAATTCGCGCAGCCGCACGCCGGTGCCACGCTGCACCACACCTTCCAGCATCGACACCATCTGATAGGCGGTAACCGGATCAAGCACGGTTTCGCGCAGGTCAGGCAGGGCCGGCTCGGCGCCGCCGTCATAGGCCGGCAGGCGGCAGGCATCGCAGGGGCGTGCGTCGTGGCGGAAGATGGTGCGGCCCTGGCGGTCCTGCACCTTGTCGATCAGCGTCGGCACAATCTTGCGGCCGCCATTCACCAGTTCGGCATAGGCGGTGGTCAGCCGCATCAGCGTGGTTTCGCCTGCGCCCAGCGACATCGCCAGCACTGTCGGCATGTCATCCACAATGCCGAAGCGCTTGGCATAGGCCACCACCTTTTCCATGCCGATGGCCTGGGCCAGCCGCACGGTCATCAGGTTGCGCGATTTTTCGATACCCACCCGCAACGTGCTGGGACCATAGAATTCGCGCGTGTAGTTGCCCGGTTTCCACAGCGGCAGGCCGGGGCCCTGGTCGAGCACAAAGGGCGCATCCAGCACCAGGCTGGCCGGGGTGAAGCCGTTATCCAGCGCGGCGGCATAGACAAACGGCTTGAATGACGAGCCGGGCTGGCGCATCGCCTGGGTGGCGCGGTTGAACTGGCTGACCTTAAAATCAAAGCCGCCGACCAAGGCCAGCACGCGGCCGGTATGCGGGTCCATCGCCACCAGGCCGCCGCCCACTTCCGGAATCTGCCGTAGCGCATATTGGTCCTTGCGCTCGGCTATCGGCTCCACAGCGATCACATCGCCGACATTCAGCACTTCGGTAACGCTGCGCGGCACCGGGCCAAGCTGCACCGTCGCCGTATTGCCGTTGCTGCTTTCCAGCTTGCGCCGCGCCCAGCGCAGATCGGTATGGGCGATGCGGCCAAGGCTGCCATCGGCAAAGCCGATTTCGGCCACCTCATTATTGGTGCTTACCACCACGGCAATGCGCCAGGGCGGCAGGATGGCGGCCAGCGGCAGCGCGTTGGGCTGGCCGGCGGGCTGGGCCAGCAGGCCGGCGAGGCGGGNNCGGGTTTTCCAGTCTGTGCCGGGCGGCAGTGTGGCCAGCGGGCCGCGCCAGCCACCGGCGCGGCGGTCATAGGCCACGAGGCCGTCGCGCAGCGCCTTTTCACCGGCAGCTTGCAGGCCGGGGTCCATGGTGGCGCGAACCGACAGGCCGCCTTCATAAAGCCCCTTGTCGCCATAACGCTGGCTCAGCAGGCGGCGCACCTCTTCGGCAAACCAGTCGGCGCGCGCCAGTTCGGCTTCCGGGCGGTTCAGCGCTACCAGCGGGGTTTCGCGCGCCCGCTTGGCTTCCGCCAGGCTGATGACGCCATCTTCCAGCATGCGGTCGATCACATAATCGCGCCGCGCCCGGGCGCGGTCATTCTGCCGCACCGGATGATAGCTGCTCGGCGCCTTGGGCAGGCCGGCCAGATAGGCGGCTTCGGCAACACTGAGGTCGTAGAGCGACTTGTCGAAATAGGTCAGCGCCGCCGCTGCCACGCCATAGGCACCGGCGCCGAGGTAGATTTCGTTGAGATAGAGTTCAAGGATTTTATCCTTGGAGAAGGCGCGTTCGATGCGGAAGGCCAGGATTGCTTCCTTGGCCTTGCGGCTGAGCGACACTTCATTGCCGAGCAGGAAGTTTTTTGCCACCTGCTGGGTGATGGTGGAGGCGCCGACCGGGCGGCGATTCTGTGCCACATTCAGGATATTCTGCACCACGGCACGGGCGATGCCCACCGGGTCGATACCGGGATGCGAGTAGAAATTCTTGTCCTCGGCCGAGAGGAAAGCCTGGATCACGCTGTTGGGCATGGCCGCAATCGGCACAAATAGCCGGCGCTCGCGGGCAAATTCGGCAATCAACCGGCCATCGCCAGCATGCACCCGGGTGGTTACCGGCGGCTGGTAATTGGCCAATTGCTGGTAATCCGGCAGGTCGCGGCCGTAATACCACAGGCCATACAGCCCGGCAGCAGCAGCGGCCAGGCAGCCGAGCAGGGTGAGAAACGTCAGGATCAGGAAATACCGTAGCAACCGCATATATCGGGGCATCCAGCCAAGCAGGACAGGAGAGGGCGCCGTCATAGACCCGGCAGGGTCGGATGTACAGCCGGATTATGGCGTGGATGCGGCGCCGAAGAAACGATCAATCGCCTCGGCCACCGCCTCAGCCAATTGATTGCGGCCGGTTTCCGAGAAAAGCACGGCTTCCTCGGCCGGATTCGACAGATAGCCCAGTTCCAGCAGGGCCGAGGGGATGTCTGGCGCGCCCAGAACCCGGAAATTGGCAGCCCGCAGGCCATTGCGGCGCAGCGGCAGCTTCTGTTCCGCAAGCGCGCTGGTCAGCAGGCCGGCAAAGCGGCGTGATAGCCGGGCGGTGTCGCGGCTGGCCAGATCCAGCAGGATCGCCACCACATCATCCAGTTCAGCCTCGTTGCCGCCATCGGCAAGCTGGTCGGCACGGTTTTCGCGCAGCGCCAGCGCCTCGGCCTCGCGGTCGGTGGCATCTTCGGCGCGGGTATAGACACTGGCGCCACGTGTGGCGCGGTCGGCAGCCAGGCTGTCGGCATGGATCGACAGGAACAGGTCGGCCTCACGCTTGCGGGCAAATTCCACCCGGTCGAGCAGTTTCACCGCCACGTCACGTTCGCGCGTCAGCACCACACGATAACGGCCGGTGGCGCGCAGTTTTTTCGCCAATGCCTGGGCCACGCCCAGGGTGAGGGCCTTTTCATAGCGCCCGGAGGCGCTGATGGCGCCCGGATCGTGGCCGCCATGGCCGGGATCAAGCACGATCAGCTTGCGATTGTCCCCCTTGGCCTGCCGCGTGGCTGCCGGCGCCACAGGCACCAGGGTAAGCGGCAGGACCACCGGGCTGGCAAAGGCGCTGACAAAGGCCGCCGGGTCGGCCGGCAGCAGGTCGATTACCAGCCGGTGCCGTTGCTCACCTTGGGGTGGCAGCAGGAAGGCGCGATCAACCACAGCGGTATCCAGCAGGGTCAGGCGCAGGCTGCCGCCGCTTGCCGGGCTGTCCAGCCGTTCAATCACCCCGGCGGCCAGGATTTGCGGGGCGCCGAGCGCCAGCACGGCATTTTCCAGGCGTAATTCCAGTTCCAGCCCGCCCGGGGCATTGCTCAAACTGGCAGCGAGTGGCCGGTCGGCTTCCAGCACCAGCCGGGTCAACCCGGCATTCAGCCCCAGGCTGATCCGGCCAATCTGGGCCGGCTGTGCCGCAGCGATGCTGGCGGGAAATAAAATTATCAATAGAATCAATAATTTCCTGATAATAATCGATCCCCCATGATGACCCTGGCAAGAAAGGTCTTGTCGCCCCGGCGATAATACGAGTAATTTCGCAATCGCGAATATCCGAGTCAGCTTTTGTCGTCCAGCCTCACTTTATAGACCGGAATGACAAAGCGGCGCGCGGATCGTGAGTGAAATCGCCTAAAATAGTGGCCTGCCCAAAGGAGCGGCGGCCCCAGGCGGAACAACCTCGGTCTCCGCGCTCAAGACAGTACGGATCTGTATGAACCCTCGGAGCGGTCGCCGGTGTTTCCGGCGGCGGCACCAGCCGGCGGCAACGCCGGTACGCCGATTAGGTGGCGAGTGCTCGGGCCGGATTTGGCGCATTGTCTCACGACATACCGCCAGTTGGCCGGCTGGAGCACCCCGGATCGGTAACGCGGCTCCCGCCGCGCTCGCGGTTGGGCTTACAAGCCCGGCCCAAAGCAGGCGGAACCGCCGGTGCGCAGCCTACCCCCGGAATGCCGGATGGGAGGCTGGCTTCGAAAAGCAAAGGTGCCCCGCCGTCTGTTGTTCGCGCGGGCGGCGCCGCGCCGCAGGAATATGCCGATGGGCATGCGTATGTTGATTGATGCCACCCACCTGGAGGAAACCCGGGTTGTGGTGGTGAAGGGTACCCGCCTCGAAGAGTTCGATTACGAAACTTCTACAAAGCAGGTTCTCAAGGGCAATATTTATCTGGCCCGTGTGACACGGGTGGAGCCCTCGTTGCAGGCCGCCTTTGTGGAATATGGCGGCAACCGCCATGGCTTCCTGGCTTTTGGCGAAATCCATCCGGATTACTACCAGATTCCGATTGCTGACCGCCGCGCTCTGCTGGAACAGCAGGCCGAGGAAGAAGCGCGTGCTGCCCAGGCCGAGGATGAGGAATTTGAGGCCGAAGACCAGCGCCGCCAGCGCCGCCGCAGCCGCCGGGGTCGCAGCCGGCCACAAGGCGGCGAGGGCAATGGCGAGAATCGCGGCGATGAGGCCTTGGCCGATGGCCAGCATGCCGATGATGCCGAACATCATGACGATCACCTGCATGATGACGATCTTGGCGACGATAACGGCATCGATACCATCGAGACCGTGGACGGCGATTATGATGCGGTCGAGGAAATCACCCCGGCCCGCCCGGCCCTGCATGACGATCTGACCGACGAGCCTGCCGCGCCGGTCAATGTGCCGTCCTACTGGAATGTGCCGGCGCGCAACGAGAGCGTTGTGGCTGAAGTGAGCGCCCCGGTTGTCGAGCCGGAAGCCGCGCCGCATGTGGTGGCCGAACCCGCACCTGCTGTTGAAGCCGCGCCAATTGTTGATGCTCCGGTGGCCGAAGCCGCGCCGGTTGCGGATGCGATTGCTGCTGTGGAGACTGCTGCCGTCGAGACTGCCACCGTCGAGACTGCCGCTGATGAAGTGCCGGCGGTTGAAGGTGTTGCCCAGGTCGCTGAAATGGCTGCGCATGCCGAGCATGGCGACGAGGTCCGCAACAGCGAAGGTGCCGACGTTTCCGGCGTTGTTGAAAATGGCAAGTCCGAGCCGCGTGACGAACATGAGGAGCGCCGGCCTCGCCGCACGCATTTCTCGCGTCGCTACAAGATTCAGGAAGTTATCAAGCGGCGCCAGATCATGCTGGTGCAGGTGGTGAAGGAAGAGCGCGGCAACAAGGGCGCGGCGCTGACCACCTATCTGTCGCTGGCTGGCCGCTATTGCGTGCTGATGCCCAACACGGCGCGCGGCGGCGGTATCAGCCGCAAGATTTCCTCGCCGGCTGATCGCAAGCGCCTCAAGTCGATTACCAGCGAGCTGGATATCCCGCAGGGTATGGGCGTGATCGTGCGCACCGCCGGCATGGAGCGCTCGAAGCCAGAGATCAAGCGCGACTTTGAGTATCTGTTGCGCAGCTGGGACAGCATCCGCGAACGTACGCTGGAAAGCTCGGCGCCGACCCTGATTTATGAGGAAGCCGACCTGATCAAGCGGTCGATCCGCGACCTCTATTCCAACGACATCGATGAAGTGTTGGTGGAAGGTGTGCAGGGCCATGAAGCAGCGCATGATTTCATGCAGATGCTGATGCCAAGCCATGCTGACCGCGTGAAGCTGTATCAGGACAAGATCCCGCTCTTCCACCGCTACCAGGTCGAACAGCAGCTTGACAGCATGTTCACGCCCACGGTGCAGCTGCGTTCCGGCGGCTATATCGTGATCAACCCGACCGAAGCTTTGGTCTCCATCGATATCAACTCCGGCAAGTCGACGCGCGAGCACAATATCGAGGAAACCGCCTACAAGACCAATCTGGAGGCGGCCGAGGAAATCGCCCGCCAGCTGCGCCTGCGCGATCTGGCCGGTCTGGTGGTGATCGATTTCATCGACATGGAGGACAACCGCAACATCCGCAAGGTGGAGCAGCGCCTCAAGGAATGCCTGCGCGGCGACCGCGCCCGCATCCAGGTGGGCCGTATCTCCGGTTTCGGTCTGCTCGAAATGTCGCGTCAGCGGCTGCGCCCGAGCCTGATCGAAAGCTCCACCATGCCCTGCCCGCATTGCCAGGGCCGGGGTTATGTGCGTTCCACCGAAAGCACCGCCTTGCAGGTGCTGCGCGCCATTGAGGAAGAGGGCATCCGTGATCGCGCCGGCGAGATCATCGTGGCGGTGCCGGCCGAAGTGGCGATCTACCTGCTCAACCACAAGCGTGAGCGGCTGAGCGACATCGAGCGCCGCTATGTCATGCGCGTGATCGTTGCCGCTGATAACAGCCTGGTGCCGCCGGATTACAAGCTGGATCGTGCCAAGCTGCGCCAGCCCGGCGAAGTCACCCGGCCTGAATTGAGCACCCGCGTTGAACCACAGCGCCCGATCACCCAGGAAAGCTCCTATGCCGATGCGGCCGAGGAACTGGCCTTCATGGATCAGGATGGCGAGGAGGATGGTTTCGAGGCCGATACCCTTGGCCTTGATGATGCCGCCGATGAAGCCGGCCAAGGAGAGAATGGCCAGGCTGAGAATGGCACGGAAAATGGTGCCGATAGCGATGGCCGCCGCCGCCGCCGCCGCCGCCGCCGCCGCCGTGGTGGCCGGGGCGATGAAGCCAACGGCGACGAAGCCGGCATGGCTGAAGGCAGCAATGCCGAGGCCGGGCAGGGCGAGGCCGAGTTTGGCGACGCCGGCAGCGAAGCCAATGCTGAAGATACTGCCGAGGGCGAAGAGGCTGAAGGCGAAGAAACCGCCGGCGAGGAAGCCCAGGCCGGTGAGTCTCAGGCCGATGGTGAGCAGCGCCGCCGCCGCCGTGGTCGCCGGGGCGGTCGCCGCCGTCGCCGTGACGAGGGCGGGGCCGAAGAAGGCGCCGAGCCACGTCCGGCGCAGAATCCGGATCGTCCGCAGCGCATGCCACGCGAGAACAATCAGCGCGATATGGATCAGGGCGATTTCCTGACCCCGGCGGCGATTGGTGCAATGCTGGATGGCGGCCCGATGCTTGATCTGGATCTGGACGAGCCGCGTCCGGCGCCCAAGCCGGTGGTGGTGCAGCCCGCGCCGCAACCAGCCCCGGTATCGGCACCCGAGCCGATGGCTGTGGTGGCGGAAGCCAGTGCGCCGGTTGCTGTGCCGGAAGCCACCATGCCGGAAGTGGCGCCTGCTGCCGCGCCGGAAGCGGCGCCGGTCGAGCCGGTTGCCGCTATTCCTGCCACGCCGGTGCATACCGGGCCGATCTTCGAGACCGTGGTGGTGACACCCGATGGCAGCCAGGACAAGCCGGCCGAACCACCGCCGACCAAGCGTGGCTGGTGGTCGCGCTAAGCGGCATTCCTGAAAGCGGATTGATACAGAGGGCGCGATGCAAATCGCGCCCTTTTGTTATGCAGTTAAAAAGCGTGGCTCAGCATGAACAGGCCGGCGCCTAGCATCACGCCATCCATTAGGCGGCTGAACCAGGCCGGATCGAGTTGCAGCACAAAGCGTTTGCCGAGGAAGCTGCCGGCCATCACGGCAGAACCGGTGATCAGGCCTTGCAGCAGGATTTCGCCGGGCAGGGCGCCGAATTGCTGAAACACCGCAGCTTTGGCCAGATAAATGCCAAGCGAGCCGGCAGCTTCGGTGGCCAGGAAGGCGCCTTTCACCAGGCCGAGTGACAGGAAGACCGGCACACTGATCGGCCCGGTGGAGACCACGATGCCGGTGAGATAGCCGATACCGGCACCGACCAGCGCTAATTGCCAGAGCGACAGCTTGAAGCCGCGCCGCGCCAGCCAATGCCGGGCCGGCACCATCAGCACAAAGAACAGGCCCAGCGCGATATCCACCAGCCGGGTCGGCAATATCAGCAGGGTGCGGGCGCCAAGGGCTGCGGCAGGGGCGCCGGTGATGGTATAGGCGGCACAGGCGCGCCAGTCGATTTCGCGCCACCACAATATGATCCGCGACAGGTTGGCCATCAGTGCCGAGATTGCCATGATCGGCACGGCAGCCAGCGGGCCGAACTGGTAGACCAGCACCGGCATCAGCATGATGGATGAGCCAAAACCGACCACGCCGCTGAGTGCGCCGGCCATCAGGCCGACGACCAGCACGAAGGCATAGCCCATGGCTTTTAGCTGAAGGCCTTGAAGGTGATGATGGTGAAGGTGTCCTTCACGCGCGGGATGGTTTGCAGCTTATTGACCACAAAATGCCCGATATCGGTGCCATCGGGCAGGTAGCATTTCATCATCAGGTCATATTGGCCCGATACGGAATGCACTTCGGAAACCTGTTCGATCTGCTCCACGGCCTGGGCCGCCACGTCATAGGCGTGGCCGAGGTCGCATTTCACCATCACGAAGATCGTTTGCATGATCGGCTCCGTTACTGCCTGACGCGCAAGTTATCCGCGCTGCGCCTTGCGCACAGGGCGGCGCATGAAGTCTGGCACATGGTCGCCCATGCCCACCACCGGCGGATCGCGGTCCTCGCGATTATCGCGCCGCCGACCCTCCTGCGCCTTTGTCTCTGGCTGGGGCCTGGTTTCGCGCTGCGGCTTGGCCTCACGCGGTGGCCTGGAATCCGGCTGCTTGCTGTCCTGCGGCCTGGCCTCGCGCGGCTTCGGTTCACGGGCCTTATGCTCGCGCGGCTTGCGGCTGCGCGGGGCGCGCTCCGGCGCGGCTTCGCTCGGCGTCGTTTCGGTTATCTGGGCCGGGCTGGCCTCGGCCAGCGGCGCATCAACCGGCTCGGTGCGGGCCGCTTCCGGCGCGCGATCACGATTGCTGTCGCGTCCGCGCTCGCGGCTGCCACTGCGGCCCCGCTCGCGATTGCCGCTGCGGCCGCGGTCGCGACGACCGCCACGCTCTTCGCGTTCGCCGCCGGCACCGCTATCCTCGGGATGCTCGCCAGGGCCGAAGCCGGGCAGTTCCACCACCGGGATTTCGCGGTTGATCAACTGGGTGATGGCGCGGACATATTTTGCGTCATCCTCGGTCGCCATGGTGAAGGCGCGGCCTTCCATGCCGGCGCGACCGGTGCGGCCGATGCGGTGGACATAATCCTCCGGATGGGTCGGCACATCGAAATTGAACACATGGGTCAGGCCCTGAACATCCAGGCCGCGCGCCGCAACGTCAGAGGCGACCAGAATGGCGATTTCGTTGCGCTTGAACTTTTCCAGCGTGGCGGTGCGGGTGCCCTGGTCCATATCGCCATGCAGCGGCTGGGCGTCAAAGCCATGCCGGATCAGCGATTTTGCCAGGATGTCCACATCGCGCTTGCGATTGCAGAAGATGATGGCGTTCTTCACGCCTTCATTGCGGATCAGGGTGCGCAGCGCTTCGCGCTTCATGCGGGTGCTGACATAGATCAGCCCCTGCGTCACGGTTTCGGCGGTGGTGGATTGCCGCGCCACCGCAATTTCCTTGGGATTGTTCAGGAAATTGTTGGCCAGCTTGCGCATTTCCGGCGGCATCGTGGCCGAGAAGAACAGGGTCTGGCGCAGCACCGGCAGTTTGGAGCCGATCTTCTCCACATCGGGCATGAAGCCCATATCGAGCATGCGGTCCGCTTCGTCGATGACAAACACCTGCACGCCGGTGAGCATCACCTTGCCGCGCTCAAAATGGTCAAGCAGGCGGCCCGGGGTGGCGATCAGCACATCAACGCCGCGATCCAGCAGCTTTTCCTGCTCGGTGTAGTTCACGCCGCCAATCAGCAGCGCCATCGAGAGATTGGAATGTTTGCCGTAAGTGACAAAGCTATGCGCCACCTGATCGGCCAGTTCGCGGGTCGGCTCCAGGATCAGGGCGCGCGGCATACGGGCGCGCACCCGGCCGCCGGCCAGAATATCGATCAGCGGCAAGGTGAAACCGGCGGTCTTGCCGGTGCCGGTCTGCGCTGTACCCAGCACGTCCCGGCCGGTCAAAACGATCGGGATGGCCTGGGCCTGAATCGGGGTCGGCTGCACGTAACCGGCATCGGCAACGGCTTTCAGTACCGGCTCGCTTAAGCCTAGACTAGTAAAATCCATGGATTTCCGCGTGTTTAGGGGGGCGGCGGGCAGGCCCAACATTTGGACTGGCTCTGCCGCGCCCGGACAAGACCATAGTGAGGCTCATGAGTCAATCCCTGTGCAAGGCGCTGGAAACAGCAAAATCAATCGTTTAGTTTGGAGAACCGGCGATTTCGATCAACCGCCGCACGGTGGTGGCGCCAGTAGCAGAAGTGGGTGTGGAGGAATTATGAAGCTGATTGATGAGATCGTCGCCAACAAGGCGCAATTGACCGCGTGGCGGCGCGATCTGCACGCACATCCGGAAACGGCCTTCGAGGAGCACCGCACGGCGCAGTTTGTGGCCGAGAAGCTGGAAAGTTTTGGCATCCCGGTGCATCGCGGCCTGGCCAAGACCGGCGTGGTCGGCACGCTCAAGGCCGGCACCGGCAATCGCGCCATCGGCCTGCGCGCCGATATGGACGCGCTTGATCTGCATGAACTGAATGGCTTTGCGCATAAATCCAAGCATGAAGGCAAGATGCATGGTTGCGGCCATGATGGCCACACCACCATGCTGCTGGGCGCGGCGCAGTATCTGGCGCAGTCGCGCAACTTTGACGGCATCGTGCATTTCATCTTCCAGCCGGCCGAGGAAAATCTGGCCGGCGGCAAGGTGATGGTGGATGAGGGCCTGTTCCGTCTGTTCCCCTGCGAGGCGGTGTTTGGCATGCACAATATGCCAGGCTACGATATTGGCAGTTTCGGTGTGAAAGCCGGCCCGATGATGGCCTCTGCCGACATGTTCTGGATCAAGATTCGCGGCAAGGGCGCGCATGGCGCCTATCCGCATCAGGGCATCGATCCGGTGGCGATTGGCGCCGAGATTGTGCTGGCGGCGCAGCATATCGTTGGCCGTAATGTCAATCCGCAGCAGCCGGCGGTGGTCAGCATCTGCCAGTTCAGCGCCGGCCACACCACCAATGTGATCCCGGAAGATGCCATGCTGGCCGGCACTGCGCGCGCCTTCTCGCCCGAAGTGCAGGACCTGATCGAAAGCCGCCTGCGCCAGATTGTTACCGGCATCGCCGCCAGCCATGGCGCGGTGGCCGAATTGGATTATCAGCGGCGCTATCCGCCCACCATCAACACGGTTGACGAGACCGAGCTGGCGGCGCGTGCCGCTGCCGACATTGTTGGCGAGGCCAATGTGCTGCGCAATATCGTGCCTAGCATGGGCGCCGAGGATTTTGCCTGGATGCTGCGCGAGAAGCCGGGTTCCTATGTTTGGATCGGCAATGGCGCCGGCGAGGGCAGCTGCATGATCCACAACCCGCATTACGATTTCAACGACGAAGCCATCACCATCGGCGCCAGCTATTGGGCGCGGCTGGCCGAAATGGCGCTGCCGGTTGGCGGCTGAAGCTTGGGCATGAGCGGAAAGGCTGCGGTATGGGCTTCAAGGTAAAATTCTGGGGGGTGCGTGGCAGCATCGCCACACCATCGCCCAGGCATATCGCCTTCGGCGGCAACACCTCCTGCGTGGAGGTGAAGCTTGGCGGTCGCACGCTGATCCTGGATGCCGGCACCGGCATCCGCAATCTGGGCCATTGGATGCTTAAGCGCGGCGAGGAGAATGCCGATCTGCTGCTCTCGCACACCCATTGGGACCATATCAACGGCTTTCCGTTTTTCTCGCCGGCCTTTCGCAAAAGCTGCCATTTCACCATCCGAGCCGGCCATGTTGCCGATCGGGGTGGCATTGAGCAGGTTTTCCGCTCGCAGATGGCCGAGCCGTTTTTCCCGGTGCCGCTGGAAAAGATGGGGGCGCAATTTGTGTTCCAGGATTTCCGCGCCGGTGACCGCTTCACCCTGGGCGACGGCATCACGGTGCGCACCAAGCCGCTGAATCATCCCGATGGCGCCACCGGCTATCGCATCGAATATGGCGGCAAGGCGATGTGCTATGTCACCGATACCGAGCATACCCCCGGCAAGCCGGACCAGAATGTGCTCGACCTGATCGCCGATGCCGATCTGGTGATTTATGACAGCACCTATACCGATCGCGAATATGAAAGCCATGTCGGCTGGGGTCATTCCACCTGGCAGGAAGGGGTGCGGCTCTGCCTGGCGGCCGGCGTGAAGCAACTGGCGATTTTCCATCACGATCCGGATCATGAAGACCCGTTCATGGAGCGGCTGGAAGCCGATGCGCGCCAGATGTGGACCGGTGCCATCGTGGCGCGCGAGAATATGCGGATTAACCTGCTGTAAAACCAAGCCGAGGCCGAAGCCATGTCTAAGCTCTATCTGGTGCGGCATGCAAAAGCGGCGGCGAATTTCGCTGAAGCCGCTGATCCCGGCCTGTCCGAGGAAGGCCGCGATCATGCGGTTGATCTGGCGCTGAAATTAGAGGCGCTCGGCCCGCTGCCGATCCTCTGCTCGCCGTTGCAGCGCGCCCAGGAAACCGCCGCGCCGCTGGCCAATCGCTGGGGCGAATTGGCAGAGATCAGTTCGGCTGTCTCGGAAATTCCGACCCCGCCGGATATTGCCGCCGAGGGACTGGCGGCGCGTGGCGCCTGGCTCAAGCGCATAGCCGGCCAGCGTTTTGCCGATCAACCCGGTATTCTGCGCGCCTGGCGCCAAGGCGTTGTCGGCTCGCTGCTTTCCTGCCGCAGGGATATGGTGATCGTGACGCATTTCATGGTGATCAATGCCGCCCTCGGCGCGGCGCTGAAGGATGACCGGCTGGTGCTGTTTCAGCCCGATTACTGCTCCTGCACCATCTTTGAAAACAGCGAAGGATCGCTGCGCTTGATCGAACGCGGCGCCGAGGCGGCAACCCAGGTGCTTTGAAGGCGCAGAATATCAACGCTGATATATTGTATAATCTTCGTATCTCCATAAAGTTTCGGCCGAATGACTTGGCGCGGGGCTTGGATTGCCGCTAGTCTCCGCTCGCGCCAACCCGACCGGAAAAATCATGACCTTGCCGAAACAGCAGCCAAGCCTGGCCGAGACGGAGCCGATGCCGGCCACCGCCGCCGCCTTGCCGCTTGGCTATGTGCTGGAAGAACAGATCGGCCATCTGATCCGGCGGGCGCATCAGCGCGCCACCGCCATCTTCATGGGCAGCATCGGCGATACCCAGGTAACGCCGACGCAATATGCCGCGCTGGTGAAGCTCTATGAGGCCGGCGAATTGTCGCAGAACCATCTTGGCCGCCTGACCGCGATGGACCCGGCGACGATCCAGGGTGTGATCCGCCGTCTGGCAGTGCGCAAACTGATTGCCCATCGGCCAGACAAGAATGACAAGCGGCGCCGCTATCTGAGCCTGACGCTGGCCGGTCGTGCGCTGGTGGAAAGCCTGATCTCGAATGGCCCCAAAGTCAGTCAGGTGACACTCGGCCCGCTTTCAACGGCCGAACAGGCGCAATTGCTGGCATTGCTCAAACGCATCACCTGAGCCAAGCGGTGCCGGGGCTGCTGAAAAAACATGATGCTGCTGCGGCTATGCCGCTGCTTTGTTTCATCGGCATTGGCTTGATCACGGCAATGCCGTTTTTCGCCAAACGGCTTGATGACGCATTCTGGCTGCCCTGGCTGCTTTATTGCCTTGGCTTCATCGCCCTGCTGGTGCTGCTTGATCGTATCCTGGCGCTGCGGCCCGGCCTGGCTGACCGGCATCTCTGGTGGATGCTTGGCTGCGCTGGCCTGACCTTGCTCAATCATCAGCTCTATCCGGCAACACGGCTGGTGCAATTTCCCAGTAGTGCGCCGGATGCCCTGATCGAGCCAGCCCTGGCGTTTGCGGCCGGCCTGCACCCTTATTCGGTAGTGTTGCCCGGCGGCGCCCCCATCAGTCCGGGGCCGGGCTGGGTGCTGTTGAATGCGCCGCTTACGCTCAGTGGCCTGATCTATATGATGGCGCCGCTTTATCTGCTGCTTTCCGCCGGCCTGATGGCCGGCATGGCGGCATGGCGCGCCAACCTGTTCATTGCACTGTTGCTGATGTGCATTTGCTTCTTCCAGATGAGCGTTGTTGCACATGATCTGCTGGCCTTCTCGCTGGCGGCAGTGGCGCTCACGGCCTTGCTGTATCGCAGCTACCACAATCCGGGCTGGTTATTGCTCTGTGCCGTGTTGGCGGCCTTTATCGCCACCGCCCGGGTGCCGTTTGTGTTGTTGCCGATCTTGCTGGCCCTATGCCTGTTCAAGATCGATCGCAAGCGCGCCCTGATCTTTGCCGGCATGGCTGCGCTGACAGGCGCGGCGATCCACGGCTTTTTCTACGCCTGGGCTGAAACGCTATCGCTGTTTTATCAGCCGCTGCATGTTTTTGGCCGGGGCGCCAGAAGCGCGGCATCCCACTACCAGATCGCCATCATGCTGCTCTGGCTGTTGTGCCTGGCCTGGCTTTACCGGGGCTGGCGCGGCGCCGATATCGCGGCGTGGTTCCGTTTCGTCTGGTTCGGCATGTTTCTGCCCTTTGCCGCCGTGGGTGTCGGCGAATTACTCGGCATGGCCGAGATCACGCAGGCAGCTTTCGGCAATTGGGAAGGCAAGGGCTATGTCTTTTTCACCACGCCGTTGCTGGCTGCTGCGTTAGCCTGCGGCTGGCCGCAAAACAAAACCGCCGGGCTGGGCCGGCGGTGATGTAACTAGGGTCCGGACCCATTAACTGGATTCCCAAGGGAGTGTTTGCGTGATTCATTGTCTCCTGTAGGGAGGCAATGAGAATGGCGGATTTCTTTTGGTTTTCTGATGCTCAATGGGCTCGGATCGAGCCGCTTCTGCCGACGGACAGCCGCGGCCGGGATCGGGTTGATGACCGTCGGGTACTGAGCGGCATCGTCCACGCCCTGAAGAACGGTGGTCGCTGGGCCGATTGCCCGCGCGAGGTCTACGGTCCGAAGAAGACCCTCTACAATCGTTTTGTGCGCTGGGCGGAGCGCGGTATCTGGGACGGGATATTCAGCGCGCTGGCGGGCGCCGAGGACACACCTGACCGGCTGTTCATCGATTCCACCTGCATTAAGGTCCACCGCTGCGCGGGCGGCGGAAAAGGGGGGCCTTGGTTCATGGTATCGACCGCACCAAAAGGGGGCGCAACAGCAAACTCCACGCCGTCTGCGATGGCAAAGGCCGGCCGCTCGTCCTGCTGCTGACGCCGGGCAACGTCCATGACTGCAAGCCCGCCCGCCGCTGCATCGAGGCCATGCCGCCCGCCAAGGAACTCGTCGCCGACAAAGGCTATGACAGCAAGGCCCTGCGCGAATGGCTGCAAGAGCGCGGAACAACGGCGGTCATACCGCCGCGCAAGAACCGCAAGGTCCAATACGACTACGACAAGGCCATCTACAAGCAGCGCAATATCATCGAACGTATGTTCTGTCGCCTCAAGGATTGGCGCCGCATCGCCACACGCTTCGACCGAAACGTCAAAAACTTCTTCGCAGCAATCACTCTCGCTGCTACTGTTATCTGGTGGCTGTAATGAGTCCGGACCCTAATAG